>NZ_BJMS01000072.1 GCF_006539285.1 Sporolactobacillus inulinus
AACTTTTCACTCTCCAGTTTCTAACAAAGGAAGGGAAAATACATAAAACAGACCGGAACGAAACGAAAGTTTCTTTTCTCCGTAATTGTTTCGGTGGTGTTTCCGTGATCAAACAGACGACCTGGCTCTGGGTCACCATTCTTGCATTCTGCTTTTTGAATCTTTGCACGAACGGGGTGACGGTAATTATCCTTCCATGGCTGCTGAACGTCCATCACCATTTTCCAACTTATGTCTATGGTTTTATCATGTCCGGTCAAGCCGTTGGCGCAGCAAGTGCAGCCTTTATTTTCGGAATGCGAAAGGCCTGGACACACCGTGGTCTGATTGGCTACCTAGGGATCGCGATCGGTGCCCTTTCATTTATCATCATGACATTTATTGAACATCCGATCATCCTCGCACTCTTGATGACTGTCGAAGGTTTCGGAAGCATGGCATTCGGCTTGATTTGGGAAACCAGCCTTCAGGAACTGGTTGAACCAGAAGCATTTGGACGTGTTGCCAGCATCGACATGCTTGGATCTTTCGCTTTGATTCCTGTCGGCTATTTATTTACCGGCTGGTTCTCTGAGGCTGTTGGCGGTATCTCAGCAATGATGACACTCAGCGTCGTATCGCTTCTGCTCATTGCAATCGTTCTATGTGTCCCGGCAATCCGAAATTTTAATTAATTCACTTTATTTTGCGCGGGAAGACATTTGGCGTAGCAGAAGCAGCCGGTTTCATGATCATTCACCATGCCTGATGCTTGCATGAATGCATAACAAATAGTTTCACCCACGAATTTAAATCCTCGCTTTTTCAGCGCTTTGCTCATCAGAAGCGATTCATTGCTCGATGTCGGGATCGCTTCTGCTTCTTTGTAATGATGAACGGTCGGTGTACCTCCGGTGAAGGACCATAGAAAATCACTGAATGATTGCTGTTTTTCAAGCGCTAAATACATTTGCGCATTCGTGATCATTGCTTTAATCTTCAAGCGGTTGCGAATGATGCCCTTATTCTTCATCAAATGTTCGATTTTTTGCTCCGAATAAGCGGACATACATTTCGGATCGAAGCGATCAAACGCCTGTCTGAAACTGCTGCGTCGTTTCAATATCGTAATCCAGCTTAATCCTGCCTGCATGCCTTCAAGACAAAGCAGTTCAAACAATTCCTGAGAATCATACGTGGGACGCCCCCATTCAAAGTCATGGTAGGCAACATAATCGGGATCGGTGCTTACCCATGAACAGCGCTGTTTCACGTCTTCGCATCTTTTTGTCACGTGATCCGCCTCCGTTTTAGTCAATGATTGTTGTTTTAAAATTGCATGCATATGCGCGAGAAATCGTTCATGCTGATCTGTGAACGTAGCCATACCTTTTTTGTACGCAATGGTCGCGTACCCTCTTGAATAGGCACCGTACGCGGTCAAAAAATCACAAATATCCGTGCAGACCCCAACCAAATGAACAGTATCAACCTTATATTCCTTCAGCAGTTGATCGAGATTGGTTCGGATAAATGCGTCATATTCAGGTTTCGGTATAAAGTGAACCTTCTGTTCCTGCTTATGAGTGGCATACCATTCGCCTAGCGAGCCATAGAGATGTGCCCCCCATGTTCCTTTCACATTGTGAACCGGCCAGAGTTTAAAATGAGCATCATTGGGTTCATGCGCATCCATGCAAAAGAAAATCGGCTTTCCCATTTCGTTGAATTGATCGGCAAGCTCCACGATAAAAGGGACAATTTTTTGAGCCGGTTTCCCAGCACTCAGCCCTCCTTGATCATGGACAAAATCATTACTCATATCAATGATCAGCAATGCATCTTTACGCATCAGCAATCCCTCCGTTTTTTGTGAATAACGATACTTTATCATGAGTCGCTAAGGAGAAAAAAGCTCAGGTCCTTATTGCCGCTCTGCAAGCGACTTGTTTCCATCAGCCTTGTGCTCGAACGGTCTTTCAGCTCATCTAGCGTCAGCAAATCGCAAATCTAACTTTCTTTCCTTACACGACATGCGAACGGTTTTACCCCGTCCGCATAGTTTACGCTTGCACGATGAGATTTTCCGACTTTAAGCAAAGCCGACATGGGTCAATGATGCCCGTGGTGGGCACAATCCGATCGGCAGGTATTGAAATGAACACTCTCAATCTGAATGGTTGAATGATCCAGTCGATAATGTGAAAGTAGTGCTTCGACGCGTCGCAGCAATTCATCGCGATCCACACCATCCTTTGCTGTCAAATGACAGCTGAGCGACAAAAATTCGGAAGTGATCGTCCAAATATGCAGATCATGAATCCCATCAACGCCATCAATTGCTGTGATTTCTTGGCGTATCTTTTCGATATCAAGATGATCCGGCTTTGCCTCCATCAGGATATTAATCGAATCCCTTAAAATGCTCCAGCTGCTTCTAATAATGATCAGTGAAACAACAATACTTGCAATCGGATCTGCAAGATTCCACCCAAACAGAAAAATCAGCACCGCTGCAGCAATCGCACCGAGCGAACCAAGCAGGTCGCCAAGCACATGTAAGAATGCGCTATGAACATTGAGGTTATCCTCCGAGCCGCCATGCAAGACCCGTGCAACAACAAGATTGACTAAAAGACCGATACAAGCGATCACCATCATTTCAAAGCTTGCGACCTCGACAGGCGCGTTAATCCGTGAGATTGCCTCAACGACGATCCAAACCGAGATCAACAATAATAAAGCACCATTAAATAAAGCTGCAAGAATTTCAAACCGTTTATAACCAAACGTTTTACGATTATTAACCGAAGCTCGATTGCCAACTAAGATGGCTGTATAGCTTAAACCGAGTGAAATTGCGTCACTGAGCATATGTCCCGCATCAGAAAGCAGCGCCAAACTGCCGCTCACATAGCCGCCAATCGCCTCGACGATCATAAACCCGCTTATGATGATAAAACTGATCAATAGCGCCCTTTGATTCGCTGCATGGTGATGAACATGATGATCCTTTTTTTCGTGATGCACTATGTCTTTCCCCAAGTCTGACTCACCTCTTCTTTCCCAAGAAAACTGCCTGAAATCAGTGAATACAGGTAACATCGTTTCTATGTTCAGTATCATCATTTTCCGATGTACTGTCAATCGTATCTTATCTTATTCACTACACATGGAACACTTTTTGCTATACTAATAGCAAAATAATTTATGAAACGAGTTGATTGTCATGTCTGTTCATTCGATTCATCATTGTGCCGTCATTTGTACGAATTACGAACGATCCAAGCAATTTTATGTTTCTGTTTTAGGACTGAAGGTGATCCACGAAACCTATCGGCAGGAACGCGATTCGTATAAATTGGATCTTGC
Source organism: Sporolactobacillus inulinus (assembly GCF_006539285.1). Classification (GTDB taxonomy): domain Bacteria; phylum Bacillota; class Bacilli; order Bacillales; family Sporolactobacillaceae; genus Sporolactobacillus; species Sporolactobacillus inulinus. The sequence continues at coordinate 3,352 of NZ_BJMS01000072.1, forward strand.
TGTCGGCGACAGCGGCGCTCAAATCGAGCTGTTCTCTTTTCCAAACCCTCCCAAACGTCCCACCCATCCGGAAGCATCCGGACTCAGACATTTAGCATTTGCCGTTCAAGACATCGAGGCGTCGGTTCACATGCTGAGCGCAAAAGGTGTGGCAACCGAAGCGATTCGTGTGGATCCCTTTACAAAGAAACGTTTTACTTTTTTTAGAGACCCCGATGATTTGCCGCTTGAACTCTATGAGTTATGAATTTTCCTTCTTTTGACGTGACATGTTAGAATAAGATGAATTTGATATGATCCAGTTAAGGAGGACTACATTTTGAGCATACATATTGATGCAAAGTCCGGTGAGATTGCTGATCGCATTCTGCTTCCCGGTGATCCTTTACGTGCAAAATATATTGCGGAAACCTATCTTAAGGACGCAAAGCAATACAATAACGTCCGCGGCATGCTCGGTTTTACAGGGAGCTATAAGGGAAAACGTATCTCTGTTCAAGGGACAGGAATGGGTATTCCGTCTATTTCTATTTATGTTAACGAGCTGATTCGTGATTATGGCGTTAAAAAACTAATCCGCGTCGGTACCTGCGGCGGTGTCCAGAAAGGGATTCATGTTCGGGACGTCATTCTCGCAATGTCGGCAACGACAGATTCAGCGGTTAATCGCGGCATCTTTCCAGAAATCAACTTTGCGCCAACTGCAGACTTTTCGCTGCTCCATAAGGCGTATACGGTTGGGAAAAAACTTGGTGTACCGCTGCGCGCCGGTAATGTACTTTCTGCTGATGTCTTCTACCGCGACAGTATGGAACTCGTCAAGAAATTAGGGGAATACGGCGTCCTTGCTGTTGAGATGGAAACATCGGCGCTTTACACATTAGCAGCAAAATACGGCGTTCAAGCGCTGACTGTTCTCACCGTCAGCGATCATATATTCTCAGATGAACCGGACACTACAGCTGCAGAACGACAGACGACCTTTAACGATATGATCCACATCGCTCTTGAAACGGCTGTCGATGACTAACGAAAAGAGGATAAGAAAAAAGCAATGATCCGTAACCAACATGCAGATCATTGCTTTTTTTAGTGTTTTTTGTCACAACTGAAATAATCCTCAATAATTTTCAACTGATTTTTTAACAAGTTACTTGGTAGCTCGTCTTTGCCGCAGAATTCGAACGTTTCCGATTCACTCGGATCGATCATCCACTGCCCTTCAAAGGACTGAGCTTTGTATGCAATCGTTACCGGATAATATTGATCTCCGTTTTCAGCCACCGCAGGGGTGCGTACCCCCGAATAGACATCGAAAAGTTTAAGGCCGCTCACCGTCAAACCGGTTTCTTCCTTAACCTCGCGAGCTGCCGTCTCTTCCGCGGATTCCCCCAACTCCATAAGTCCTCCAGGCAGCCCCCAGCTTTCTTTCGGATAGTTCCGTTTTTGCAATAATAATCGATTCTGATGATCAGTAATTAGAGCGACGGAACCAACCAAGATTAACGGTTGGTGCCCAATCCTTTCACGCAGCTTCTGAATATAACCCATGAATCCGCCTCCTTCGTGTCGTGTGTTATAGAGGTTCGATCAGTTCGATCATAGTGCGTCTCATTCTACACAATCCAAAGCTTATTGTTTGCGCAACTGGAACAGCTTATATAGACGTGTGATAATCACTTTGCATACTGCGTATACAGGAATAGCAAGTAACATGCCAACAATTCCCGCTAAATTTCCGGCAACGAGCAGCAAACAGATGATCGTCAGCGGATGTATGTCCAGCTTTCTTCCCATCACAAGCGGTGAAATCACATTTCCTTCAATTTGCTGGACAACAGTCACGCCAACAATAACGTAGATTGCTAAAACAGGGGACTGAATAAAAGCAACGATAACAGCAGGTATTGTCGCAATGAACGAACCGATAAACGGAATAACATTCGTAAATAGAATGACAAGAGCAAGGACAAGCGAGTAATTTAGCCCGATAATCAAATACCATATATAAATAAAAACAAAATCGAAGAGCAGTACAATCATCTGTCCCTGTATGTACCCGCTCAGCGTTGCATCCATATCGGTCAAAATTTCACGTGCTTTTTCTTGATGCTCGTCAGGAATAAATTTCATCAATCCCCGGAACATTCGGTCGCTGTCTTTTAAAAAGTAGAACAAAATAAATGGTATTGTCGCAATGATTAATACCGTGCCCGTGATCGATTGGATAATCGTTAATACATTATTTCCGATTGATGTCGCAATGGTGGATAATGAACGGGAAAATCGGTTGGCAAAATCAAGGTATGGAATTTGATCTAAGTGCAATTTAAAAAATGTATCGCTTTTCTGAAAGTTTACCAGTTGTTCACTCAGTTGCTGGACTAATGCCGGCATACTTGTTATCAATGACAAAAATTGATTATACAAGAGCGGGCCAAAATAGAGAACAAGAAGTGTAATCAATCCAATACCGGCTAAATAAATGATTAGGATGGCGATCACTTTCGGTATCTTTAGATGAACCAATCCGCGTACAAGCGGGCGGAGCAAATAATAAAGAAGTCCTGAAATAATCAGCGGTGTAGCAAGTGAAGTAAACAGCACTCCTAACGGTTGTAAAATAAATGTTAGTTTTGAACCAACCATTAAGATTACTAGAGTGATCAGAACCCATACCGCAAAGCGAAAGTATTTTGAGTTTGGCATTAAAATTCCCCTATCTTCTCTTCCAAAAAATATCGATGCTACGCTATCATTGTACCCTACTTTTCAAATGATTATCCAATATAAATAGATTTTATATGGATAATTACTATGATGCGGGACGCATTGTCACTCTCCCTATAAACATGTTCCGTCTCATTTCTGACGGCATTCATATCGACACAGACCATGACCGGCAGGAGACTTGCACCTGCGTGCTAGATTCATCATTTATACCTCTAAGAGGGTGCCTCAAAGTGAAAACGGACTTTGAGACACCCTCTTGATTGATTAATCTTAAGTTTCTTATAAAACGAGTTTAAAAGGCGCTTGCAAATTTGCTTTAACCGCTGCCAGGAATGCTGCTGCTGGCGCGCCGTCAACGGCACGGTGGTCAAAGGTGAGGCTAAGCGGCATGATCCTGCGCTTTTGCAGTTCATCATCAACATAGACCGGCTGCTGAGTAATCGTTCCGACTCCGAGAATCCCCACTTCCGGAGGATTAATGACCGGAGTGAAGAAACCGACACCGTAAGTTCCCAACGACGTTATCGTAAAGGTTGATCCACTCAACTGGAGTTGATTCAATTCGCTGCCGCGCGCGGCCTTACTTGCTTTTCTAATCTCTCGTGAAATCATACTCAATGATTTTTGATCAGCCTGGCGAATCACCGGTACGACAAGGCCTTCATCGAGTGCAACCGCAATACCAAGATGCACATGGTCGAAGGTTGTAATCGTATCGCCTTCATAGAGACTATTCATGTATTTGTGTTCAAGCAACGCATTGATCACTGCTTTTGCAATAAAGTCGGTGATCGTTAACCGTACCTCATCATTGATCGGATAAGCTTCTCGTGCTTTCTTTTGGAAAGCAATCAAATCGGTAACATCAACTGTAGTCTGTAAGGTGAGCTGTGCGGTCTGTTGAAGACTATCGAACATCCGATCCGAAATGACTTTTCTCATACCCGTCACTTTTTTGGCTGTCCCTGCGGATTGTGCTGCCGATGGTGTCGGAGTACTTGCCGGTGCAGCCTTCGTTTGTACAACAGGTTCTTGTTCTGTCTTAATCTGAGCCGCTGCAACATCCGCTTTTGTGATTCTCCCCATCGGACCGGTGCCTTGAACGGTTGCCAAATCAATCCCCGCTGATTTTGCTAAACGACGGGCAGCTGGCGATACCCGAAGCCGCGGTTCTTCATCGCCATCCGGCACTTGCGGGGATGGCGCAGGAGTTGCGGTAGCTGGAGCGTCCTTCTCTTCCTTAGCAGGCTGCGCGGCATTTGCTTGATCTGTTTGAACGGATTCACCCGGAGCGCCAATATAGCCAACAGGATGTCCGATTGGTACAACATCATCCGCCTCAGCTTCAATATCAATGAGCACACCGTCTTCAGGTGCTTCAAGATCTTTTTCAATTTTGTCTGAACTGATTGAAACGACAGGCTCTCCTTTTTTGACTGAATCGCCTTTTTGTTTCAGCCATTCAACCACTGTTCCTTCTTCCATACCCATACCCATTTTAGGCATGATGATTTCTACCGCCATTTTCACTCGCTCCTTTCAGATGAACGTCAGGATATGTGAAGCTTTTGCTGGAGCACACGCTCCCAATCCTATCGTTCGAAAATTTTATATTGCTGAGAATACATGTTCACCGACCATTTCTCGGAATGCTTTGATGATCTTCTCAGGTGTCGGCATATACAGTTTTTCGAGTGGTGGCGAAAATGGAACCGGAGCATGTGGCGCGGTTACCCGTTTAATCGGCGCATCCAGATAATCAAATGCTTTGTCGCCAACAATTGCCGCAATATCGGTAGCCGCACTGCAGCGCGGATAGGCTTCATCGACAATAATGAGACGGCCCGTCTTCTGCACCGATTTAATAATGGTGTCTTCATCAAGCGGAGACAAAGTTCTTGGATCAATCACTTCCGTTTCAAAACCTTTTTTCGCCAATTGATCGGCTGCCTTCAAGGCGGTATAAACCTGTTTTCCAAGTCCGACAATGGTTAGATCCTTACCGGAACGTTTGATTTCCGCCTTTCCAAATGGAATTGTATAGAAGCCTTCGTCAACTTCTCCTTTCATACTATAAAGTGTTTTATCTTCAAAAACGATAACCGGATCATCATCAAAAATCGCATTGAGGAGCAGACCTTTCATGTCATAAGGATTTGAAGGGATCACAACTTTCAACCCCGGAATATGAGTGAATAGTGCATAAAGGCTTTGTGAGTGCTGCGCTGCTGCGTTGAATCCAGCCCCGTCAATTGTTCGGATCGTCAGCGGAACCTTGGCTTTGCCGCCGAACATATAGTGGAACTTGGCCGCCTGATTCATCACTTCATCCAAACAGCTACCGATAAAGTCGTTAAACATTAATTCCGAAATCGGACGCAAACCGGTTACCGCAGCCGAAACGGCAGCACCCATATAACCGGATTCAGCAATCGGTGTATCGATCACACGGTCACGACCAAATTCTTCAACAATTCCCTTTGTTACACCAAAAACGCCGCCCCAGGCCCCTTCATCCTGAAGATGATCAACCTCGGCTCCGCCGGCAACGTCTTCACCAATCAAGACAACGCTTTCATCTTTTCGCATCGCAAAGCGAATCGCATCATTAATTGCATCTGAATAACTCATCTTTACTGCCATCGCAAGCACCTCCAGATTGATCCAATTAGATTAGTATGAGACATAAACATCGGTGGTCACTTCGTGATCATCAGGAAACGGACTTTCTTCACTGAATTTTATCGCGTGTTCCACCGCTTTTTTTACGGAGTTATCGATCGTTTTTATCTCTCCCTCAGTCAACAGATCATTTTCCTTTGCAAAGGTTTGAAATCGAACAATGGCATCATCTTCAGTCATCGCTTTTTTTTGCTGGTCGGCATCTTTATACGTTTGCGTATCGCCTTCGAAATGCCCGAAATCGCGATAGGTCATGCATTCAAGAATTGTCGGTCCTTCCCCATTACGCGCACGTTCTACCGCTTTGCCTGCGGCTTCATATACAGCCGACAAGTCTTTTCCATCTACGGTTTCGCCAGCAATTCGATAGACGTTCGCAAAGTCTGAAATCCGTTCTGCCGCTGCAGCATAGTCGAAGGTCGACGCCTCTCCAAACCCGTTATTTTCACAAACGAAGAGTACCGGAAGCTTCCAGATGGCTGCCATATTCACTGCCTCATGGAATGTACCGTGATTGCTGGCTCCATCGCCAAAAAAGCATACAGCGACATTCTTCGTTTTCTTCACCTTGGCAGTAAGTCCAGCACCGATGGCTAAAGGCAGTCCGGCACCAACAATGCCGTTTGCACCAAGCATTCCTTTAGAAACGTCGGCAATATGCATGGAACCGCCTTTCCCCTTACACAGACCGGTTGATCGGCCATAGATTTCCGCCATCATTCCATCTAAATCACAGCCTTTGGCAATACAATGCCCGTGACCGCGGTGCGTGCTTGTAATACTATCGCTATCCGTTAGATGCGCACACACGCCGACAGCTACCGCTTCTTCACCGGCGTACAAGTGAACGAAACCGGGAATTTCACCCTTCGCAAAAATATCATGAACTGCTGTTTCAAATTGACGGATTTCTTGCATTTTCGTATAAATCCATTTCGCCTTTCCAACGGTCATGTCTTTAGCGGATGCTTCAGTTTGCATTCTGACTCCTCCCGTCATATAGCACTTACAGCAATAATGTAAGCGTTTTCTTACTATATAATCATACCCTATTTTTACTTCTGATGCAAAATATTTATATGCGACTGCTCGCCGCTTTTTCACTTCATTCGTAAAAAAGGACCGCATACCCTTTCGAAAACCGAAGGAACAATTTGATATAACTTTGAGCCGATCCCCATATACCACGGAAGATTTAATGTCCGTTTGTTCGTGTTCACAGCATGCAAAATACGTTCGGCTGTGCGGCGCGGATCGAGCATGAATCGGTCGACGCGCTTCCGATATGTACCCGTTGGATCCGCATTGTTCATGAATGGTGTACGTATTGGCCCAGGATTCACAACCGTTACATGAACACCTGCTTTTTCAAGTTCCATACGTACGCCGTTCGCAAAACCGATCACCGCGTGCTTCGTTGCGCCATAAACAACAGACTTCGGTGTCGTGATAATCCCCGCAAGAGAAGCAATCATAACGATGGAGCCGCATTTTTGCGCTTCCATCGCTTGAGCAGCCTCACGCGTGCAATAAATAAGTCCGCGCACATTGACCGCAATCATTTGCTCAATTTCCTCAGTATTCGTTTCAGTAAGCGGTAGAAAATAGCCGACTCCTGCACAATTGATCAGCAGATCGATGCGCTTAAATTTTTCCAGTATTGCCTGAAACGTTAAATGGACCTGTTCTGCATCAGTAATGTCTAATGATTCATAAACAGCACGGCCGCCTAATTGTTCGATTTCATCTTTTAAGGTTTTCATTTTTGTAATACTTCGCGCAAGCATAATGATATGCGCACCTCTGGCGGCGCACAGAATGGCCAGTTCCCTACCAAGTCCGCTCGATGCCCCGGTGATGACAACGCGTTTATTCTTTAATTTCATAAAGTTCCACCTCAAAGTTAGTGCTTATTGCATCGTTTACCCTTCCTATTATTATAGAGAATTTATAACAATGCAAAACAATTTGGCGATAAGCAGTATCCGAAAAAGGAATCTTCTGATTTGGACAAATCCAAGGCAGAATTTTAATAGTGACAAAATTGTAGCAAATGTAAGGGCTTCCAAAAATAATGGAATATTTTTAATATTTTGTTGTAACTTTTACTGACACTGTATGTTATAATTACTACATCATAAAGAAGGGGGCATTCATTTAATGAAAGCAACAGATGCAATTACATTAAGTTTGGATTCATTATGGGTAATGGTAGCAGCAATCTTAGTTATCCTTATGCAAGCTGGTTTTGCATTTCTTGAAGCAGGATCACTGCAAAGCAAAAATGCAGGCCATATTACCGGTAAGCAAATTATTACGCTTGCACTGTCCTCAATTGTCTTTTGGGCGGTTGGTTACGGCATCGCTTTCGGTGAAGGTAATGCATTCATTGGAACTTCTAAATTTTTCTTAAGCGGTGTTCCAAGCGGTTATGACTCTATTTTCTTCTTGTTCCAACTTGCATTTGCCGCTGTTTCCCTTGCGATCGCATGGGGCGGCTTTGCAGAACGCGCGAAGCTTTCAGTTTACTTTATATTTGGTACAGTCTTTATTGCCATTATTTATCCGGTCGTCGGACACTGGGTATGGGGCGGCGGCTGGTTGAGCACGCTCGGTATGCAAGACTTCGCGGGATCAACCGTCGTTCACCTTCAAGGTGCTACTGCCGCGCTAATCGGCACACTTCTCCTTGGACCGAGAATCGGCAAATTTGTTGATGGAAAAGCAAAGACAATTCCAGCTCACAGTATTCCTTTTGTTTTCCTTGGCACGTTCATCCTTTGGATCGGCTGGTTTGGATTTAACGCCGGAAGCACGGTATCTACAGGAGTCGCAACTTCTGGATATGGCCAGTTCTTCGGTTATGTTGCTTTAACAACGAACCTGGCAGCAGCAGCCGGTGCACTTGGTGCTTTGTTTGCAGCAATGATCCTATCGAAGAAAGCAGATATCGGTGCAATGTGTAATGGCGTGCTTGCAGCACTCGTAGCGATCACTGCTTCCTGTGCGTTCGTTGAACCATGGGCAGCAATCGTAATCGGGGCTGTTGCCGGCGCATTTACTTACTGGACTTCAATCTTCCTTGAAAGCAAAGGACTCGATGATCCGATTTACGCATTCTCTGTTCATGGTATTTCGGGTGTTATCGGTACACTTTCTACCGGATTCTTTGCAGCACCAAAGCTTGTTGAACTGGCCGGAGTCGGCAAACCGGGCCTCTTCTACGGCGGCGGTCTCTATCAATTAGGCGTTCAAGCACTTGGTGTAATCGCAGCATTCGCTTTCGTAGCGATCGCTTCCTTGATTGTACTCTCAATCATCAAAGCAACCATCGGTCTACGCGTATCCGCGGAAGCTGAAAAAGCGGGTCTTGATATCAGCGAACACGGCGCTTACGGCTATGGCGAAACTGAAGGAAAATAACTAAAATACTTAATGAATAATTAGATACACAAAAAAAGATTCCCTTCTGTGGGAATCTTTTTTTGTGTATCATCAATTAAAAGCTACGGTTCGGTGATCATTTACGATCCTAAATCCCGCCCTATTTATTATTAAGATCTCTGCTGATAAGGCAATTCAAAAGTCCAGAAATCATGCGCTAAATAGGTCTGCTTAAAAACAGATTTGGCTTCTTTTAAGAGTTCATGCTGTTCTTTTTTCTGATATCTGGAACTTAAATGAGACAAAATCAACTGCTTCACTTCAGCCTTTTGCGCCATTTCCGCAGCTTGGATTGATGTTGAATGATGATAATCATGCGCCAAACGAGCACTTTGACCGTTAAAGGTTGCTTCATGAACGAGCAGATCCGCATGTGCAGCGAGTTTAAGGGCAGCATGACACGGCCGCGTATCGCCTAAAACCACCACATGGCGTCCCTTCTTTTTTTTACCAATAAAAGGAGCGGTCTCTAAAGTTCGTCCATCAGGCAAGATCACTTGACTCTGTTCCTTAATTTTTTTATAGATAGGACCCGGTCGAATACCAAGATCGATCAACCGATCAACAAGTAGCTCTCCAGGCTGATCCTTCTCGGTAATCCTGTAACCAAAACTCTGAATCCCATGATCCAGTTCACATGCATGAACAATGAAATGTTCATTTTCATAAACCTTTCCATTTGAGTCGATCTCATGAATCACCAAGGGATAATGTAGATGCGTCCCTGAAATCTGAAGCGAAGTCTCAACAAAAGCTTTTAATCCCTTTGGTCCAATAAGTTCCAATGGATGTTCAGCACCTTGAAACGATCGGCTACCTAGTATGCCCGGAAGGCCAAATAAATGATCTCCATGCAGATGCGTTACAAAAACTGCCGTTAATTTTGTTAATTTTACTGCCGTGTAGAGAATTTGCCGCTGTGTTCCCTCACCACAATCGAAGAGCCAGAGGTCACCATCGTATTCCGGGAAACTGAGTGCCATAGAAGTTACGTTTCTTTCCTTCGCCGGCATTCCCGCTCCGGTGCCTAAAAAAGTAAATTTCATTCTATCCATCCTTTGTCATGCGAACCTTCTTTAAGATAGAGATCAACAACCGGAATCCGGAGACTCGGAATGTTTTTTATTCAGAAGACGTGTAGCAGGAAGCAGCGTATTTTCACCAAATTGATCATTGATTCGGTCAATTAAGTCAACCAGCTCCTCGGTCTGAATGTCATTCTGATAAGAAAAAAGATCGAGCTGTTTTGTTGATTCACTAATCGCTTGAAACGATGCGAGCGTGATCCCAAGAAGCCGTACAGCCTCACCGCTCCAATTGGCTTGGAAGACAGAAAAAGCCAGATTCAAGATCTCCTGCCAAGAACGCAAAGGTTGCATGGTGGACTTGTGCCGCGTCACTGTCTTCCAATCATGATAACGGATCATGACAACCAATTCATAGCTTGCCACATGCTCCCGTTTCAATTTCGTCTCAAGTTTGCCCGCTAAATGCTGCATCGTCTCATAAATCATTTTCAGATCAACGGTATCATGAGGTAAAGTCATTGAATGACCAATACTTTTATAACGGTCCCATGAATCCGGATCAACCGGACGCACGTCACATCCATTTGCAAAGTCATGCAGACGCCTGCCGTTTCTTCCATATTTTTTTTCAATAGCATCAGGATTGCTTGCAGCCAAATCGCCGATAGTCTTGATCCCCGCTAAACTGAATTTTTCTTCAGTTTTTGGGCCAACCCCATGCATTTTTCCAATCGGTAACGGCCACAGCTTTTGCGAAAGTTCACGCTTGCGTATCACGGTGATCCCCATTGGCTTTTTCATATTCGATGCCATTTTGGCAAGAAATTTATTGGGGGCAATCCCTATGCTGCATGGCAAATGAAGCTCCTCCCGAATGCGGCTTTGGATCTCACTTGCCAAGTTCAGAGGATGCCTGCGATGAATCCAATTGCTGACGTCAAGATAACCTTCATCAATGGAGGCTTTCTCTACAATGTTCGTATAGTCTTTCAACAGTGTAAATAGCTGCTCCGATGTCCTTCTATAGAGCGCGAAATCAGGATGACGAACAATGAGCTGCGGGCATTTTTTCTTCGCTTCGCGAACCGTCATGGTCGTTCGTACACCCATTTTTCGTGCCTCATAGCTGCTGGTTACGACAATTCCGTGCCGTTCCTCCGCTTTGCCGGCAATAGCCAGCGGTTTTTCTCTCAATTCAGGGTGATTGGCAATTTCCACTGATGCATAAAAGCTGTTCATATCAACATGAAAAATGACTCGCGCATTCGCCATCATCATTCTCCGTCCTTAGATATGATTTACCCTTCGTTCGTTGCCTGTTCGATCAACGCAAGAACCAGTTCACCTGTCTTTACAAGTTCTTCAATTGCAATTTTTTCCTTAACCGTATGAATTTCTTCATAGCCAACCCCAAGGTTTACGGTTGGCAGTCCCTGACCGGAAATTACATTTGCGTCACTGCCGCCACCGCTCTGAAGCAGTCTCGGCGTTCTGCCAATTGCTTCGATTGCCTTTGTTGCGAGTTGAACGACACGGTCCTCACGGTCAAACCGGTAGCCCGGATACATGTATTCAGTATGTACGTTTGCCTTCCCGCCATATTCGTTTGCAGCATCTTCAAAAGCGCGAGTCATGATCTCCGCTTGTTTTTCCATTTTTGACTGATTTAGGGAACGCGTTTCTGCGAGAACTTTTACATAATCACAGACAATATTGGTGGCTTGTCCACCTTCAAAACGACCAATATTCGCCGTCGTTTCTCGGTCGATACGCCCGAGTGGCATGCGTGCAATCGCTTTTGCAGCAATAGAAATAGCCGAGATTCCTTTTTCAGGTTCAATGCCGGCATGTGCCGTCTTTCCATAAACTTCTGTCAACAGTTTCGTTTGATAAGGCGCAGCGACAACGATATCGCCAACAGGCCCGTCACTGTCTAAAGCGAAACCATACTGAGCATGAACAAGCGACAGATCAAGCGCTTTTGCTCCGCGTAACCCGGACTCCTCGCCGACAGTAATAATGATTTGGACCTCGGCGTGATCTTTTTGATTTTCTTCAATGACTTGGAGCGCTTCTAGAATTGCGGATACTCCGGCTTTATCGTCTGAACCAAGAATTGTCGTTCCATCAGAGGCAATGAATCCGTCTTCAATGACAGGCTTAATTCCTTTTCCGGGAACAACCGTATCCATATGTGTACTCAGTGCGATTGCTGTTCCTTTAATCGTACCGGGGAGTGTCGCAATTAGGTTGCTGGCACCATGTCCGGTTTTCTGCTGTGCTTGGTCTTCTTTTACATCTAAGCCCAAAGCCAACAATTTGTTTTTAAGGACTTTAAAAATCTGTCCTTCATTTCCTGTTTCCGAATCGACTTGAACGAGTTCACAAAAATCAGTAACCAAACGTTCTTGATTGATCAATCCATTCACCCACCTAGAAAACTTTTAAGAACCGATACGAAGAGCATCGGTTCGATTTCAATAGCCACTCTTATCATACCATACCTTTTTTAACCAAATGCGTTCAACTATTGAAAGTTTGGCGGTTTATCTACTATAATGGTTAGGAAAAAGCAATGAAGGGATTTTACGACATGCATAAGAAACTGTTTAGATTCGTTATCTACCTCATGATTGCTGCACTTGTACTTTCCTCCATATCCGCCTTTATTATTGCGGTTGTCAGCAATTAAATTAAGCTTTATCCACTCATATTGAGCAGGATTGTAACACGCGTCCCTTTCTGATATTCACTTTGTACATGAATTTCTCCGTGATGCACCTCGATAATTTTTTTCACAATGGACAAGCCAAGCCCATTGCCTTCTTGACGCCTTGTCCGCGAACGGTCCGCTTTATAGAAACGTTCGAACAAATGAACGAAATCTTCTTTTTTAATCCCAATCCCTGTGTCGGATAGACAGAACATAATTCGCCCATCGCGAATGCTCAATTCTACCTGTAGCTTCCCATGTTCCGGTGTAAATTTAATACTGTTGTGGATTAAGTTCATCCATACCTGGTTCATTAAATCAAAATCCGCATCAATCGTAATCGGATCGAGCTCGATAGTCATATCTAGTGCTTTCTTTGTCCACTGCGGCTCAAGCGCAAGCAGGCAAGAACGAATTTGACGATCCAGTCGGTAGTTGGATAAACGAATCGGATGTTTAGTGTTTTCAAGTGCCGTTAATTTCATTAAGTTATCACTTAACTTCGATAAGCGATCCGCCTCTTTTTGAATGATATTTAAATAGTGCATCCGCTTATTCTCTGGCAAGCGATCATTCTCTAATGCACGGGCGAATCCTTTAATTGACGTCAACGGCGATTGAATTTCGTGAGAGACGTTTGAAATAAACTCCTGGCGCACTCGCTCCAATTGGCCAAGTTCCTTCGCCATATAATGCACGCTGTCAACCAACTGTACAAATGGATTATGCCGGCTTTTCTGATCCGTCGGCAGAGGAATGTCGAGATTGATTTCAAAATTTCCCTTTGCCATCTGCCTTATCGCTTGAATGATCGTTTGAAAGTAGCTGATTCGTTTCGGCTTCATATATTTTCCGACCTGAGCCATCACAAAAGCAAAAAGGGCCAATCCGAGCAATGCACTTGCAACATGCAAAAGGATTGGCTGAATGGCAACCCTAAGCCAAGAAAAAAACAGTTCAAGCAAGAAGTAAAACAAAACCCAATAGACAACGATCGAAAGTAATAAAAGAATTGCCAGACTGTGTACCTTCAGTTTCGATGAGCATTGATTTTTCATTTACTTTCTTCCAATCGATAGCCCAAACCGCGGACTGTTTTAATTTCGAACCCGCTGGAAGCTGTACTGAATCGCTCGCGAAGTCGCTTAACATGCACATCAACCGTACGTTCATCGCCTTCATAATCGTAGCCCCAAATATTCTCGATCAAGTCATCACGGGTGAATGTGCGTCCGGGCGAACCGGCGAGCATAAAGAGAAGCTCGAATTCCTTTAAAGGGATCATAATGGATGCATCACCTTTGAAAATCGTGTAGGATTTTCGGTCTAAGATCAGACGCCCGACTTCAACGGTTTGCGATACGGAAACCTGATACCGCTTCAATAATGCTTTGACACGCATGACAAGTTCGATTGGTTCAAACGGTTTTACGAGATAATCATCTGCCCCCAGTTCAAAACCTTTCACTTTCTGCATTGTCTCTCCCTTTGCTGTCAGCATTAGAATCGGAATCTGCCATCGTTTGCGAACGCGCCTGCAAAACGTCCAGCCATCCATCTCCGGCATCATAATATCTAAGATGATCAAGCCCGCATTTTCCTGCTCAAGACGTTCAAGTCCCTGTTCTCCGTTTTCTGCTTCAATGCATGAAAAGTCCTCATTTTCAAGGAACACCGTGACAAGTTCACGGATATGAGGATCATCATCAACGACCAGAATTTTTTTCAAGGTCAACTGCAACTCCTTTACAACAATGATGTTCTTATTTTGAAACAAGACTATGAACAGAACATGAATCTGAACGATTCAGGGGTGCGTTTCATCCAAATCCGTCAAATCTTCGCAACAAAACGAGAAAATTTCGTTTTTATCTGCGTGATCCGTGCACGGAACCCCCCTTTAATATGTTGAAGAAATCGCGGCTTGAGTTCCATAATGACAAGGCTGGCCAACACAAGAACGGCACCGACGTATTCATGGAATGACATTTGCTCACCGTCTGCAAGAAACGCAAAGAAAACAGCAAAGATCGGTTCCAGCGTGAAAATAAGTCCCGCATGAAGCGATGTTGTATATCTTTGTGCCGCCGCCTGAAGCAAATAGCCGGCTGCACTGCAAAGCAGACCAAGACCAAGTACGGAAATCCATACCGATGCAGAATCCGGCAAATGCGGCCGCTCAAAAGCAGCAGAAAAGACAAATGCGACTACCGCTACAAACCCCATCTGATAAATACTAAATGGAATGAGGTTTACGCAATGAATGATTCGACCGGTAAATTCTATATAAATGGCATTAAACAGAGCGCCGATGATCAGGAACACAGAACCTGCACTTAAACCAATCGAAGCGGAGCCGGTAAGCACATAAATCCCTAATAGCGCGATCAATGTACCACATAAAGCACGTCTACCCGGAAGCTTTTTCACAATGCATGCATGAACAAGCGGTACAAAAACAACGGTCAAACTGACAAGAAAACCCGCTTTTGATGTAGAAACAGTCTTCATTCCATACATAATAAAGCTAAATACCCCGAGTAAAAGCACACTCTGGATCATGCTGAACACCATGGTCGCCACATCGAACTTTCCCAACACGCGAAAGAATAGAATAGCGGCAGCCACAAACGCCACAAGAAAACGAAGTGCGATCAGATTAAATACCGCTAAACTTTCCATTCCTATTTTCATAAAAATATAGGAAGAACCCCAAAACATCGTCACAAGTACCAGAATAAGATCTGCTTTATGTTGACTCATTGCCCATCCCTCAACCGTCACATTTATTTATAAATTTAGTATACAAAGCATATTGTCATTAATAAAATGAATGTTTATAATATTCATCATTAATTTATTTCATTAGGTTGGGGTTGCGATGAGTCTGATTAAATATCAAATCTTTTCTACGGTCATGATGTTAAAAAGTTTTACGAAAGCTGCCTGTCAGCTTGGGTTGACTCAATCGGCGGTAAGCCATGCTGTATCCAGTTTGGAACATGACCTAGGCTTTGCACTCATCAACAGAGATCGATCAGGAATAACCGTAACTCGGGAAGGTCGCATTCTTCTGCCCTCAATCAATGCTGTACTGCAAATGGATAAAAATGTCCATCAAGAAGCTTCAGCGATTTTAGGCATAAAAAAGGGAGTTGTGACGGTTGGCGTCTTTAACAGCATCTCCCGCCATCTGCTTCCGAAAATCATTCACGAAATGGATCAACGTTATCCACTTGTCCAAGTTCGTCTGTACGAAGGTAATTATGAAACAATCGAGCAGCGGTTGACACGCGGGG
>NZ_BJMS01000073.1 GCF_006539285.1 Sporolactobacillus inulinus
CCGTTTTTTGTGTGTGCTGTCTTGGACCAAATACACTGGCATATCTGAGAATGGTGTAAGGAAGCTGTTCGATACGATTAAAAAGACGGATGTAAGACTCTTCTGCTAATTTTGCCCATCCATACTTGGTTGTTGGTCTCGGGGGATCCTTCTCTGCGATCAGATCAGTCCGAGGGTCACCATATACAGCAGCGGTTGACGCGAAAATGACCTTGTTGACTCGGGCAAGGCGGCAGCCCTCCAACAAATGGATCGTACCATCAATTGTAATGGCGGAACCGGAATTCAGTGACGGTGCGGAGGCTGCTGCTGTTTCTGCCTGGTCTGTTGAATGGAAGACGACATCAGGCTTGATCTGAACAATCAAATTCTTAATCTCCGGACTCGAACAATCGATCACATGCACAATGGCACCCTGATGGAGGGTTTCAAGGCGGTCCGCGTGTAGATTATCAATAATATGAACCTCATCACCGCGGTTAATCAAGGCATCCACGAGATGAGCGCCGATAAATCCTGCACCTCCTAAAACAATTGCTTTCATCGTGCTGCCTCCTTAGTCAGGCATTACTTTATGAAGACAAATTTATAGTGACCGGTTTTTGAGGACTTCGAGTTCTGATCAACAGGCTCGATAATCTTCTTACTTGACTGAAGCGGTGTAATGATGAGCGCAGGCTCAGTTTTCGGTACCGCTGCAGTTTTGTTTTCGTCTGAGCTCAAGGATGAAGCCTTAGGCTCAAAAGCAATGTTTGCTGTGGTTGTTTTGGCAAAATGAATCCGTTGATTCAAATGCTTCGATCGATTGGGTTTCATTACGGCGGAGGGTGTAAGCGTTGTGTCGTCGTTCGGAAGCTCCGCTTTTATTTTGGAAACCGACGGCTCACCATTGCGTTCTGCATCTTTTTCAACTGCTGTCGTCTTGGCGTAGCACTTCTCGATATTACTCAATGTGCTAAGATCCGGAAACGTATAACTTGTTGGCAGCGAATGAACAATTTTCTCGAAAATAGGTTCCGACATGAAGACTGTTGCATCCCTAGTTGGAGAGGCAAATAGTGAATGCGTATCTTTGATGTTTAAAAGAGTAGGATCAGTACGTTGCTCACTCATATAGTCAGGCATGTTGCTTGATTTCTTTCCCCACGCCTTTTTCCAAAGATCGGTGACCTTCCAATAGCAGACGAGAAAAATATATTTGAAAAATTCGATCAGCTTATACAAGCTTCTCACCCTTTCTTTTGGTGTATAGGGCCTGAAGATAGATGTTCAGAAGATCCTGGGTGCCGCGATCAATTGACCAATGTGTCAAACCCCATTTTCGGGCATTAAGTCCGAGTTTTTTTCTTAAATGATTATCTGAGAGAAGCTGATTGATCGTATTGAGTAGCGCATCAGCGTTTTCCGGCGGCGTCAACATGCCTGTCACACCCTGCTGAATCATTTCCGAGATTCCGCCAACATTGCTTGCAATCACCGCTTTGCCCGCAATTTGTGCTTCGATCACCGACAGGGGTTGGTTTTCAATCAATGTCGGCAGAACAAGTATATCTGCTTGAGAGAGTAGACTTGGCACATCCTCTCTTTTTCCTAGGAACCGCACGGAATCACCGAGACCAAGCGACAGCACTTGGCTTTTGAGTTCCGATTCTTTTTCACCATTACCGACAATCCAGCCTACCCAGTCGCTTCTAATTTGTTTCAGTTTGGCTAATGCGTCGATGAGGTAATTGACCCCTTTAAGTTCGACGAGCCTTCCAGTGTAAATAATCACTTTTTTGCCCTTTGGAGCCTTTAGTGTTGCCTTTTGGTGTGATTTCTGAAAAAAGGTCTCGGTATCAAAACCGTAATGCAGCACCTTAAGCTGGTCTTTTGGAACATGGAATTCATCGGTCAGCATTGTATGCAACCACTGATTGCAGACGATGGTTGTGTCTGCCGATACCGCTCCGTCGTGTTCCAACTCATCGTAGTATGTTCTGGCGAGATAAGCAGTTTCCGACTTGTGAACGGTTTTCAACTGACGTCTGATCTCGTGAGCAACGGATCCGTGCAGGGTGGCAATTAAGGGTGTATTCGGATCCTTGATTCGGCTCATTGCAACGGTGGAGAGTACATCCTGAGTGTGGATGATGTCGTAATCTTTAACACCGAAATAAGCGGCGCTTAATTCATAGACATAACGCTGCATTTCTGTCCATTTCACTAAGAAATTAGCATACATTGCAGGATAATTTTCTTGCGTAAAATGGGCATCGACTAATGGAGTGACCTTTTCCCTTGGCAGAACCAATCCTTTATTGATCACTGTGACGTTAAGGTTGGATTGATCATAGCCAAGCAGATCAACTTCATGACCATACGACTCCAGCTTTTTTTTTAGCTGGGTCATATATTGCCAAACCCCGCCCACATGGGGAATGGACCAATAAGTGGCTAGCAAAATTTTCATTGTCCGCATCTCTCCTATGGTTGATATAGTGTTACTGTATTGTGCAGTAATGATATTGTGTAGGCATGTTTCTTTCTTTTTGACAAAAAAATATTTTAATCGTCTATTTTTTAGGTCAACGTTGATCGAAGCAATGATTGTGTCTATTTCTCCTAGATCAGAAAAGCCCAATCCTGAACATTCTTTGCGAACTAAAAAACAACGCCAAAGCGGTATGCCTGATTGGTAGCTTTAGCGTTGTATGAATTGAGGGTATTTAACTGCTAACTGCAGCCTATCTAATATGAACCCCTTTTAAGACTTGAGCCCAAAGCGCGTTATTTCCTTCCCATTTTTCAACATTAGGGAATTCCAGTGAAAGAACATTATCAAGCGGCCAGTTTTGGACAACGATCCCGGAAACGTTTGTATGGTTAATCACAAGAATGCGGAAGTCGCCCTTAACCAGTTCGGATAAGGTATCTTCCAATGCTAGAATTTCATCAAATGTCCCTTCGGTTCGAACAAAAAGAATCCGTTTGCTTGTTTCACATTTGTTTAAGAATCGCTTAATTCGACGATCGAATTTTGCTTTTACTTCCGGATAGGTTGCTAGATATGCTCCTGTATTTCTTGCTGTATCGAAGTCATGATTTGACATAATACCATACTGCTCCTCAGCGACTAGTAAATTTTGTGCATTGGCATAGCCTCTAATCGACAGATGTGAAGCGTCCATAAACCCTTCAAATCTATTTTTAAGCAAGCGATTGACATCATTAAGAGATGGCGATCCCATCCAGTCGATAACGCCGGCAAATGGTCGCAGATTGTGCCTTCTTAATTGAATACTGGCTAAGCATAAGTCGCCTAAACTGAAAATCGCATCATAGGTTCCATTGATCCTTTTAAAACTCATGGTGCACCTCTTCTTTCTTTTTAAATGGACTTCCTTCTTCACTTGTTCAATTTCTCCCAGTTCCCGAAATTGTTTGATTTTAAAGAGGGTTCTTGAAAACCAATGCAATAGTTTATATTTTAAGATAAACAGAGTAGTCCGTTTCATTGTTTAATCCGGTCCTCCTTTGCACTTACCTGTTCATAGACACGCACTGAATTTGGTACAGCACGTTTTTGAGACCAATGACTACTCCCCCGTTTCCTTCGAGCTTCTTTTAATTGAACCATGGCATTCCCAACCCCACCGACATGAGGAATCACCCAATACCTGGCAAGCAGTATTTTCAAAAGTCAACCAGCCCGCTTTCGCTATATGACATAATGTATTGCTCGATCCCGAATTTGGTTTGGATAGTTGACCTAAAGATCGAAATATCTCCGCTGCTTCTCTGTGAAAATAGCATCAGCGGGCGCGTATCTCATTTATCTTCAGTACACCGGCATTTATTCCTATTTCGCTTTAAATTAAAGAGACTGCCTATGACAATGAAACTAGGATTGCATACGTTATAAGAGTCGGCGCTTGATCAGCCAAGTCATTCGATTCACCACGTGGCCATAGAGCGGCAAATGAGCATTCTTCCTTATAAAAAAAGCCGAACGACGCGACGACGGATGATTTTAATAGCGTAACGTTGAAATTAGGAGGCATTGGACGTGTTGAACAATCAGACCATCCTTGTAACGGGTGGAACGGGATCATGGGGTTATGAGTTAGTTAGGCAACTATTAGATAAAGGGCCAAAGGAAGTTAGGATTTTTTCACGCAATGAAAACAATCAATTCATCATGAAACAAGTATTTGATGGGGAATCTCGATTGCGTTTTATTATAGGCGATATAAGAGAAAAGGATGCACTTATTGAAGCTTGCCGAGGGGTGGATTATATTTTTCACCTAGCAGCATTAAAGCATGTCCCTATTTGTGAAGAGCAGCCGCTCGATGCTCTGAAAACAAATGTTATCGGCACACAGCATGTCATTGATGCTGCGATTCATTGCGGCGTGAAAAAAGTGGTTTATATCTCAACGGATAAAGCTTCTGATCCACTAAACTTCTACGGATTTTCAAAAGCAATGGGCGAGCGGTTAATAATTCATGCAAATACATTGACCGCGCAAACGAAATTTGTCTGTGTTCGCGGCGGAAACGTATTAGGAACAAATGGGAGCGTCATCCATGTCTTTAAAAGCCAGATGGAACAAAGAAACAAGATCGGCATTACCGACCCCAACATGACACGCTTTTTCATGTCCGTGCAAGACGCAATTAAGCTTGTTTTGAAGGCCACTTATGAAAGTGTTGGCGGAGAAACCTTTGTCATGAAAATGCCTTCCTGTAAAATTAGTGATCTGGCACAGGTACTGATTGAAGCTTCTGGGAGAGCAAAGATATCGATTGAGACACTTGGAGTTCGTCCGGGCGAAAAAATTCATGAGCTGCTGTTTTCTTTAAATGAAAGTAGGAAAACCGTTGTTTATAGCGATCAGTATTATGTGATTCTTCCAACTCTCCCGATTGAGGGTGTGAAAGAACACTATGCGAAATACCCTGCGGCAAAAATTGCAGAATACAGTTCCAAAGAGGGCTTAATGAGTAAAACTGAGATCAAAGCGATGTTAGAGAAAGACGGGTTCATTCACTAACTTCGTAATTCTTGAACGAATGGAGCGGAAGCTTTAGCAATTTCAGGTGTTTGAACATAAAAAGTGCAGCACGAACTACGTGCGCTGCACTTTTTTACGTCGTATGGAAGGGCAATGGTGCGTTACTCTTGATTGGAGTTCAGCGCTTTTAACGAATGGGCAATGCGCTGTTTTTCGTCTTGTGTGTACTCAGAGGGTGGTTTGACCCCGCCGAATCCGTCTGCAATACCGACAACTTGAGTAGGGGTCATAACTTGATCAACGATAAGGTCGCCCTGGTTGCCGATAATTCCGCCGGACACCATATCATATCGCTTGTCAGGGACGGTGATGCGTCCCATGACTTGTGAAAAGAATGCTTCTGCTTCATTGCTTAGAAGAAGCAAATGATACAGAAAAGCAATCCGGACATCTAATCGGTAACACGCGACGCCTTTTGCCAGAGCGCCTTGAATGAATGGTGTGGTAAAATTATTAATCCCGCCGTCAATGACTAATGAATGCGTGTTTAGCAGCGGTAAGTAGTTCGGGCCGATGATTCGTTCTGCAGATAAAAAGGAAATCATCATCGTGTAGTGTTGCTGAGGTTCTTCAATTGCTTGAATTGGAGGAGAAAATTTAGGAAGAATCAAATTGAGCGCTTCTGCGATTTGCACAGTTTTTTGTTGATTTCTGCTTTGCAGATGCACATTTGCTTGCCGTTCGGCCAATCTCAAAGCGATTTTTGTACTTAAATTTCCCGATCCGATCACAAGTACGGACTTATTCTCCAACCGATCCGCATAATGATGCCTAATGAGCAGATCACAGGATTCAATCGTCGCATCATTCGGTTTGCACGTGAGGACCTTAGACCTTGTGATCAGTCGTCGGGCTTCGTGGATCAGTGTCAGGTCTTGTTTGTGCTCAATATCAATGAATATATAGTCAACCCGGCCATCTAAAGCGCAGAAGCATACTCTTGCTTGATTCATCTCCGTTACCAAAAAGTTGATTGCGGTAAACCCCAGTGCAGATCTTCTTGGCAGCACACGCAGCCCGCTTGACTTTCGAGCCGTTGTACTGATAAAGGCGGCTGTTTTGGCTTTAATGCCTTTCAGATAACTGAGTTCTCTCTCGATGCGTTGCGTGTCACTCGTCATATAGATAAACCACCCACCTCATTGTGACGTTTCACTTTGTCTGTACCTGCAACCAATCATAAAAAATAGCCATAAACAGTTTATTTAAGCAGCAAGCAGTTTATGACGGGAAATCATCTATTTTCATGTATGTAGTGCTACGCTTTACCTTGAAGGCGTTTAAACGAAAAAAAGTGCATGGTTATTTATACAAATGCACCTGTAACCAGTAACGGTCATAAAGCGTTCGGAAGAGCGGTAAAGGCTCCGTTTTCAAAATCAGCATCAATCCGTTTCTTTGTATTTTCCGTTAGCGAATGGTGACCATTTGTAAAATGATAGGCGTTCCTTTAATTGGGATGTCCTCTGTACGGATGACTAGCTTCCCTTGAGCAACGGCATAGCTTTGCTTGGATTGTAAAATGCCGTTAATGAATAAGTTCATATAGGATACCTCTTCAGGGGCCAAAATGACTTCTGTGCCATGCCCTTGAAGGGCGTCGGCAGATGTGTACACTCTTTTCCGCCCGTCGGATAACGTGTAGAACGTGAGCGTATCCACCTGTTGCGGTCGCGTAAATAGGCGTCTTGGGCCGCGTGCTGCTTTTGGAAGTGACAGAAACGGCTGAGGAATGAGTGATTTTCTTTTTGCAAAAAAATGATGTTCCATTTTACTTCCCCTCTCCCGCTAACAGTATATGAGTGTGCGCGGATTGAGTGCGCCCTGTTTTTAGCTGGGGTGAAGCGGCAGATTGGAGATATGGGGGCGGTGCACGCTGCATTCAATGAAACGTTCGCTTATTCATTGTCTGTCGCATTTCTTTCGCGTTCATTTCAAGCTATCGTGATCTTTCTTAGGTGTTTTTCTTATCTTTTTGTTTGCTGGCTTTCGTGGATGTCCTTTTTCCTTTTCGAGCATATGGTGTACTAAGTCAGCCAAGATGAGAGATGAGAACGATTAAGCAATGCGCTCCCTCTCAATAGAAATCTGATCTATCGATTAAAGGAGGAGATAGGATGGGCCTTAAAATCATTAAACCTGTATTCGAGGCGAAAACGAGCATCGCACTATCGCCGTCAGTGACCCGTTTTTTCTATGAACTGGAGCAGTCGGTGCCAGAGGAGACGGTCGTGAAAATTGATGCGGCGAAGTTCTTAGATGATACAGGTGCAGCGGTTCAATCATTTCCGGAACTAGAGCTTAATAATAGTTATATCAATGTCTACATTAATGGTGTCGTACAGATGGAGGACAATTTTGCTTATACAGCAGGTGAAAATGGAGTTGGCAACTTATTGATTACTGTACCTGAAGGATCAACGATTGCAAAAGGAACACCAATTATTATTGAAGTGGCGAACTTTGATCCTGTTCTTGCTGCTGATGCTGACTCTGATGAAAAAGAATAATTAATGATCCGTGATCCGCTTGAGGTTATTCATGGGACAGTTACATGTCCTATGAATAACCTTTTTGTCAAAAGAAAAGGAAATAGATGACTTTACTTTGTAGGACTACCATAAGCACATCCTGTAAAAGCAGGGACTAGGTGTAGCTTGGCTTCTCTTACATTTTGTCATGGCAGGGCAGGCCGTAAATGAAAAGGCAGTTAAAGAAATTTTTTGATTGGACGAAATACATTTTCCTCAAAGTTGCATCTCTATATTGATGTGAAGCTTGATGTGGAATGGCAACGCGCCGTTGCTGCAAACCATGTGCACAAAGGGCATGATTCACAAAAAAATCACTTTTTCAGCACATTGCCGGATTGTCGATAATCGCATGCAATGGTATACTTTTAAAGTGAAAAAAGGTTTCAGAATCGTTCGTTAAACAATAGGTTAAACTAACAAATGGTTGACTGACTGTTTGTCGGACGATGAAAAAGTTTTTCCATTGTGAAAACAATCACGAATAAGGGTACATCCCTGATGTTCAGAAACATCGGGGTAGAATAAATTTCTCTAGGAGGATGTTTCAGCATGGCTTTTAAAATTATTGCGTATGGTGTAGAACCTTATGAAGAACATTTGTACAGTGAATTGAACAAATATGGCTTTGAATTGACATTGGTTAATGATTTGCTTACTGCAGACAACGGCGATTTGGCAAAAGGTCACGATGGCGTATTGCTTTTCGTAAACTGCCTTGCAGACCGTGCAAACCTGGAAAAATTCAATGACTACGGCATCAACTATGTATTTACACGTACCGCAGGCTTCAACCACATTGATCTTCAGGCTGCTGCAGATCTCGGTATCAAAGTTGCCCGCGTCCCTGCTTACTCACCGAATGCTATTGCTGAACTTGCTGTATATCTCGGTACATCACTACTTCGTCACACGGTTTACACAACGGCTCGTACATCGAAACTGAACTTTACTGTAACAGAAACAAACTTCAGCCACGAAGTTCATAAAATTAAGGTTGGTATCGTTGGAACAGGCCATATCGGCTGCGTTGAAGCAGAACTGTATAAAGGTCTTGGCGCGAAACTGCTCGGCTACGACATCTTCCAAAGCGACTTCGCTAAGAAATTGGTTGAATTCAAGGAATTGGATGAACTGCTTGCTGAATCTGATATTGTCAGCCTGCACCTTCCATACTTCCCGGGCAAGAACGAAAACTTTGTTGGTGAAGACTTCATCGGCAAGATGAAGGACGGCGCAATCTTGATCAACACGGCTCGCGGTGAACTCGTTGACGAAGCTGCCGTTGCTAAAGCGATCAAGAGCGGCAAGCTCGAAGGTTTCGGCGCTGATGTATTGACCGACGAAGCACGCTTCTTCGGCAAAGATTTCTCTGATGGCACTGAATTCCCAGATGCTACGATCAAAGAATTGATCGAATTGTATCCTAAGGTATTGATTACGCCTCACGTTGCTGCAATGACCGACGTAGCCGTATCAAACATGATTTCGACAAGCTACGACAACTTCAACGCTGCAATTAAAGGTGAAAGCCTTGGACGCGCAGAAGTTGAACTACCTGAACCAGCAAAAAAATGAGTTGAGTGATAAAGAAGCGGCTCCGCAAATGGCGGGGCTGTTTTTTTTGTAAATAATACTGCCGGCGAGCCCAAGTGAGGCTTGCGATCGTGCTCTGTTACTGTGAAAAAAGCGATCAAATGAGGCGAACTGAAAAAATGCATGTAAAAGAAGGATCGGACACTTTTTGTCCAATCCTTCTTAATTTTATAAAATTCAGCTCCGAACAAGGAGTCACGATACGCAGGCTTTTGTTCGGTCATCGAATCAGGAGAGCCATATGCTCAATTTTTTCTTATTGATCGGCGTCCATTTTCTTCTTCACAACTTGGTATAATTCATCGCTGTTTAGAAAATCAAAAAACGCGTTCAGCCATTTGTAATAATTTAAAATGTATTGATATTTATCCATGTCCGTTTGGATCAATTCGCGGTCGCTTTCGGAAAGCTCAGGATCATCCATGAGTCGCGTTAATTCGTTTAAGGATTGACGTACAGCCTTCATATTCATCGCAGTGACTTTTCGCCATTGATTCGAAAAGAAATCGGTAAAGATTTGGTACCAGTCGTCCTGAGCTTCATACAAGTCTTTTCGAATCCCTTTTCTCCAAGCGCGCTCAACCATATTCAGTTCCATGAGTGTGCGTACGGAAGTACTCATGCTGGTCTTGCTCATTTTTAATTCTTCTTTCATATCATCCAAGGTCATCGGTTCACCATTGAAAAATAAGGTGCCATACAGGCGCCCGATCGAAGGGGTAACGCCGTAAAGATACATATTTTGTGATACAGATTCAATGACACGATCCCTTATATTTTCAACGATCTCAGAGCGATTCATTTCATTCACCAACTTCATTGTAAAATTCACTACAGTTCATTGTACCCGTTGCGATTCTCTCTGAAAAGATGGAATTTGTTGTACATCTATTCATTCAGTATACATAGTTTTATCGGTTTGTACAGTTTGAACTGTACAAACAACTATGTTAACATGGTCTATGTTGCGAGTCATACGATAAAAAGTTTTTGGAAGAAATGTCGTGCTCATCCACGGTACACAGCAGCATTTTGCGTGCTCCGAGTAAAAATAAATGCGAAAAATTTTGAGGAACAGACAAGACTCTGTCTTTATTTTTACAGCTATTTGACAAAAATAAACGAAGAAAGCTGAGGTGTTTCAATGAAAAAGCTTGAGGTGAAGCAAGCAACTAAGATATTCGGAAAAAGTCCGAAACGCGGGTTGGAACTTTTGAAAAAAGGGCTAAGCAAACAAACGATTAAAGAAAAGACGGACTTAAATGTTGGTGTGGCTGGTGCAACCTTTAACGTAGAATCCAATGAGGTCTTTGTCATCATGGGGTTATCAGGCAGTGGCAAGTCGACGCTTGTTCGCTTGTTGAATCGGTTAATCAATCCGACTTCAGGAACGATTCTGATTGATGGCGAAGATATTACGCGAATGAATCCCGAGCAATTACGCACGGTGCGTCGTAAAAAAATCAGTATGGTTTTTCAAGGGTTCGCACTGTTTCCGCATCGAACGATTCTCGAGAATACACTTTTTGGACTGGAGATCCAAGGCGTTGATAAAAAGGAACGAGCAGACCATGCGCGGCAAGCATTGGAGCGTGTCGGACTGAAAGGTTATGAGGACAGCTATCCGGATCAGCTGTCTGGGGGGATGCAGCAGCGCGTTGGTTTGGCGCGAGCTTTGGCCAGCGATACGGATATTTTGCTTATGGACGAGGCGTTTAGTGCACTCGATCCATTAATTCGTAAGGATATGCAGGATCAGTTGCTCGATTTGCAGAGCGAGATGCAAAAAACAATTGTGTTCATTACACATGACCTGGATGAAGCATTGCGCATCGGTGACCGAATCGCACTCATGAAAGATGGACAAATTGTTCAAATTGGCTCGCCGGAAGAGATCTTGATGAATCCGGCTAATGAATACGTGGAACACTTTGTAGAGGATGTTGACTTGAGCAAAGTGATCACAGCCGGACAAATTATGGCACGTGCAGAGGCAATCAATTGCGACCGCGGTGCACGCGTTGCCCTGCAGCTGATGAATGACAATGGCATTTCAAGTATTTTTGCTGTGGATCGCAGTAAGAAATTGCTTGGCGTGGTGGATGCAGATGATGCTGCAGCGGCATTTAAAGCGGGGACTCCTCTGAGTGAAATCATTCAGCAGGTGAATCCAGTACAGGTTGACACGCATTTGAATGATTTGTTTGAAGATATCTCAAAATCTGCGCTTCCACTGGCTGTTGTTGATGAACAGGGACGGCTGCGCGGAATTGTAAAGCGTGCGGCAATCATTAATGCCCTTGCCGGAAACACGGCGTTGACTGAAGAAGAGGATGTGAAGAGCGTATGAATGAGACATTCTTGCCGAAGATCCCGATCGGCCATTGGGCTGATTTGCTGATTCAATTCATCACGAATCATTTTGAAGGGTTTTTCGGTTACATTGCTTCAGGAATACAGAGCTTTGTGGACAGTTTGGTCTGGCTCTTTGCTTTTATGACACCGATTGTTTTCATTTTGCTTTGCGTGGCCATCGCCTTTTGGCGCCGCGGTATCGGAGTCGCTTTATTTACCTTGATCGGTTTGGTCTTAATTTATGATTTAGGTTATTGGGCACATGCGATGCAGACGTTTGCGCTTGTTCTGACCTCGGTTGTTTTGTCGATTCTTATTGGGTTTCCACTTGGAATCTTGGCTGGAATTAATAAAACGTTTCATCGCATTATGACGCCGATTCTTGACTTTATGCAGACCATGCCTTCATTTGTTTACTTGATCCCAGCAATTTTCCTGTTTGGTACCGGCATGCCTCCGGGAGTCGTCGCAACAATTGTGTTTGCCATGCCGCCGACGATTCGCATGACCGGGCTCGGCATTCGTCAGGTTCCATCAGATTTAATAGAGGCTTCAGATGCATTTGGAACGACAACATGGCAGAAACTGATTAAAGTCCAAATTCCAATAGCAGCGCCGACCGTCATGGCCGGTATCAATCAAAGCATTATGCTCTCACTGTCCATGGTTGTTGTCGCATCGCTGGTCGGTGCGCCAGGGCTTGGTGCCGATGTCTATCTCGCAGTAACTTCATTGCGTACAGACATTGGTGTTGAAGCAGGTCTTGCGATCGTGATTATCGCGATCATGCTAGATCGTATTTCACAAAATACGCGAAATAAAAAAACGGGGGAATCTTAACTTGAAGAAAATGAATCGTATCATGATGAGTATGTTTATTTTAGTTGCCTTGACGTTAGCCGGATGTCAGAGTCAGAGTTCAGGAAATGCCGATTCGTTTGGCAATAAAGTCGACCATAAAATCATTGGTATTGATCCAGGCGCAGGCGAAATGAAACTGACCGACAAAGTAACTAAGGATTACAAGTTGAGCGATTGGACCGTACAGTCCGGTTCAGAATCAACGATGACTGCTTCACTTGATAAAGCGATTAAGAAAAAAGAACCGATCGTCGTTACCGGATGGACACCGCATTGGATGTTCCAGAAATATGATCTGAAGTATCTGAAGGATCCGAAGGGTATTTATGGGAAAGCAGAGAAAATTCATACAGTGGTTCATAAGGGCTTCGAAAAGAAAGACCCGAATGCAACCAAGGTTCTGGATCAATTCTTTTGGACTGCTGATGATATGGGAAAAGTAATGCTTTCGATTCAAAACGGTACCGATGCGAAGAAAGCAGCCACCCAATGGGTTAAGGATAATGCAGACAAAGTCAGCGCATGGACAAAAGGCGCCAATAAAGTCAGCGGCAAGAGCATTAAGCTCGGTTATGTCGCCTGGGCTTCTGAAATTGCCAGCACCAATGTTGTGGCAACGGTACTTGAAGACTTAGGCTACAAAGTAACGCTTGAACAGCTTGGTGCCGGACAAATGTGGGCTGGACTTGCCAAGGGCAGTGATGATGCCATTGTTGCTGCATGGCTTCCAACGACACATGCCGATTACATGAAACAATTTAAAAGTAAGCTTACCGATCTAGGTCCGAATTTGGAGGGAACAAAGCTTGGACTCGTTGTTCCGTCTTATGTCAAGATCGATTCGATTAATGACCTAAAAGACTGATATAAGAAACAAAGGTGTCTCAAACGTCAATTCATTTTGACGATGAGGCACCTTTTTTCATCCAACAATCGGAGGCGCGAGCCCAGGGTAGATCCTGCAGGTGATGATCATGGTGTCCGAGAAGGCACTAGGATCGCTCGAGTCAAGTGAGTAGCCGAAGCGTTAATTCAGGCACTGAGGATAAAAACGAACTTCTGAGTAGGAATGTCCTGTTTTCTCGACGGTTAATAATTCTTAAATATAAATATTCTCAAAATTCTATTGACATTCAAAAAGGGATCATGTAAACTAACACCACTCACAAAAATTGTCTTTCAAGAAGGTTACCCTTATGATTCCGTTCAGAACGATAAAAGTAGTCGTCATTTTGATTAGCTAGGGCTCAGGTGCACCACCGTCGATAATCGATCGCGTGTACCTCGAGTCCTCTTCGTTCTGAGCGGGACTTGAGAAAGCCCCATTCAGAATTCCCTGAATGGGGCTTTTCGCATGGAAAAAGAGAAGCGAATGGGAGAAACCAATCAGAAAAAGAGGCAGGAAAGACAAAGAGAGATAGGAAAAAAGAGAATTTACGAAAAGGAGACGAGAAGGATGAAGATTGTTGTGATCGGTGCAGGTGCAATGGGGTTAAGGTACGGTGTTCTGCTGCAGGAGGCAGGCAATGACGTTCACTTTGTCGACACATGGGAACCAAATGTTGAAGCGATCAAAAAAAATGGAGGCGTCCATGTGTGGCGCGATGGAAAAGAGGAACGCTTTGTTGAAATCAGCATCAGTTATCCGGAAGAATATCATGAAGCACCGGAACTGGCGATTGTATTCGTGAAAGACATGCATACGGTGGAAACAATGGAACGCTGCAAACCTTTCATCGGGGAGAATACCTATGTGATGACCAATCAAAACGGCTTTGGCGGTGCGGAATATATTGCACAGTTTGTCCCGCGTACGCGCATTATTGCTGGAACCGCAATGATTGCGACTGTACTAAAAGGACCGGGCAAGGTAGACTTCATTGGTAAACGAGGCGGCGGTCATGTGCATATCGTCCGCGTTGAAGGCGAGCCGAATGACTTCATTTATAAGGTTGCCGATGAAATGGAAAAGGCATTAATGCATCCGACGGTTCAGAAGGACTATATGGGTACCGTTTGGACCAAGCTTGTCTTTAACTCGGTTGTTAATACCCTTTGTACACTGATGAATATTAAAATGGGTCAATTCGCTGCTTACAAGAATGCGAAGGAAATGGCACGCAAACTGATCGATGAAGCCTACACAGCGATCGATGCAGAAGGCATTAAAATGGAAGAGACAAAAGATGCGCTGGTTGATCAAGTGATGTATGTATCGGAGGTCGGCAATCCGCTCCACTATCCATCCATGCATCAGGATATGAGCACGAATCGGCCAACCGAAGTGGATTACATCAACGGCGCGATTGTCCGCCTTGCAGAGAAGCATGGACTTCAGGCGCCTTTCCACTCCATGCTTGTCGACCTTGTTCATCTGAAGGAAGAATCAAGAAAATACAACGAGTAATGAACGAAACAGCGTAATGAGAAGACAGAAGCAAAAAACTCCGGATCAGGCCACGGAACGCCTTATTCGGAGTTTTTTGCTCCTTTTTATCGGTTGGGGTAAAATGGAAGATAGATTTTGTGCTTGTGACAAATAAGCGGTTTTTTAAACCGTTTTACTTAATAGGAGGATCTCATGACCGAACGCTTTAAACGGATTCATATCATTGTCTTGGATTCGGTTGGTATTGGCGAAGCAACCGATGCAGCAAACTATAATGATGAAGGCTGCGACACACTGGGTCATACAGCAGAAGCAATGAATGGATTGAACGTCCCCAATTTAACCAAGTTAGGCTTATCCAATATTCGTCCGGAACGACCGATTCAAGGTGTTCCGATTCAGGAAAAGCCACTGGCCTATTATACGAAAATGCACGAAGTGTCGGCTGGAAAAGACAGTATGGACGGGCATTGGGAAATGATGGGGCTTCCGGTTAGGACGCCGCTGCATACATTTCCCAATGGGTTTCCCGATGAACTGGTTCAAAAGATTGAATCTTTCAGCGGCAGAAAAGTCCTTTGGAACAAGCCGGCGAGCGGAACGGAAATCATCAAGAAATTTGGCGAGCGTCAAATGAAGACCGGTGAACTCATTGTTTATACATCCGGAGATTCAGTACTACAGATTGCAGCCCATGAGCATGTGATCCCGCTTGAGGAACTCTACAAAATTTGTGAGTATGCACGTAAGCTGACCATTGATGAGCCCTATCATCTCGGCCGGGTCATTGCACGTCCCTATGTTGGTAACTCTGCGGATACGTTTGAACGCACAGCCAATCGTCGCGACTTGACGTTGGTTCCGCCTGAAAAAACCGTGCTCAATTTTCTGAATGATGCGGGATTGGATACGCTGGCGGTCGGGAAAATCAATGATATTTTCAGTGGCAAAGGAATAAAAGAAGGATGGCACACGGTCAGCAACGAAGATGGTATGGAGCGGTTCACTGCACTGCTTGATCGTGATTTTCATGGGCTGAGCTTCACGAATCTCGTCGATTTTGATGCCAAGTACGGGCATCGCCGCGAGCCGGTTCTTTTCGGGAAAGCGCTGGAGGCGTTTGACCGTCAGCTCGGCGAAGCACTTCCGAAATTGAAAAAAGATGATCTGTTGATGATTACGGCAGACCACGGCAATGATCCGGGGTTCCGAGGAACGGACCACACGCGTGAATTTGTACCGCTGCTCGTCTATTCACCATCCTTTTCTTCCGTTGGAGCCTTTCCCGTTCGACAGACGTTTGCTGATTTAGGTGCGACTGTGGCCGATAATTTTGCTGTGGAAATGCCGAAAACGGGTGAAAGCTTCCTAAGTTTCTTAAACTAAATCCGAGGTGAGCCAAAATGAGAATGGTTGATATCATCACGAAGAAGCGAGACGGCGGCGTTATGTCTCCTGAGGAGATCCGCTTTTTCATTGAAGGCTATGTAGGCGGAACAATTCCTGATTACCAAGCCAGCGCACTTGCCATGGCGATTTATTTTCGAGACATGAACGATGCCGAAATTGCCGAACTGACACGTGCAATGGTTGATTCAGGCGATACCGTAGATTTGTCTGCAATCGCCGGCAAGAAAGTGGATAAACATTCGACCGGCGGTGTTGGGGATACGACCACACTTGTTTTGGCGCCACTTGTGGCTTCACTCGGTGTAAAGGTTGCGAAAATGAGTGGACGCGGTCTTGGATTTACCGGAGGAACGATTGACAAGCTGGAGTCCATTCCCGGATTTTCTGTGGAGATGAGCGGTAAGCAGTTCATCGATCATGTCAATCATGATCATATTGCGGTAATCGGACAAACAGGCGATCTTGTGCCCGCCGATAAAAAACTCTATGCACTGCGTGATGTCAGCGGTTCGGTTGAATCGATTCCGCTGATTGCCAGCTCGATTATGAGCAAGAAAATTGCTGCCGGCGCGGATGCGATTGTTCTCGAAGTAACCTGCGGAGACGGCGCTTTTATGAAAAATGAACGCGATGCCATACGCTTGGCCAAGACGATGGTTCAGATTGGGAAACATGTGGGACGGGAAACGTCCGCTGTGATTACCGATATGGCGCAGCCGCTGGGTTATGCAATCGGCAACGCGCTTGAAGTAAAAGAAGCCATTGAGACATTAAAAGGAAATGGACCGAGTGATTTAAAGGAATTGGTTTATGAGCTCGGCAGCCGCATGGTGCTTTTTGCCGGTAAAGCGGAACATTTGCCGGATGCACGCAAGCAACTTGAACAAGCGCTTGTTCAAGGAAAGGCCTATGAAAAATTTAAGCAGTTCATCGCCAACCAAGGCGGCGATCCGCAGATCATTGACAATCCGGAACGGCTGCCGAAAGCTCAGCATCAATTCGAGTTTCGGGCATCATCTTCAGGAGTTGTCGCTCAATTAAAGGCGGATCAAATAGGACTTGCGGCGATGCTGCTCGGCGCTGGGCGCGCAACAAAAGAAGATTCAATCAATCATGCGACTGGAATTGTCCTGCATAAAAAGATTGGCGACAAAGTAAAAGAAGGCGAATCGCTGTTGACGATTCATGCGGATACTGAGGATATCGATCAAGTCTTAGAAAAACTGGAACAGAGTATTTCGATAACCGAGCGGGCTGAGCAGTTGAAACTCATTCGCCGCATTATTAGCTAAAGAAATTAAGGATAAGGGTGATCGATTCGATGAATAAACTTGCGAGCTCTATTGACCATACAATTCTAAAACCGGAAGCAACCGAAGCAGACATTATCAGAATTACAGATGAAGCCAAAAAGTTCGGGTTTGCCTCTGTCTGCATTAATCCGTGTTGGGTCAGTCTAGCGGCAGATCAACTAAAGGGCAGTAAAACAAAGGTGTGCACGGTGATCGGCTTCCCGCTGGGTGCGTCAACAAGTGAAGCAAAGGCATTTGAAACGAACGATGCAATTGCTAAGGGCGCTGATGAAGTCGATATGGTGATCAATATTGGTGCCCTAAAAAGTGGGCAGACGGGTGCAGTAGAATCGGATATTCGAGCTGTTGTTGCAGCGGCAAACAAGCAAGCGCTTGTTAAAGTGATCATTGAAGCTTGCCTGCTTAGCGATGATGAAAAGGTATTGGCCTGCCAATTAGCGGTTAAAGCAGGCGCAGATTATGTCAAGACCTCGACCGGATTTTCTAGCGGTGGGGCAACCGCGAAAGACGTTGCACTGATGCGGAAGACGGTAGGCAGCGGGATTGGTGTCAAGGCGGCCGGGGGCATTAACTCAAAGGCAGATGCGGAAGCGATGATTGAAGCAGGTGCATCACGAATCGGAGCCAGCTCAGGCGTGAAAATTATTGCCGAAAGCGTTTAAACCTCATACGATAAGGTCATCCAAGCGTCACTATCCTGAGATTAAAAATAATCACTTGAATCAATGATCAAAACTGTGGTATAATGTTTGTCGTGCTGAATGGGTGGTCAAAACAGCTGTTCGCCGTGCAAACATGATATAGGGCGTTGGGCAAGTGGTTAAGCCAATGGATTCTCATTCCATGATCGCGGGTTCAATTCCCGTACGCCCTCTAGAAATGAAATGCTCTCCGTAAACAGCGGGGAGCATTTTCTTATACGGAAAGAAAGTATAGAGCGACCGGGCAAGTGCAGGTGCTCTGGCGCCTGCGGGATCGCGCCTGCCAGCGAGACCCTGCAGGAAAAATGCGTGTTCGAGGAGGCTTCCGGTGCGGCCACGGCAAGCGAGTAGCTGAAGTGTTGATCAAGCATATAGTTGATGAATGAAGGCCGCATTCAGAGAAAGGAACTTTCGCTAAACAAAGGAGCTTCCGCTAATTATAAAGGAACTTTCGCTA
>NZ_BJMS01000074.1 GCF_006539285.1 Sporolactobacillus inulinus
GAGATAAGTAATAAAAAGCAAGGGATGGATACGATACATAAAATGGAAAACAGTTTGATACTGACGAGCAGTGTGCTGTAGGAAGGGCGCAATGTGAAACATAGAAGCAAAAGGACACTTAATGTTGTCAGATGGACATTTTTAAAAAATGCAATGCCCGGATGTTTCTGTTCAGGCAGTATTAAAAAAGCAGCATCCATGATTGCTTTCATGCTGACCATCAAACTGATTAGCCCAATGGATAAAAGTGCTGAAATTAAGAATGTCATCGCGAGATCTGTGTAATTAGATAATATATGTAAAACACTATTGAATGGGTATGGGGGTATGACTGCGATACTTTGCGTAAAGACTCCGATGAATAATAAAGCAGTCACTAAGCTTGTAAAACAGAAAATTGCATTTCGATAAATGCTTTTTATTCTGTTCGCTTTCATAGAAAAATTGAGGTGCCAAAGAGAAATATTGGTGAGCATATAACCGAGATAGATAAAAATCATGATAAGAAACCACATGATTTGTTCAAGGATGTTTGAGAAAAGCTTCTGATGCAAATGATTTTGTTGAACCGTCCATACTTGATAAACCGTTTTGATCCCGTTGGTAAGATAGATATACAAGAGCAAGCAAGCGACTGTACCAAATGCAAATACAATCAGCACTCTGCTGATTTTCGATATGGCACCATAACCGCCCATTACTGAATAGACATACACAAGGAAAATCAAAGCAATGAGAATCACTATAATAGGAATCTGAAATGCCTTGGTAACGATCAAAGTGATCCAAGTAAGTTCGGAAATAAATGAGAAAAAAGCGATCAATGCCATAACAATGAGCAGACTGTTATAGGCACTCCGAGTACTCCGTTCTTTAAAAAAAGTAAGTGGAGTATGATTTGGATTACTTAAATGATCAGTCATAAGGTGGTGGATCCACTTTTGAAAGTATGTAGTGACTAAAATGAGTACAAAACAAAACCCAATAATCCAAAAAATCATTTGCTTCGAAATCACTTGGAACAAGATAAGAAAAAGATATCCTTTGAGTAAGTGCGACAAAAGAAGCAATGTTCCTTCATTTAAACCAATTTTTTTTCTTGTGATTAGGTAATCTGAAATCGAATTATTTTTTCTCAGAAATGAAAGTGAAAATATAAGCAGTAAGAGATAAACAAAAAATAGATCATTTATAGTCATTAGAACCCTATCTTTTCTCGTTTGAATTGTGTCGGTGTCATTTGTTCATATTTTTTAAATGAGTTGGTAAAGTAGTTCTGGCTGGAGTATCCAACTGCATCTGAAATGTATTGTAAGGAATATTCGGGATGCTCAATCATCAAACTTTTTGCCTGATTGATTCTTAATTGTGCTAAGTAATCATTAAATGAAGCGTGCAGCTCATCGTTAAATTTTTTGCTTAAATAGTTTGCTGAAACATGAATATATTCTGCTACGTCCTGCAAGTGAATATTTTTAGTATAATTATTTTGTACAAACTTCATGCCTTTTTCTAAAAGCGGAGTTACAGCCGGTGTACGGCTTTTCTTTCCTAATGAATCAAGCACTTCATAGAGTTCTTTTTGAATGATTGGTTTGACAATGTAATCGATCGCATTAAGTTTAATCGCTCTTTTGGCATATTCAAAGTCTTGATAAGCCGTGATAATAACAAATTTAATGCCTTTGGATAAAATTTGAAGTTTATCAGCGAGATCTAATCCGGATTCTCCGCTTAAATGAATATCAAGTAATGCTAAGTGAATCAAATGCGTAGAAGCAATGGAAATCGCTTCGGCACCGTCTTCAGCAGAAAAGACATTCCAGTTTGGATAGCGCTTGTAAATGAGCTGTGTCAGTTGCTCTAGTTCGAGATATTCATCATCCACCATTAAGACATTCATTACTCACCCTCCATTGCCATATACGGCCAAACCACTTGGACAACGGTCTCGTTCTGTTTGTTTTTAGCGATGCTGATATCTGTGTACAGATCGAAAATAAGGCTTAATCGTTTACGAATATTTTCTAGTCCGATACCACTCGATGCATTAATATTCAGTGCAGTGCTTCCGTTGTCAATAACCTTCAGCTGCACCCAGTTC
Organism: Sporolactobacillus inulinus; assembly: GCF_006539285.1. Lineage (GTDB taxonomy): Bacteria > Bacillota > Bacilli > Bacillales > Sporolactobacillaceae > Sporolactobacillus > Sporolactobacillus inulinus. The sequence continues at coordinate 2,105 of NZ_BJMS01000074.1, forward strand.
CCGAGCCGTTCAAAATAAATGGACAATTTTTTTTGCCCCTTTTTCTCATCAAGCCCATGCTTAAACGCGTTCTCTACAAGTATCTGCAGTGTATATGGCGGGATACCTGCAGGCATATCAATTGCTTCCACTTTAATTTTGATCTCTAGTTTCTTCCCAAACCTAAGTTTTTGAATACTCAAATAGTTCTTGACGTGTGTGATCTCCTCATTAAATGAAATAAGATCCTGTTTCTCTGTATATTTATATCTCAGATACATTGAGAAACTTTCAATACTTTCGATTAGTTCTTTCTGTCTATTAAGCCGGGCAAGCGAGAGGACAATATTCAGTGTATTAAACATAAAATGAGGCTGAATTTGCCTGCTTAACTGCATCAATTCACTCTCCTGCAAACGATTCTGCAAATGTATTTGTACATTCTCAAGTTCCAAAATATCAATTTCTTTTTCAAAAATAGGGAGAGAGAGCAACAAGAAAAACGAGAGGAAAATAATCAAAACACTCGTAAAAACTAACCCCTCGAATATCGAAAGAATCATAATGCACCTTCACCTACCTTTTTTTATCATAGCATTTAATAAATTCAAAGAGTAGTTTGAGAATTTGAAAGGTTGAGTCAAGCAATTGTAGGCAGAAATTTTTATGGCTAGGAAAGTAAGCGCGTATTCCCTACTTTAGGGGTTATCTTTGTTGAACCTTCGTTGCCTTTTAAACTTTGACGAACTCACCTGTGTCTCGATCGATCAGCTTTAGGGTTGATTCTGCCCAATCGCCCTCCATGATCTCGCCCGATTTACGTTTAATTCGCATGGTAGCTTTGAAGTTTTGTGCATACTCCGTGTAGTTGCGGCAGAACGTTCGGTATGAGTAGGGCGCGGTGCCAGACTGACGACAGCTTGCCTTATACTCGTAGTAAAGCAGGGTCAAGGTGACATTAGGCTTGGCGAGTTCCTTGTGCAAGTACTCATAGTGGCATTCCGCGTCCCTTCGCTTCCGGTCTCAATTCAGGAAAGAGTCGCTGTGCCAGATCATCATCACTGACCGTCGTATCAAACGGAGGGCATATGCCCATTGCTTCGGCCCGTCGAATGGTGTCACCGATCTTGACTCTTGAGTTTCCTGTGCTCGTTGCGATACTACGCGGACTGTGTTGCTGGTTGTGCAGTTCTAGGATCCTGCGATAGTGGATCACCATAAAAAGCCTCCTGTATCGTTGATGTCACGCACTTTTGATGCGTGCAACCAAAGGATACAGGAGGTGTTATCTGGTGCACATGGATCAAATTATGGCAGAAGGTGGACTATTTGATAGCATTAAGGGACGTGCAGACTATTTTTTGGCAAAAGGGGGCCGATGACGCGGCCGCCTTCATGGAGATACGGGAATCCAGGAATCATTGATTTCTAGATATGGAACAACTAACATTGATGATCGGTGGAATTGAAAAAGTTGATTTTGCGATGTTTTTACAAAATGGAATAAATAGTTGACTGATTGAGCATGATAAATAGTATAATAAACATATGTGTTGCAATAAAATTGCAAAATTGGAGGCGTAGGAATGCTTCTCAAATTTACGGCGAAAAATTTTAAATCATTTAAAAATGAACTTGTTTTTTCAATGGAACCTGCTCCAAAGCAGAAAGGATTAGACTATAGTATTCTGAACGAAAAAATTGCATCAAAAAAAATCAAAGGTCTGTGTTCTGCTGTTATTTATGGTCCCAATGCTTCCGGAAAAACGAATATAATAAGCGCTATGGAGGTTTTTAAAGCAATCATTCTGCGTGGGACTATTTCCAATACGAGCGATCATACAACACCGAATACGGCGGTCACTAATTTGGAATTAGTACCTAATAGTACAACTAAGAAAAAGAGTCCTGTTGACTTTTCCATTCAGTTCACCGAAAATGGGCTTTTGTTTGATTATTCACTTTCACTTGATTTCGGTGACTTTCTCGATCGTGATTATAACCGCAAGATATTAAATGAAACGTTATTGGTTAACGAAAAAGTTGTTTTCTCAAGAAATACGATTCTCAAATTCGGCGACTTATCGGTTATTAAGGATTATCTGGCTAATGAACTTGAGGAGAACATGAAAGGCGCGGTAACATTAGCTAAAAATAATCTCCATGAGGAAGAATTATTTCTAATGAATGGTTTTAAAACAATGTTTAGCTCAAAAATAGTGAGTATGATCGGCGATTGGATGAAAAACAAATTTATGGTCATCTATAGAGCGGATGCACTGAATACGACAACTAAATTTACGGATCCTAAAAAGCAAACGGTTTATATCGAGAAAACGCTGAATGATGCTGCGGGTATTTTCGGGATTAATTCAAACGCTATCGGTTATATTGTACCGGAAGATGGTACAGAGGCTAAATTATGTTCGATTTTCAATGATAGACATACGGCACTGGCTGCTGAAGCATTTGAATCTTATGGGACAATACGTTTCGTTCAGATGTTTCCTCTGGTTATGAGAGCTCTTGTTAATGGAGCAACTTTGGTTATCGATGAATTTGATGCTTCTCTTCATCCTATGGCACTCATGAATATCGTTAATCTATTTCATAATGATGAGATAAATAAGAAAAATGCTCAATTAATTTTTAACACACATAATCCTATTTTTCTTAACGCAAATCTTTTTAGACGCGATGAAATCAAGTTTGTAGAACGGGATGACGAGACCCATTGCAGTATTCATTACTCTTTATCCGATTTCGGTACTGCGGGTCAAAATGGTGTGAGGAAAAACGACGACTACTTAAAAAACTATTTCATCAATCGATATGGTGCAATTAAAAATGTGGATTTTACGCCCATTTTTGAACAACTCCTGCATGACAGAAATGAGGTGTAACTCATGACTATGAAACTTAAGAAACCCTTTTATTTCTCGGTTGAAGGTGAAACGGAAAAATGGTATTTAGACTGGTTACAAAAGCAAATAAATAACCATCCTGATGCAAAATATAAGGCATTTATCGACAGGCTATTTTGTTAGATTTTGTTAATATTTATATGTGAAGAATGAAATGTAAAAATCTATAAATTTTGATGTAAAATAGGAATTATTAACTGAGAAAAAGGTATGGTGATGGTGTATGGTGGATGAAAATGAAAAAAGGGTTTACCAGTGTTTAATTGATGAGTTAAACACTGGAGAAATAAGGGAGTTATTAATAAAAAAGAACATCATCATAAAATCATTTCAAGCGAACCGATTGCGAAATGAAAGTCAATGGTCTGTCATGATCAGATTGTTTCGTAACAATTTAGGAAACAAAAAATACCAAAAAGCTATTCTTGAATACTATGTGAAGTCAATATTTTCTAATAGAGAAGAAGGTGATATTGAGCTAACAGATAAAGAAATAAAGGAAGAGAAACATATTCTTGATCGTGAAACGTTGATTAATGATTCAAAAAAAATAGGATTTTATAAAGTTTTGGTTTATTTAGCCTTTCAATTTGAATACGAAAGAGCGGTACAGCTCATTAAAGATGTACCTCCAGATCAACGGTTCAGAAATAAAGAAGACATGACCAATCAGAGCGAACAATCTAAGCTCAAACAATTAGAGGAAAGAAACAGAAGACTTGATGATGAGAACCGGAAACTAGCTAAAGAAGTATCGAAACAAGAAGAAATTATGAAACACTTAGAACTAAAATATGAAAAAAGAATACAACAATTAGAAACTGTTCAAAAGCGTAAATTAGAAAAAATGGAAGAGAAACATCATAGTTATCAGGCACATGTTGCGGACGAGAAAAAAGAGCTCAAAGCGCAACAAGTAATGATAAAAAAACAAGTCGAGGAACTAAGTAAAAGACAACATGAATTGGAGAGTGAAAACAATGACTTAAAACAAAAAATAGAACAGCAGAATAAATTAATAAGTACTCCATCAAACCAGATAAAAGAAGATCGAAAACAAAAAGTACTAATATTCGGTAATATTCCTCGAGAGGTAATGTCAGACTTGTACGACTATGAAATTTTCAGCAAGGATGCCTCATCTTATTCGTTTAATGAGTCCTTTGATGCGTACTGGCTCATCAAAGATATGGTTTCGCGTCAATTAAACGTTACACTCAAAAAAAATCCACATATTAAAAACATTGCTTTTAGAAAATTAACTTATTATCAAATGATCGACGAGTTACAGGGCAACAAGGAGGCAATTAAATGAGCATACAAGATTACGATCACACGTTAGGAAACTACTATCTTGCTCGGTTGGCCACTGCCGATGAACTGGGTGGATATAACCGCAGACCTGTTTTTGATGAGTTTGGGCAGGGACCAATAAAAGTGATGTTAAGGGTTATGTCAACTATTTCAAATGACGTAAAATTAAAACTTATGGACAATGATATTACACAGGCACTAGCATATCGGCTACAGAAAGATGACTCAAACATAGCGCTAATCAGTGATAATAAGATAAAACCTATTGAGAAGATCAAAAGGCTGAAAGAATATTTGAGTAATGCAGTCATTGTTTTTCGATTGGAGCAAAAGAATGGTTATTTAAATCCGGCTATAGGAGCGCAAATCAAAACCGCTGCAGACACGAATGATCTTTGGAAAAAATATGACACAATTCCTTATTTTAATGTTGATGATAAAGATTTGTTAATCAGAAGTTTAGTTAACAAAGAACCTATAAATGATTACAGGTATTTATTGGTTAATCGAAACTTTGATGCACTCTTGTTTGAGGATAATTTTTGTCCTCCATACATTCTGATTCATGAAAAAGATCAAGTTTTTGCATATGGACCACTGCGCAATTTGAGAAAAAACGAAACTTTGATTTTAGACTTTTCAGACCATGCGTTCTTAATCCCATTAGGTCAACAAGATGATTTTCTTTTAAAACAATATAATAACCTGAGTGACTTGGCGGAGTATGATGATTTTAATACAACATGTTATTTTATTGATTCATCGACTTCTCAAAAAATAAAAGAACAATTGACGGCTCACGAAGAAGTTTCCTCGGCAGAGGCAACTTCAGAAACTCACGAAGATGAGAAAGGGACAGGCAGTGAATGGACACATCTCCAAAAAGAAAAGTTGCTGGAAAAACAATTAATTGAAGCTTTTGAAAAAACGGCACAAAATAAGGGACTATACTATGATCGCGCTGATTTCTTTAATTTCCATGCAGCAATAAAGACAGGAAACTTAGTTATTCTTGCGGGAATGAGCGGTACGGGAAAATCAAAAATCGTGGATTGTTATGCCGAAGCACTTGGATTAAATCCGGATGATAATTACTTAAAGATTTCAGTGCGCCCTTTTTGGCAGGATGACAGCGATCTGCTTGGCTATTTAGATGTTCTCAACAATGTCTATCGACCGGGAGAATCAGCCTTTGTAGATTTTCTGGCAAGAGCTGAAGATCATCCAGATCAACTATTTCTTGTTTGCTTTGATGAAATGAATTTAGCACGCGTTGAACATTACTTCTCTCAGTTTCTTTCCGTTCTTGAGCAGGATGCAGGTAACCGCAAAATCAATCTTTACAATGAAGATTTTGAGGGACGTCTCTATAACTCTGAAAAGTACAAGGCAACGGTAAAAATTTATGATAATGTTCTGTTTGTCGGTACTGTTAATCTTGATGAGTCTACGTACCATTTTTCTGATAAGGTGCTTGATCGTGCCAATGTCATACAATTAAAATTAAGAAATTTTGCAGATATCTATGATGAAGAACGCACCTATACGAAAACAGAGATCATTCAACCTGTCCGCATGTCCACAGAAAGCTTTCTTTATGGGACAGAAGAGAATCAGTCGAGTGGAAAAGGATTAAAACGTCGAGAACTTGAAATGCTTTGGGACATCCATTGTGCAATAAATAAATGTAATGACGGACTTGGTGTGGGGCTGCGTATTGTTAATCAGATTAATAAATACCTCATCTGTTTACCTGATTACGGTCCGATTGATCGACAAACAGCACTTGATTTTCAAATCGTTCAACGTATTCTTTCTAAGGTACGTGGAAGTGAGGAACAGTTGAAAACGCTTGTCGGTGATGGTCAGGAGAAAAGCGGAGAACTTTTTACGATTATTGATCAATATCAAGATTTATCCTCATTCAAAAAAACACGAAATAGAATACAATCAATCGCAAGGGAGATTGAAGTATTTGGCTATACATTATAACTTAACGATCTACGAACGAAATGGAAAAGGAACTGTAACCTTTGATCATGAACAATGGCGAGTAATCAACACGGCTGGTTACTCTCATTCTTCACTAGAGCATCCGATTAAAGATGAGCAAATGATCCATTTTGAAGAAAACCGTGATATTGCTATTAAATTCACCTCTGATCATGAGGAGCAGACACGTCTTTATATCGATGCACTTGATTACTATAACAGCGACCTATGCGAAGAGGATGATGCAGGGAACGCATATATTCCGCCTACAAGAACGCTTAGATATCTGTTTAAAAATGATGGTCGGTACGGAAGAAACAGTGGCAGCAGTTACCCATTTGTACCTGGTCGCTATCGTTTCTATGTACAGTACGGAGAGGAAAAAGATTATTTTTACTTAATGGTCGACCCGAAATCGATGAATTGGACGATGCTTGATGAGATGCGACAAGAAGTTGAAAATCAAGTAGAAACAATGGCTCATAGTCTAATTGAAAGCAAAGCGGTGGTCGGAGCAAAGGATAAAGATCAAGAAAAAGGTTTGCTAACGGCTAAAATTATTCAACTGTGCAAACATAGTGATAAAATTTGCCGGTTGATTCAGTCCATAAAAAATACGCCACGCTACATTGTGAATAATCGTTACAAACTTGTCAGTAGTGAAAAAGCATCGATTATTGATCATGAAACCATAAAATATCATCTTCGCCATCCTGAAGAAAAACAATTATGGTTGACACCAAAGCGTGAACTATCCTATGCGATACCTGAGAATATAATGATTATTCAAAGCATTAAGTACCTGCATAAAACGAGTAAAATTGTTTTGCGTTTTATTCATTCTTATCTCGCAAGCACCGAAATTGAATTGAAAAAGCCGTATCAATCTTCTAATCACCGCTTAATTCTCCAAAAAGAGAACTTGGAAAAACAGCAATTGACAATTCGGCGGATCATCTATAGTTCGGTGCGTTTTCTTGAAGAGAATTGGGTAAAAGAGATTGTTCATAATCACAGCAATCGTTTACCTGGATTGCAGGTAGACTCTCGTTACCGTAAGCTGTACGAAATCTATCAGCTGATTAAGCAAGAAAAAAATCAGTTGACTCTGAGTGTGGATTATACTTATTGCTGGAAACGAACAGATAAAGTTTACGAACTCTGGGGGTTCATCCGAACGATTAAAGCACTCGTATCCGAAAAAATTGGTTTTAGCCCTGTTGATGGCTGGATCTATGGGCATAACGTTCTGAACGCATCAGCCACGATTCCAATGCTTACCGAGGGAACCTGTGTCACGTTTACAAGTAAAAGGAATTCATCCTCTATCATTCGGCTTGTTTATGATCAGGAACTGCCGCGTCAAAGCTTTGATACAGATTTTTATCATCCGCTCTTTACAACCAATCGACACAGGAAACCAGACGCTCGTTTGGATTGTTATCAAAATGGAAAGTATGTTGCCAGCTTTATCATGGATTTTAAATATCGTCCGGCTTCTGTCATTAAAGCAGCAAATTCAAGAAATTCTCAAGATAAAATCTTTGAGCAACTGAACGATTATAAACATTTTGAGAGTCTGTATGTTGGAAAAGACCAAGATTATCGAGTCCCCACAGATCGATATGTATGGAAGAGGGGTTATCCAATTCCTCAAGTTTGGGTCATGTATCCTAATTTGTATAACGAAAAGATTTCTGAAGAAGAGGAAGGCTTTGTGAAAATACCATACAGTCCAACAGATTCAATGGAACGACTAGAAACAATGATTCATGATGCATTTGAAAAGTGCGGGATTTTTTTATAATTCACTGTATAGATCGCTTGAAAACTTTGTTTTTACTGAAAGGATATACGATTCGGTAACAGGTCCAAGCGTCAATACATCTTCGATTAAATAAAAAATCTCGGCATTCACGATCCGTTTTCACTCCGGATGGCAATTGCCGAGAAAATACATAAGTTTTTTTATGAAAGGCAGCGTTCTCTGCAGAGTTGCGCGCAGCGTTCGGTGACTTACTTTTGACACCTACTTTTCATTCGCTAACAGAAAAATCAAATCAATTCGCTTTTAACGCTTGCATTTTGTAAAATGGTATCATTGTTTTGGGATCGAGCAATTTTAGTGCTTGCTTAGGCACATCGGGCAGTTGTGCGGCTAATGTTTGAATAGGTATGTCCATATCCAGTGATTGCTTGACTAGCTTGCATGTTTTGCTGTATCCGATATAGGGGGTCAATGCGGTTGCGAGTATGGCGCATTGATTCGCTTCTTTTGCGCATTGCGCACGGTTGGCTTGTATGCCGTTGATGCAGTTGATTCGGAATGTGCGTAATGTTTTTTGCAGCAGCTTAGATGCGCTGATTAGGTTGCGTACGATAATGGGTTCGAATGCATTGAGTTCCAGTTGTCCGGCTTCTGCGGCGAGTGTGTTGGTTGTGTCGAAGCCGATGACTTGGAATGCGACTTGATTGACTAATTCAGGGATGACGGGATTGACTTTGCCGGGCATGATCGATGATCCGGCTTGCTTCTTGGGCAGAAAGAGTTCATTGAAGCCGAATTGCGGGCCGCTGGAGAGCAGGCGAAGGTCACTAGCCATTTTAGACAGCGTCACCGCTAATAGTTTATAGGCATGGGAGAGCTGGACAAACGCATCGACATGCTGGGTTGCGTCGATTAAGTTATCTGCTTGACGGAGCGGCTGGCCAAACTGCTTGCTGACTTCGGGAACGATCCGGCGAACGTAGTACTCGGAAGCGTTGACGGTTGTGCCGATGGCGGTTCCGCCAAGATTTAACGTTTTTAACGCATCACGGCTAGACTTGAGTTCATTAAGATTGCGAGCAATTGCCGATGCAAATGCCTGGAATGTGTTGCCGACCGTTGTGGGTAGTGCGTCTTGCAGCTGCGTTCGCCCAAGTTTGACCACGTCTTGCAGCTCGTCTGCTTTTTGTACCAAGCCATCAAGAAATTGATCGATTTCCAAGGCAAGGCGTTTGCTCAGACGCAGCAGGGCAAGCTTGCTTGCCGATGGAAAGACATCGTTCGTTGATTGGCAGCGGTTGATGTCATCATTGGGATGCACAAGGGTGTAGTCGCCTTTCGTTCCGCCAAGCAGTTCGATGGCGCGATTGGCGATGACCTCATTGGCATTCATATTAATTGAGGTGCCGGCACTTCCTTGAATGGCGGGTGCAATGAATTCTTGATTAAGTTTTCCTTCAAGGATTTCATCACAAGCGCGGGTAATCGCTGCAGCTTTTTCTTTGCTGAGTGAACCGTCTTCATGGTTGACGATTGCGGCGGCTTTCTTTATCAGGGCAAGTCCATGAATCAGCTCTGAATCGATCGTTTCTGCAGCCACACTGAAATTTTCTTTCGCGCGCAGTGAATGTATGCCATAATAGGCGGATTGCGGGATTTCTTTTGTGCCGAGTGCATCGGTTTCCGTTCTCATAGGGGTGATGATTCCTCCTTGTTTATTGGATACGACTAAGATAATCCGAAATGAATGAAATGGCGACGGCTTTTGAACAACTCGTTCGATAAAAATTTTTTTCGCCCGGATTCTTAATTAAATAATTTAATGAGTTAAAAAATATAACAAAAATAAACTATGTATGTCATGTAATCTAACAATGATTTTTGCATTCTTTCGGAAGTTGCATATAATGAAAGTCGAATAAGAAGGAGTGACTTATCGGAATGGATTCTATAGATCGGAAGATTATTAACCGGCTCCAGCAAAATGCTCGCGTTTCCCTTAAAGCGCTGGCAAAAGAATGCTACATCTCTCCACCAACCATCTCCGCCCGAATACATCATTTGGAACAATTAGGTATTATCAAAAATTATTATACATTGATTGATTATAAGAAAGCCGGTTACCATATTAAAGCCTTTGTTCATGTCAAAGTTGATCCTAAAGACAAATCGGATTTTTATAAATATATTGAATCGATTCCCAATGTCCTTGAATGTGACTGTGTGTCCGGCGAATTCTCGATGGTGATTAAGGTCATTTTCGAAAGCACGGAACTGCTGGATTCATTCATTAATTTGCTTCAGCGGTTCGGCAAAACGAATACGCAAATTGTTTTTTCAACCCCGGTGGACGTACGCGGCGTGAGTCTGAGCGAGGAAAAGGCGTGAATGGGGGTTATCCGCGTTCATGGCTTCCTTCATTTGTAAAACAATCCCCATCACTATCATCTGTCAGAACTTCTCTTGTGCGGCAGCGGCAAAAAATATAAAAAGTGCTGCGGACGATCATGAAAATAAATACGAACGGATAAAAAATGGAGCAGTCATCTCTTCACAAGGATGGCTGCTCCATTGATTTGGTTTTCCATTTGTGACTGAGATGTTCGCGAGAATTTCTTTGTGTGATCGCATCAAAATGACCGGCTGCACGAATCGCGGTTACCAGCAATTTGCGATGGGACGGTCATGCTCGCGTGGCCGCCTGCACCTCTGAAACAGCCGCGGCAAATAAATTGATCGCTTGATCCAGTTCTTCATTTGTTGTTGTTTCGCCGAAAGATAGGCGCACGAGCTCCCGTGCTTCTTCAGCGGAACGGCCGATTGACCGCAGCGTCGGGGAAGGCTGGTGCGCTGTACTGCTGCAGGCGCTTCCTGTGGCAATCGACAAGCCGCGCTGATTGGCGGCGAGCATGATCTGCTGCCCTTCAATGCCGGGAATGCGTAGGGCAAGAATATGCGGCAGTTGATGATGCGCAGATGCTTCGACAAGAAAAGAAATGCCTTTCTTTTGAATGCCGGCAATAAACCTCTGCCTAAGATCATTGACATGGCAAAGCATCGCCTCAGCATACCGGTAGGCGTCCTCAGTTGCCGTAACGAAGGCGGAAATACCGGGGAGATTGACGGTACCCGGGCTAAGCCCCTGTTTAGGCGCCCCGGGCAGCTGCGGCTGAAAAGCTGCGCGCGGATCCACGTAGCAGAGTCCGACTCCTTTGGGGCCGTAGATTTTATGTGCGGAGGCTGACAAAGCGGTGATGTGCGCCGCTTCGGCATCAATTGGCAATTTTCCATAGGACTGTACGGCGTCGCAGTGGAAGGCAATTTTTTTGTTGAACAGCAGTTTGCCGATCGCGTTTAGATTATTGATGCTTCCGATTTCGTTATTGACATGGTCAACACTGACAAGAATGGTGTCTTCTCTGAGCGCATCTTCAAGTGTTGACAGGTCTACTTCGCCGTCTGCGCGGCGCTTCAGTTCAGTGACTGAGAACCCTTCCTCACGCAGCCTTTCAAAAGCAAGCACAACGGATGAATGTTGCCCCTGTACATAGATTAAATGATTTCCTTTTTTCCTCCGAGCGTGTGCAATGCCAGCTATTGCCAGCAAATTGCTATCCGATCCTCCGGAAGTAAAAAAAATGGCGCTTGCTTCGACGTGAAGATGGCGGGCGATTTGCTTTTGACAAGAAGCGAGCAAACGGTCTGCTGCGTCACCAAAGTCATGGGGGCTGTTGGTGTTGCCGAAACAGTGCTGAGCGACCTCCGTATAAGTTTCAAGGGCTCTTGAAGACATGGGCGTTGTCGCTGCATAGTCAAGATAAATCATCATTACTGCGCTCCTTTTCTTGCTACGTTTTTTATTCCTGATCCGTCATCGCTTTTGCAACGGTTTTTTTGTTGAAAAATGGTGGGCATCTTTGCGCATGCCGCTGAAAAGATTCTGGTAAACGTTATCCTTAGTAATTTTTAACACAATCTATATTTCTACTTGCTGTAAGTTTAATAATGTGCCAATATAGTTGTCAAGACAAGTGTAAAGACATGTGTAAATAATTGAAAACATATCAATCAGATATCGTTATAATTGGAAGCGGTCTGGCTGCGCTTTACACAGCAGCGAAGCTCATGAAAAAGAAGCGGGTCATTGTCCTGACCAAAAAGGAATGGCAGGCAAGCAATTCCTTTCTTGCTCAAGGCGGGATTGCAGCGGCCTACGCGCCGGACGATGACTGGCATCGGCAGTTAGAAGATGCGATGAGGGCCGGGCGCTACCACAATGATGTCAATGAAACGGCTTTTCTTGCACGAGAAAGCAAAGTTCAAGTGGACGAACTGATTCGATTGGGCATGAAGTTTGACCGTGATCAAAACGGGACTATTTTGCTGGCAAGAGAGGGCGGGCATTCTGCCGCTCGCGTCCTGCACGCGCACGGCGATGCGACCGGTCGCGAGCTCACGAGCTTTGTTAAGCGCTACGTCGAGCAGCAGGTCACCATTCATGAACAGACGCAGGTCGTTGAATTGCTGCTGCGAAACGGTCGCTGTGTCGGCGCGCTCGCCAAGGATCCTTCAGGAGAAACGGTGCTGTATCGAGCACAGAACATCGTGCTTGCGACCGGCGGATGCGGGCAGCTCTATGCACCGACTACTGCAGACCCTGCAGTAACCGGTGATGGGCTGGCACTTGCTTATCGTGCCGGTGCCGCGCTCAAAGATATGGAGTTTGTTCAGTTCCATCCGACGGTGCTGATTGAAAACAACCATGTTTACGGGCTGGTTTCAGAGGCGGTTCGCGGCGAGGGTGCGAAGCTGATCGATCAGGATGGCAACCGGCTTCTTGCTGGAAAGCACCCACTCGAAGACTTGGCGCCTCGCGATGTGGTGTCTCGGATTCTGTTTAAAGCGAAGAAAACCGGTCAGGTCAAGAAGATTTATCTTGATATCTCAATGATTGACCATTTTTCCGACCATTTTCCGACCGTCACCGGACTGTGCCGCAAGGCCGGTGTCTCTATCGCAAAAGGAAGGATTCCGGTTTCGCCAGGTGCCCATTTTCTTATGGGCGGAGTTGAGACGGATCATGAAGGACGCACAACGTTGCCCGGGCTGTATGCCGTTGGCGAGTGTGCATGCACTGGAGTACACGGCGCCAACCGAATTGCCAGTCATTCACTGCTTGAAGCGATTACTTATGCGGGGACAGCAGCTTCCAGTATGATGGACGAGAAAGCGATTCCCGCGGAGCAGGTTGCTGCTGAATCAGGCAGCAGGCCGGTCCCGGCGCTCCCGACCAAAAAGGAGATCCAGAAGATGATGTTCGCGAATGTTGGGATTTGGCGTACCAAGCAGTCGCTCACCACGGCGATCGATTGGTGCCGCTCTTGGAACATTGACTTTAACCGGGCAGAACGGCTGGACGGCACGAAGGATGAACTGGAGCGCTTGAACATGCTGACGGTTGCTTGGCTGATTGCCAGCTCAGCATTGGAACGCACCGAAAGCCGCGGCGGACATACACGGATTGATTATCCGGAGGAAATTGAAGCTTGGCGGACAAAAAACATCCTTCGCGAGGTGACACCTGTTGAACAAAATTAAATTACGGCAAGCGCTCGAAGCGTTTTACAATGAGGACATTGGTCATCAGGATCTAACCAGTGAAACGATCTTTGCCGCTGAAGACACGGCGATCGGCACATTTACTACGAAAGCGGCGGGGACCATCTGCGGGTTGCCGGTATTGATCGAGGGCTACAGGCTGCTCGACCCGGAAATTACCCTTCAGTTTCACGTCTCCGAAGGCGATCATGTTCAGGCAGGCGTTGATCTGCTAACGGTCAGCGGTCCGGTGCGCACGCTGCTCAGTGCGGAACGTGTGCTGCTTAATTTGTTGCAGCATATGAGCGGGATTGCAACCATGACGGCTGCGGCGGCGGGCATCATGAAGGGCAGCGGAACGCGAATCTGTGATACGCGAAAGACAACCCCCGGCCTGCGTTTGATTGAAAAATATGCGGTGAAGATCGGCGGCGGCTATAACCACCGCTTCGGTCTCTATGATGCGGTCATGATCAAGGATAATCATATTGTGCATGCCGGCTCGATCAGCCGCGCGGTACAGAAAGTTCGCGCCGAACTTGGCCATACCGTGAAAATTGAGGTGGAGACGACATCGCTTGAGACTGTCAGAGCGGCTGTTCAGGCAAAAGCAGACATTATCATGTTTGATAATTGTTCGCCGAATGAGATTCGCACGTATGTTCAGGAAGTTCCGGACACCATCGTGACGGAAGTATCCGGCGGCATTGATTTAACGACCTTGAAGGATTATGCCGGATGCGGTGCGGACTATCTTTCACTTGGTTGTCTGACGCATTCGGTCAAGGCGCTCGACATCAGCTTTAATTTACACATGGATCACCAATAAAGAAAAGGGAAGGAATGAGTGGACAGTGGGTCTTGCAGAAACCTTTTTAAAACAGACGCAAATTCCGGAAGCCTATCGACATGCATCTAAAGATGTATTGACCGAAGAAGGATGGCGACTCAAAGAACAGCTCGGTTCACGGATCTATATTCCCGGCCATCACTATCAGCGCGATGAAGTGATTCAATTTGCGGACGATCGCGGTGACTCACTTCGGCTGGCACAGCTTGCAGCTGCAAAAAAAGAAGCGGACTATATTATTTTTTGCGGGGTTCACTTTATGGCGGAAACCGCCGACATACTCACGGATCAGAGGCAGAAGGTCATTTTGCCTGATCGCCGCGCAGGCTGCGCGATGGCCGATATGGCGACGATTCACCAGCTCGAGCGCGCGTGGAGCCATCTGCAGGCGCGGTTCGGCGATAGTATCCTTCCAATGACCTATATCAACTCGACTGCAGAAATCAAAGCGTTTTGCGGCAGGCATGGCGGGGCAACGTTGACTTCGTCCAATGCGGGCAAAATGATGCAATGGGCGCTGACGCAGAAGCAAAGAATTCTCTTTTTGCCCGATCAGCATCTGGGACGTAACACCGGCGTTCAGCTTGGGATTCCGCTGAACGATATGGTGGTCTGGGATCCGGTGCGGGAAAGCTTTGAAGGCAATGCAGGCGAGCACACACAGGTTATTCTTTGGAAGGGCTTCTGTACGGTTCATGAGCGATTTACCGCAGAGAACATTGCCGACTGCCGGCGAGAGGATCCGGATGTGCAGATTCTTGTTCATCCCGAATGTGACTATGAGGTTGTACGTCAGGCAGATTTTGCCGGATCAACCAAATATATTATTGATGTGATTGATCATGCAGCGGCAGGGTCGCACTGGGCGATTGGCACGGAGATGAATCTGGTGAATCGTCTGAAGCACAGTCATCCGCATTTGCACATTCGTTCGCTGAATCCGATGATGTGCGCGTGTCTGACGATGAATCGGATCGATCTGCCGCACTTTGTCTGGTCACTGGCGCAGATTGCAGCAGGCACAGTGGATAATATCATCTCTGTCCCTGATACGGTTGCGCGCGATGCCGTCCTAGCGCTTGAACGGATGCTTGCACAATCTTGAGAACAGTGATCATCGCGCGGTCATACTGGACAAAACATCAGCGATGATGAGGTTGAACGTTTCATTGATAAAAAAGCGGTTGAAGACGTCAAACAGGCCGGATCTTTTGGATCCGGCTGTTTGACGTTTTTTTCTGCCAGGATAAGAATTTTTGGTCACGCAAAAGACGGTGCATCAAACGCAAAGATGCTCTGGCGCCTGCGGGATCAGCGCGTGTCAGCGAGACCCCGCAAATTCTTGCCTGTCTGAGGAGGCTTCTGATGCGAGCAGCTCGAGTGTCGTTCGTGCACAACGCGGAAG
>NZ_BJMS01000075.1 GCF_006539285.1 Sporolactobacillus inulinus
GTCTATTGGTTTGAAGAAAGGGCCAAATCATAAACTGCAAAAAAAAGAAACATGCGGCTGCGCATGTTTCCTACTATTCTTGCTTATTAACAAAAGGAATCTGCCAATGCTCCGCGTAGTGGGTAAACGGATCTTCCCTTTGACCATTGAATCCCTTAAATTAGATGTTTAATGCTTTGTTGAGATGCGTTTTTAATTGTTCTGCATAAGCTGCTGCATCAGGATGCTTGATGACGTCATGAAAAGAAATGCTTGGCAGCCTTGTTAATCCGACAAACGCTTGCGTGAAGTGAAAATCGGCAAGCACGTCATCAACGGAACGGCCGTTGAAAAATGAGGAAGGGTCGGCAAATACGTCCTTTGGCGCGTTCCAAGTGGTGGAAACCAAGTAGCGTTTCCCATGCAACAGTCCTCCGCGTCCGTATTCCGGGGCGCTGGAATAAAACGTGTCGTGCTGGTAAACCTCTTCAATATACCGTTTTAAAACGGCGGGTGCAGCAAACCAATAAATCGGAAACTGAAAGAGAACCACATCTGCCTGCTGCCACTTGCGCGCTTCTTCTGCAATCTCGTATCCGTCCGCCACGCGCGTTGTCTCTACGGTGAACCCTTCTTCTTTCAAATGACTTGCAGCTGTATCCGCTAGAAATGTGTTCAACGCGCCCTTAGCAGAACCATAGCGCATATCTCTACCGTTAATAATCAGAACCGTCTGCTCGGACATATCGATTCCTCCCTTGGGAAAACTTGTCCTTAAACTCATTATACTTCGTTCACTCATTCAAAAATAGTAAATGATTGGTCCATTTTCGGTGGAAATAATTCTGCATCTTCGCCTCATCGTCCAAGTCAAGAATAACAAAATCTAATCGAACATCCTTAAGCGTCCTAAATGCCTCAAATTCGCTCTTTTTAATGATTCCTTTATACAGGTAATGGTCAATTCCATCAAAACTTGGTTTTCCAAATTCAATTAACGCATGAATTATCCTTTGATTTGTACGATGCATGATCCGATAACGCAGCGGTTTTCGACGAAGGGATAATGAGCCGTATTTATAAGTCACGATCTTGTTCACCGATAATTGATTGGATTGGGCCAATTCATCCTTCAGCTTTTCATACTCAGCTTTTACGGCTTTTAATTGACTTCGATTTTGGCTTATTCTTATCGCCGCATCGTGCAGCGTCACATGCACTTCAGGTGTTCGCTCACCCTTTATCAGTTCCTGCCCCGCTCGATTAAAAGAGGGCTTAACATAATATTCTGGAGTTAAGTGGTACGGTTCAAATAAGTCCAGCAGTTTCTGGTCTTTGTTCAAATTTCGACTGGTCAGTATCGTCAGTTTCTGGAGTAATCCGAGATTATACAGATATTCATTGAGTCCAGGATAATCGTATTGATAAATTTTTTTAGGAATGAACTTCGCAACCAAATGACTGCCAATCTCGTACCTTCTTGATTCACCGCTACTGAGACAGCCACGCACACGGTCGCGAAGTGTCCTCCCTTCCTTTTCAAGTTCTTTTAACCGTTTATACGAACCAGATTCGACAAATGCTTCCATTAATTGTTTCGCATCCCCTCTGTTTGAAGAGAGGGCTTTATTTTTATTTAAATGAGAACAGGACATAACGCAAATGCCCCCTTTTTACAAACAGGATTCAGTCCTTATTGCCCGTTGATTCCAATCCCGATAACGACAGCTTATTTTGCAACGCTACCCGTGCATTTTGACAGGCCATCTGTACAAGATTCTTTTTTGTGCCACGTTTGGGATGGATCAAACGGATACCTAGAAATTCTTGGATCGTTTTTTCATCATCCAATTCCGGCATTAAGATTTCTTTTGGCTTGATCTGGTGATTTCCCAAATAAAATTGTCCCAGATAAGCACGAATACTCGTTTCCGGCTCAGCATACACGGGAAAGAATGAAGCTGCGCGTTGCATTAATTTACCGCAGCGAATATGGAAAACCTGCACGCATAGCCAGCCTTCTTGAAGAGCGTAACCGAACACATCGCGATCGACGAAATCGAGGTTATTGATGCTCTGCTTGTCCATCGTAGCTTCAATACAAGAGATCAAATCATGGAGCTCCTGGGCCTTCTCAAAGTCTAACCGATCCGATGCCTCACGCATCTGCTCTTTTAATTTTCGCGCGACCGCTCTAAACCCGCCATTAAAAAAATGAACGATTTTACGCGTCACTTGGCGATATTCTTCTTCGCTCACTTCTCTGGCACAACATCCAATGCATCGGCCGATCTGGTAATAGAGACATGGCCGCTGGGCAGAAAGTGGGCAGCGCCTTAATGGGTAGAGACGATCCAGCAGTGCTTTCGTTTCATTGGCAGCACTTACATTGGGGAAAGGCCCGAAATACCTTCCCTTATCTTTGCTCACCTGTCGAGTAATGATGAGCCTGGGATGGCGCTCATCCGTTATTTTTATATAGGGATAGCTTTTATCATCTTTCAGCAAGATGTTGTATTTAGGATGATAGTTTTTAATTAAATTATTTTCAAGAATGAGTGCGTCAACATCAGAGGCAGTCACAATAAACGTAAAATCAGCAATTTGACTCACTAATTTCTCCGTCTTTGGATTATGTTTGCCGATGAAGTAAGAGCGCACGCGTCTCTTTAAGATCTTTGCTTTTCCAACATAAATGACCGTACCGCAATGATCCTCCATCAGATAACAGCCGGGCTGTTTCGGAAGCAAGGAAAGTTTATCTCGAATCGCCGGATTCATCTCGTTCACCTCCGCGTTTCATCATCTTTTGGTTGAATCAGCACCTATTGTGTAGGCGTCCTGCTCTGGTTCATCGGTCAAAATTAATGGGCCGGTTCACTCAGAAATCAGTGATCACTCCTACACCATGTGCGCGGATCAGCCTAGTGAATACTTCGGCGCGGCCCGCTCCAGAACGGATCGTGATCAGAATCCCGAAACGAGCCATGGCGCCGCATACAAGACCATGAATAATATCCCGTACCCCACGCCCCAGCGGTGAAGCAGTCCGGAAACAAGTCCGATCAACATGACGCCGCCGATATTCATCCAACCCGCATCCATATACGCAAGCAGGAGAACAAAAGCGCAAAACAAGCCGAGGATTGCTTCGTGGGGAATCCGTTTGAACACAAAGGCACAAATCGATTGCGCATATTTGATTGCCAGCGTATACGTGACAACGAGAGCAACGCCGGCGCCAATCACCGTCGCCAAAATGAAATCAGTCTGCGAAAGGATATGGTGCATATTGTGCGTTGTGGTAAAGACCGGTGGTGCGTCAAACAGCGCATGAGCAGGGCCTATGGCAACCGGAGAAAGGGGTATGCCTAACGCGATCAACGGGATCAGCGTCCCGGAAAGATAGGTCGCGTTTGCCAGTGCATTCATCGTTGTAATGGCAAGCACCGACCGTTCGACCGGATCTTGCGTCCGTTTTGAAAAGAGTTCGCCAAGAAGCGTCGTCATCCCGACCGGGCTAAGAATAAAAGTGAAACAACTGATCAGTGACGCGCCGGCGCTTGTGACCCATTCCTGTTTTTTCAACGCCTGAAACGGATTAAGCGATTTCCATTCGAAGGGCACTTTCTGAAGGGTAATCCTGCGCGGCTGATCACACGTCAGCCGCTCTCTTTTCTCTTTATTCAGTAGCTCAAACAGAGTTAGAATGACCGGTCCAATCGTTATGCCAAGAAAGAATGAGATGAACACTGTGGTTCCCCTTGGTACAATGCCGATGCCCCAATAGAGATAGCGCAGCCCTTCAATGAGCAGTGTGAAAGGGAGAATGGAGGCAAGTGCCAGTAACTTATTCTTACTCAGCAAGGCAAGTAAAACAGCGCCAGCAAAGAAGAGCGGGTTGGCGTACGCTTTAATTGCTTCAGCAAGCGGGATTAGACTTCTTGCAAGCAGCAAACTGACCGGAACACTGACCAGTACACCGATCAGCGAACCCGCGGCCATTTTGCGCAGCGAGCGGTCGGCCATTCCCTTTCGTTTAAGCAACTGCGCATGGTCAACGAGCGGACTTGCCATAACGCCGCCGGGAATCCCGACAATGGCGGCAGGAACCGCATCCATCAGGTTATTGGCAATCACAGCTGAAATAAAAAAGCAGAGGACAATAACGGGTTGAACACCGGCGAGCACTAAGATAAGCGTGACGGGAACCAGAACGGCCGTTTCGTCCGTCCCCGGGATGATGCCAATAATTGTATATAAAAGTGCAGCCGCAACAGCTGCAGCGATCATTTCTGCTAAAAGGATAAGATCCATCCATTATTCCTCACTTTCCGTCTCTTCAAAGATGCGTTTCGGCTTAATGAAGAGTGAGCAAATTATAAACCCGATAACCGCTCCGATTAAGCCAAACAAGAGCGGCATCGGCGCGTGATTTGGTGCAGCAAAATAGCCGCCTAATGTTGTGATGCTGTTGATCACAATCGCGAGGACAAGATCCTTGATCCGGACAACATCATCCCATATTTCAATCATTTCGAAATCCTGTTTTGAACGTGCAGTCATAGATAACGACTCTCCTTTCTGATTCAGTAGGCAGGAGCATGGTGTGCAAGCAGGACCGTCCCCTTTTCACGCCTTTTCTGTTCCCTTACCTGAACGGGTAGCCAGCGCTTCGGGCCGTGGTCCTCTTAGACGTGCCCATTCGAAAGGGGCCCCGCTCAGGATCAGATTCTTGTTCCGAAGTGCCTGTACATTTGAGCAGCCGAGGAGCAGCATAATCTGATTCATCTGTTCTTTCCATTCATTAATCTGGGCAATCAGTCCATCCTTTCCTTCTGCGAGTGCTGTATGAAGAAAGGTTCCTGAAATACCGACCGCACGGGCCCCAAGTGCAAGAGCTTTCAGAACATCCAGCGGATTGCGCACCCCTCCGGACGCAAAGAAGACCGTCTGATCAATATAGGGTTGTGCTTCAAGCATCGAGATGACCGTCGACTGACCCCAGTCCTGCAAGTAGTCAAATCGTGCCCGCTCACGGCGGAGATTCTCAATTGTGATAAAATTCACCCCTCCGTTACCGGCAACATCAATGGCCGCAGCACCTGCATTGATCAGCTTCTGATAAGTCGCACGGCTCATTCCGAACCCCACCTCTTTCACGACAACAGGAACATCAACAGAGCGGACAATCCGTTCCAGATTTTTTAGCCATGAAGAAAAATCGCGATCCCCTTCAGGCATTACGATTTCTTGTGGGGCATTTAAATGCACCTGCAGCCCATTTGCTTCCAGCATCGCGACCGCACGTTTCGCTTGTTCCCCATCGAGTTCAGCACCGATATTCGCAAAAATAAATCCATTCGGATTGACGCGGCGCAGCACCTGGAACGTGTCACGCAATTCCGGGTCTCTTAAGGCCGCCTTCTGCGAACCGGATGCAACCGCAAGCCCCGTTTCTGCCGCCGCCTTTGACAGACATTCATTGATCTTCTTTGTCTTCGCGCTACCCCCGGTCATCCCATTGATAAAGAAAGGAACCGGCCACCTGCCAAAAGACAGATCCGTTGTGTAATTAACCTGCTTAAGGCTCATTTCCGGCAGCGCGTCATGTATAAATTTTACAGAATCAAAATCATTCGTATGCTTCTGGTGGGTTTCCTGAAATAGCCGGACATGCTGATCTTTACGCGATTCCATCTCACGATCCTTCTTCCTTTTGACTCTCTCTGTCCGATACATGCAGATCAAGCGGAGTAATTTCATGTGCGTTCCATTCTTCGATGAGCGCCTTCTGATCGGTCTGCTGATCAGCGAGAACGATGCCGCAGTCGCCTCCGCCGGCACCCGATGGTTTTGCCGCGCCCCGATGGTTTTCGGCAATGGTGCAGAGCTGATGCAGTTTATCGGTTTCAATGAGGATTCCGCACAGCTTGGCCAATTGAGCAAGAATCCTGCGGTTTTCGCGAATCCCTTCCAAAACCAACTCTGGCTGCTGCTTTAAAAAACCGGCGATCATTCTTTCAACACATGTTTTGCTTTGCTTCAAAAAGTGTTGGTAACCTTTTTCCTTACCACGTCTTGCTTTCTCCACTCGATTAATGAGCTTGGCTGTTGAGGCAGGCGTTCCTGTCCAGCCGACAATGAGGTGCAGATCCGTTGGAAGCACAAGCGGCTGAATCGACAACTTCGGCCAATCCAACTCGAGCAGTTCAAGCCAATCATTTTCTGAAGAAATGAACGGCGCCAACCATTTACGATCAAATGAGCTGTAGGCAATCCAACCACCGTAAACAGCGGCAGCAATATCCCCGCATGATCCGTTCCCTTGAACCGCAAGATGTGCAAGGGCAGCCAGCTTGAATACGATTTGTTGATCAATCTTCACATCATAGAAAGCGAGGATTGCCTTAGTGCAGGCAACCGTCACAGCAGCACTGGAACCTAATCCATACTTTCTGCCATCTTTTCTTGTCAGATCACTACTGACGGATAGTTGATAAACGCCAAGTTGTTTTCCGAGCGATCGTATGTACCGCTCGGTTCGTTCGATTGCCGATAAGACAAACCGGAATGGAGAAACATCACCATCCGTGTTCCATTGGTTCGTTGCACTGCGTCTCAAGTCGAGCGTTGCATTTGCCCATTGAATTCGGCCACGTGTTTCCTTTCTTTCAATGGTCACAGTGACGGATTTGTCGATTGCAGCAATGATGGCAGGGTAGCCTGGTTCAACAACCGCATACTCCCCCGCTATATAAAGTTTTCCAGGTGCAGATTGTACGCCATTCAAATTGTGAATGTCTCCTTCACTGAATAGGGTTCTCCAAATAGTCAACGCCAGGTCCCGGCCGGGCAACAGTCAAGGATTCTGGAGGGAAAAATTCAGATAGATCTTCAAGAATCCGATCGACACCTGCTTCCGAGCAAAGCAGTTTGACATTTGGACCGGCATCCATCGTAAAAAAGCACGGTATGCCTTGCTCGCGCAGATAAACGACGCGTCGCATCACAGTCATTGTTCCTTCCTCCCAGTAAGTAAAGGGGGGCTCCGCTGCCAGCATCGCCGCATGCATCTTTAGTGCATTTGCTTCAGCAATTTTGCCAATCATATCCAAATCGTGTTCTCGAATCGCCGGTTCTATTCTGGCAAGATCCCTTTCCGCCTCTTTGATCCAAACTGGATAAAAGGATGATGTCTTGACGGTTCGCCTCATTCCTTCGCGACTGGAAATCTTTTTGGGCTGCTTGTTCACCGCAACGGCCAAGAGGCAAATCGGCCAGTTTGCCGGATCAACCGGCACCGCATAAGAACTCGCATCGTCTGTTCCTTTCATCCATTTAACAAAACCGCCGTAAATCGAACGTGAAGCCGAGCCCGAACCGCGACGCGCAAGCCGAGAGAGCGCAGTTCCCGAGCAGTCCAGGCCGTAGGCACGAGCTGCTGCGGCTGAAAGAGCAGCAAAACCAGAGGCCGAAGACGCAAAGCCGGAGGCCACCGGAACGTGATTCCTGGTTACAATTCGAGCAAACATGTGATTTCTCGATTTTTCACGAACAAGGTCCATAAAACGACTGATTTTTGCAGCGGGAGCGCCGCTTAAAGGCGCGCCAGCCATAATCACTTCATCTTCGTGCAGCCCTTGCAGTGGTTCAACACTAGTTTCCGTATAGAACGCATCGAGCGTAAGCGACAAACTACTGTTCATCGGCAGAATGAGCTGCTCGTCCTTCTTCCCCCAATACTTAATCAAAGCAATATTTGTATACGCGCGTGCAGCAGCATACAATGCACTCACTCTCCTTCTCTCTTATATCAGGTCAGTCCAAGAACCCGGCATTGACCGGAAGATTTCTGCCCTGAAGCGGCTGAATCCAAGTCTTAGCTGCGCCGGCACCCATTAACTTATTTGCTAGATCATGCGCCTTACGCACATCCTTTACCAGTGCGATCATGCAGCCGCCGCATCCCCCGCCGGTCATCTTCGCGCCAATCGCCCCATCCTTCATCGCCGTTGCAACTAAATAATCCAAAGAAGGATGGCTGACGCCCAGCTCTTGCAGAAGAAGATGCGCGTCCAGCAATATGGAGCCCAAGGCTTCTTCTTTTGCGGTCTCCAACGCCTCTCTTGCGCTTGAAGTAAGGACACCTAATTGGTTTACTTTCCGCCGGAGCAGCGCGCTTTGCAGCAGACGTTGTTTCAAGGCGGTGACCGCACGCTTCGTCTGCCCTTTTATACCGCTATCGGCAATGACCAAACAACCGCGCAGCTTATGGTGAATCCATTCCATGCCTTTTCCTTTCATAAAGAAAATCGGATGCGTACTGCTGGCCGCAGCTGCATCGAGACCGCTCGGATTTCCATGAAAATATTTTTCAGAAACGCCGACGAGATTGAGCAGTACATTTCGCTCAAGCGGTGTTTCAAAATAGTTGAATAAACTACGAACTACCGATATCGCAACGGCGGCGCTTGAGCCCATGCCGCGCGCTGCAGGAATCGCACTGTTAATAGTGATCGTTACATCTTTTTCAGGCCGCTTTAAAACGTGCAGTGCGGCCGGAATAACCGTTCTGAGTCCGGCAATCTGATCCGTTCCATCATTCAAAATGCCATTATAGAAGCTGCATTGCAGCCTCAGCGGTCCAAGACAGCGCGTTGTTTGCGTCACTGCATGCACTGCCGGAACGGGCAGAGCAATCGCCGGTTTTCCGTAAACAACCGAGTGTTCGCCAATCAGAATAATTTTACTGCTGCTCACGCCAATTCCAGTTTCGTGGTCTCTCATCATTGTTTCCTCATCTTCCACTAGAGTCTGCAGTATTTATCAAGAAGCACTGCCAAGGGAGGGGTCCCGAATCGTATAAATCCCCCTACCGATGCAGAGATCAAAAAAAACAGTTCAATAATCAGAATGATGCCGTTCGAATTCAAGACCCGTACTTATTTAAGCATTGGTTGAAACGCAGACGACTATTCTCCACTTACACATTTTATTGATAACGATTCTCAATTTCAAGGATAAGCTCAGTTTTTTTTTTAGTCATCGATCCCCGATCAGCAAAACCGTTATGCCGCTGGTCCTCACTCATCAGAAAAAGTCTTGTCTCCTGCGCAGCTATTGTGCTGATAAGAGGTCTATACTGTATGTTTTCATGAAGTGACAATTATGTGACACTCTATTTAACTGGATTGATGCATCCAAAGGCTGTCACAGCAAAAATCCGATAACCATGCATGATTGTACCGAAAAAGCCGGGAATACTATATATTGATTATATTATTGACTTTAATACGATATCTAGTTACGATGAGCAGGAAACGTCGTCGAGAGGAGTAAAATAATGCAGATTAAATTATCAGATGCTTACATACAAAAGATAAAGTCGGAAGTTCAGCCGCACTGGGGTGAACTCGGATGGGTCACCTATAAAAGAACCTATGCCCGCTGGATTGAGCCGCTTGGCCGCTACGAAGAATGGGACGAGACGGTAAGGCGAGTGGTTGAAGGCAATATTAATCTGGATCCGAGACTCCATGCGGATCAGGTATCCGAAGCAACCGTCCGTGAGCTTGGAAAAGAAGCCGAGCGCTTATTTAAACTCATTTACAGCCTGTGCTCCACCCCATCAGGGCGCAACCTTTGGATCTCCGGTACAGACTATCAGCAGCGTGTCGGCGATGCATTGAATAATTGCTGGTTTATTGCGATTCGTCCCCAAGCCTATGGGGACAGCCACATCGTTCCTTTCTATCTGAAGAAAGAGCAGCCGGCCGTATCCATGCCCTTCTCTTTCCTGTTTGACGAATTGATGAAGGGCGGCGGTGTCGGTTTCTCCGTTTCTAGAGCAAATATTCGTCAAATCCCTCCGGTGACGCGTCACGTGAAGCTGGATATTCTAATTAGTAAAGAAAATGGAGATTACGCAGCAGCGCTTGAGGCAGGTGCTCAAGATGCCGATACCTGGTATCAGGATCATGACCGCGCATCTTATCTCTGTTACCAAACGCCGGATACACGCGAAGGATGGGTAGAATCGAACGCCCTGCTCATTGATGCCCACTTCTCGTCTATGATTGACCATGCATCGCATGTGGTCATCGATGTCAGCGCGATTCGTGAAAAAGGGGAAAAAATTAAAGGATTCGGCGGTGTGGCCGCAGGTCCTGTTCCGTTCATTGAAATGCTGGGTGCAGTAAACCGTGTGCTGAATCAGGCAAATGGGAGACAGCTCACATCCGTGGACTGCACGGACATCTGCAATTTAATCGGCAAAAATGTCGTTGCCGGCAATGTGCGCCGCAGTGCGGAAATTGCCCTTGGTGATCCGGACGACCAGGCCTTCGTCACGATGAAACAGGATCAGGAACAATTAATGGATCATCGCTGGGCCTCAAACAACAGTGTGCTGGTCACTCCTGATTTTAATCACTACGATGCGGTTGCCGAGGCGATTGCCAAAAATGGAGAACCGGGTATCGTCAATCTGGACAACATCCGCAACTACGGGCGGTTTGCAGACGGTCGTCAGCCGGGCATCGACGCTGATGCAGAAGGAACCAACCCCTGCGGCGAAATCTCATTAGGAAACGGCGAACCCTGCAACTTATTTGAAGTCTTCCCAGGGATTGCAGAAGAGATGGGCTGGTCGATGGAAGAAGTCTTCAGTCTTGCCGTCCGCTATGCCAAACGCGTCACGTTCTCGCACTATGATTGGCAATGCTCAAGAACAATTATCGAGAAAAATCGGCGCATCGGCATCTCAATGAGCGGCATCCAAGACTGGGTGCTCGAACGATTTGGCGAACGTCTCATCAGCGGATTCGTTGATGCGCAAGACCCGGAAAGCGGAACTTTATATCAAAAACCGGTATTTAATGAGCAAGCGGCACAATGTGTTGATGCCTTTTATCAAATGGTCGTCAAAGCCGATCAACGGTATTCCCAGACACTCGGCTGCAGTCCATCAATCAAACACACAACCGTCAAACCTTCCGGAACGGTCTCAAAGCTTGTCGGGATATCCGAAGGAATGCACTTTAGTTTTGATAAATACTTGATTCAGCGCATCCGTTTTCAGGACAGTGATCCCTTACTGCCCGTGCTGCAAAAAGCCGGCTATACGATCGAAAAAGATGTATACTCTGAAAATACAATGGTCGTCGAATTTCCGGTCAAAGCCGGCAGTGCTGATCATAAAGGCTTTGTATCCGCGAATGATGTATCGATCGGCGAACAGTTTGCGACGCAGCTGTTTCTGCAAACCTACTGGTCAGACAATTCGGTCAGCTGCACCATTACGTTCCATAAAGAGGAAGCCTCTAAGATTGCCGGACTGCTTCAGCAATACCGAAGCCGGTGCAAGTCAACCTCGCTGCTTCCCTACAGCGGACACGGCTTTGCTCAAGCACCGAAAGAGCCGATCAGTAAAGCAGCGTATCTTGAGCGCAAAGCCAAAATTGGCGCGGATGTTGCTGAACTCTATCGAACGCTCCGTCTCAAGGAACAGAAAGACCTTGAAATCGTCGATCAAAGCGACTGCGTCGGTGGCGCTTGTCCGGTAAAATAAGTGACCTGGAGGGTACCATGATGCTGGCCATTCATAAAATGACACTGCTCTCTTTGCTGACTGCAGCCGCGGTCGCCGGTCGACTTGCGATTCACGGAATGAATATCCAACCGGCGACACTCATCATCATCCTGACCGGATGGTTTTTTGGCTGGAAGATGGGGGCTGCTGAAGGGCTATTAACGGCGCTGGTTTCCGATCTGTTTCTCGGCCTCGGCTATTGGACGCTTTTTCACATTGTCGCGTGGGGACTGATCGGACTCCTTTCCGCACTGCTTCCACAGAAGCGGTGGCTCTATTTCTTATGGCTGTTCGTGAGCGGATTAGTGTTTGGTATGATCATGGCTTTGTCCTATTTTGTTTTCACCCAAAATCCCTTAACGGTCGTCGGTCTATGGATCAGCGGACTGCCTTTTGATCTCTATCACGCGGCAGGAAATCTCATTTTCGGTTTGTTTTCTCCGCTTTTGTTCAAAGTCTTCGCAGCTGAAGCCCGTAAATTGAACAAACAGACCCGTTAAGCAAACACCCTACACGAAGAGGAGACAAAAATAATGAAAACCATTTATCGAGTCATCATAGCGCTACTTGCAGCCGCCTTATTATTTGGTGCAGGCTTTTGGACCGGACATCAAACGGCGCAGAACGCTGCAGCAAAACCAGCCGCACGCACGGCTCAAACTGCTGCTCCAAGCGCTTTTATCAGTATTAAGAACGGTTCCCATGTACAAGAAGGCAAAATCGCATTTTCAAAAAACGAAACCGTCTTTAGCCTGCTTCAAAAATTCAGTAAAAAACAGCATCTCGAAATGAGCAGCAGCGGCAGTGGCAAAATGGTCTATGTGACAAGCTTAAACAACAAAAAAGCCTCAAAGAACGCCGGCTGGCTGTTCACCGTTAACGGCAAACAGCCCAATGTCGGCGCTGGTGCCGTAAAGGTTCAAAAAAAGGATCAGATCGTCTGGTACTATAGCAAGTTTTAAAGACTTTAGAACTGAAGCAATGCTGACGAAAGAAGTGAAAAACCATGGCAATTTATACGCGAACGGGTGACAAGGGGCAGACAAGCATCATTGGCGGTCGGCGGGATAAGGACGACATTCGAATCGAGGCCTATGGAACGGTTGACGAAACCAATAGTTTTGTCGGGTTGGCCATTGCCCAGCTTGATCCCGCCCTATTTCAGGATCTTTTGGATGACTTGGAGAAGATTCAACATGAATTGTTTGACTGCGGCAGCGATCTGGCAAGCGTGATTAAGGAACGACCGAACAAATTACACCAAGAAATGGTCGATTGGCTGGAGACGCGGATCGATGCGTTAACCGATGAAGCGCCGAACATTGAACGCTTTATTCTTCCTGGAGGGACTGCCGCATCTGCCTCGCTCCACATCGCCCGCACCGTGGCACGGCGAGCCGAGCGATGCATCGCAGGTCTTATGAAGCAGGATCAGGCACTGTCCTCTCTACCCTTGCGCTATATCAACCGTCTCTCTGATTACTTTTTTGCCGCTGCACGCGTTGCCAACTTTCGGCTCCAGGTAAAGGATGTTGCCTATGTTCGAAGTGCTCGCGTCTTTCGGGGGAATAAGCATGATACTAAGAAATAAGTGCAGCATTAATCCGCCTCATAAAGGCTGGTGTCACCATGCGTCGCTTAGCTAATTTCTTAAATGTAGATGGCATCGATTTGAAACGAACCTTAGTCAATGTGAGCCATTGCCGCAATTGCGGCAGAGCGTTGAATGTCTATAAAATGCGCATGATCGGCGGGCCGCGAAAAGGTTCATGGACGACGATCACCGAGCCTTGTGACTGCTCGTTTTCTCAGCAAGCGCTACAAGAGGCCGACAGAATCAAGCGTGAACGCTTTTACGAACTGTCGACGATCAACGATGCCTTAAAACAGGCGACATTAAAAAATTTTTCCGCTCAGAATGCGTCACAGATCCATGCCGTTGAACATGCCGTTGAATTTGTTGAAAAAATAGGAGAAAATAAGCCGGCGAGAATGTTCTATTATGGCAAACCCGGCCTCGGAAAATCGCATTTAGCCGTGGGGATCAGTAAACTGCTTGACCAAAAATATCATAAAACATGCTTATTTATCGATGTTCCAGCTCTAAAGCTCATCTTTAAATCAACCTGGACGAAGGAGAGTACGCTCACTGAACGCGATCTGATGACCTTCATCGCCGATGCCGATCTGCTCATTCTGGATGACGTTGGTGCAGAAGGGATTACTCCATGGTCGAAGGAGCTCATGTTCGCCATACTCAATGCGCGATTATCGAAAAGTCTGCTGGTGACGACAAATCGATCAATCTCAGAACTCGATCTCGATTACGGTCCTAAAATTATCGACCGTTTTCTAGAGAATATGTCCAAAGCGGATCTTGTACACTTAGACGGTGACTACAGCTATCGTCTTGCACGCTTTATCGAGGATGATGAACAGTAAAAAGAAATAACGGCGTCGAGCTGCTCGCATCAACAGAGCGCGACCGTGGGCGATCCAGGAGCCTCCTCGACTGAACCTGTAAGGCTTGCGGGGTCTCCTCCGGCTCGCGATCAACGGGAACGCTCCGCAGGAGTCTCGCATCTTCGCGCTTAATCCCAAAATAGACGTTTTTTAAGGGTGTCTCAAAAGTCAATTGACTTTTGAGACACCCTCTTTTTGATTGATCAGACATAGCGGCGCTTCAAGCTCTTCCGAATCAAGCAGTGTCACTTTTGCCGCTCAAATCGTTGTTCGTCAATAACTTAAATTTGCGCAATAAAGTTTCTGGCGTCGTACCCTGAGAAGCGTCGTCCAAAATGAAGATGCTTGTGGCGCAAAATAAGACAGTTATTCCCAAGGCTTCTCAAGCGTCAGTCCTGCAGTAAATTCTTTCGTTTGCTGTTTGCGTTTTTTCCGACTCTGATAACGGTTTTCTGCACTTTCAAAAAGGAACTGTTCCTCCTCGGTTTCAGGAATTACTTTAGGAACTAAAGTCGGCTTTCCATAGTCATCAAGTGCTACGAAAGTTAAAAAGCACGTCGTGCATAATTGACGTACACCGGTTTTAAGATTTTCATCAATAATTTTCACAAATACTTCCATCGAGGTGTTGTGACTCCATGTCACGAATGCCTCTAAGCAAACTGACGAACCCGCATAGATCGGTCGCAGAAAATCAACCGAATCAATAGAAGCAGTTACAACGAGCCTGCGCGAATGGCGAGTGGCAGCCGTTAAAGAAATATTATCCACATGCATCATCAGTTTTCCACCGAAAAATGTGCCATGGTTATTTGTATCGTTTGGTAAAACGTGAATTGAGGTCACTGAAAATGATTCTCTGGCCTTTTTCGATTCCATAGTTGTCCTCCTTCATCGACCCTTCTGAGTTCATACTGAAAATCCTCTGTATTCGCAACAGACGGTTCGTGATTTGAATTTATTATTTATGATTGGGTTTGGCTTTGATAACAATATATTGGTCGCTTTTCGCCGGTTTCGATTCGACGATATATCTGCCGTCCCTTTCAATCCATGGCGGTGTATGCTTGCAATATAAATGCAGTTCTAGAAAGGGAGTCTGGGATATAAAGGGCTTTAACGCCTGTTTTGACGTGACTTCTGGAAATCTCTTCTGAAGTTTGACCAAATCTAAAAAATAGACATCTTTATTTTCAGTCGGTACCGGTACTGCTTTTTTCAAAATTTCTTTCTTAACCGCATTGTCGCTTTCAATGGAATGGATTTCTCGGATGATTGCTTCAAACTGTTCATCCGAGAGTTGATTTACCTGAAAAACATGAAACCCGGCTTTGTCAAAAACGACATAAGGAATTCCGCTAATCTCTTTCCCGACAAGAATTTTGCAATCATAAATCAAAGGAAGTAGCTCCTCAACATACTTTCTTTGTGCCCGAATAGAGCGCGGCTGTTGATTATTCATTTTTATTTTTCTGTTAATCACCCATCTTTTTTCGATCTTTTCATAAACAATCAATTGATCGGCCATTTTAAATGGGCACAGTCCGTTTTCCGATGAAAACACTACGAGCTTAGCCATTGTTACCCTCCCCCTGCTTCATGCCTAGCTTAGCTGCTTGTCCCTAGCTTCCTCTTGTCAAAATAAAGGTGTCGCTTATGATTGCCTGCAGAAGTGATTACCATGAAATAAATGTAATTATCAGTCAATTAAAAGCAGGAAAATAGCTGATGTGAACACGCAACTCTATAACAAACGCGTGATTTTCAGAAACTTTTTTTGGATGTCTTCTGCTCTTTCAATAGACACACCAAAATTAAAGATCGGCCGAGCAATGCGTATCAGCTGTAAAAAATCACAGTTCCCCGTCCTCTCACCGATCCCCAGCAATGTTGTATCTGCATAGTCGCAGGAGGAACCCTTTAAGGATTCAATTGTATTGGCTAATGCCATTCCCAAATCGTTATGCCCATGAAACCCAAACTTCGGCTAAGGCTTTGCAGACACCGACAATCGTTCAAATTTATGTCTGCATAAAGACGGGGTCGCTGTGCCAACTGTGTCCGAGAGTCGAATTCTTCTAATATTAAAATCCAGTAAAATATTGATAATCTCATACATAAAATCATCATTCGAACGAAAAGCATCCTCAAAACCAATCGATATATTTTTCATTCGATAATTAATCAACAGTTCCAGACAAGCAAATAATTGCTCCATTATCCAATTTTCGTCCTTATGAAGATTTGAATGAATTTGAATACCTGACACCGGAATACTGATATGAATAATATCCGGCTGACAGTCAATACAGTGCTGCAAATCGCTTAGTGAAAGTCTGGACCAGACAGCAATCTTTGCATTTTTCTTATTTCTAATGATTTGATAAATGGTTTCTTTTTCATATGCGCTTTCAGATGGTATACCGACTTCAATTTGACTGACACCGGCATTATCCAGCAAAGAAGCAATGGCTATTTTTTGCTGACGTGTAAAGCTTATCGACGGGGACTGTTCGCCATCTCTTAACGTAGTATCAACAATATATTTTCGCTTTTTCATCGCTCTCATTTTCTGACTCATCATTAAGAGACTCCCTTTCTAATTAATTGATACACTTCATTTGGACTACTTCGTCGACAATTTTTCTGAACTCCGCATCGCTAATCTTAGCGTTTTTATTGATACTTAACGTCTTGACCTTTTGCAAAATTTGCGGCAAAAACCGTTCATCTAAGTTAAGATCCAATTCCTTTATTTTTATCGCGAGTGACGCCCTTCCACTTTTCTTTCCCAAAACGATCTGCCGCTTTTGACCGACGGATTCAGGATCATAAGGTTCATAACAATGTGGATTTTTTCGAATGCCATCAACATGGATACCCGATTCAACCTGAAAAATTTCTCTTCCGATGATTGCTTTATGTTTCAAAAAAGGAACACGCGTGATCCTTTCAATTAATTCCCTTATTTGCGAAAATTTTTGACATTCATGTTTGCCCATTAGCCGACGATGAATATGAAGGACGCCCATCAATTCCTCTAATGGTGCATAATCCTTTAAAGCACCAAAGGAAGTGACAATATTTGTATCATTGTCCGAGAGGGCCCACTCCGAAGCGATCGCGGTTGCGCATTTGAGCCGATTCATCGGGCAGAATTCAATTGTTCCGTTGGTCATTTCGTTTATCTTTTTAAAAATCGTTTCATAATCATGAAGCATCGCGTCATCTAATCCGCTGATCCGTATTTTTCGAAGCTGAGAATAGTGATTTAATTTGTCAACTTCAGTGATATGATCAATTTTAATTTCTGTCGATACGGATTGATCGCCAACTATATAGAAATTTTCACAAACAAATTCGTTAAATTCTGGATATTTA
This sequence comes from Sporolactobacillus inulinus, assembly GCF_006539285.1. Taxonomy (GTDB): domain Bacteria; phylum Bacillota; class Bacilli; order Bacillales; family Sporolactobacillaceae; genus Sporolactobacillus; species Sporolactobacillus inulinus. Next base: position 17,417 of record NZ_BJMS01000075.1, read on the forward strand.
TCTCGGTCCGAAAGATTGTTGATTCTTAATACATAGTTTCCTTCTGGGGGAAGCGGTTTTACCGCTTGATAGACTTTTTCTGAGAGTTCAAGCTTATCGCAGCTTATTTTTAATAAC
>NZ_BJMS01000076.1 GCF_006539285.1 Sporolactobacillus inulinus
TTCTGGAATATTAATTAAGATCAGTATCGATACTAAAGAAAAAAACGGAAATCCGCAATGCATGAATTGCTGCGTGATGTAGCGTCCGGTGAAACGGATTGCTATAATCAAATTATGACTATGAAACTTTAGGAGGATTCGTATCATGGGGCAGTCGATCACGTTCAAAAAAGCTGATCATTTGAAAGAGAAGCCTGGCTCCGCGAAACTAGGTTTCGGTAAACTTTTTACCGATTACATGTTCGAAATGGATTATTCAACGGAAAAAGGCTGGCACGACGCAAGAATTGTACCCTACGGACCAATCAAATTGGATCCGGCCGCAACGATTTTTCATTATGGTCAGGAAGTTTTCGAAGGATTAAAAGCGTATCGGACAGAAGACAAGCGTGTCCTATTGTTTCGCCCGGATAAAAATATGGCGCGTATGAATCAGTCGTGTGATCGGCTGAACATCCCGAAAATCGATGAAAAGTTTGTGATCAAAGCGATCAAAAAACTGGTTGCCATCGAAGAAGCATGGATTCCATCTGAACCGGGGCAATCGCTTTACATTCGCCCATTTATTATTGGAACGGATGCGGCATTGGGGGTCCATCCGTCAGCGACCTATAAGCTGCTGATTATTCTGTCGCCAGTTGGTGCTTATTTTGGCAACTCGATGAGTCCGGTGAAGATCTATGTTGAAGATGAGTTCGTCCGTGCGGTTAAAGGCGGTGTCGGCTACGCAAAGACCGCCGGCAATTATGCGGCGAGTCTCAAAGCACAGACGAAGTCGGAAGAGCTGGGCTTTGATCAGGTGCTTTGGCTGGACGGTGTGGAACATAAATATATTGAAGAAGTCGGCAGCATGAACATCTTCTTTAAAATTGACGATGAAGTGTGGACTCCGGCGCTGAACGGCAGTATTCTCCCGGGCGTGACGCGTGCTTCTGTCATTGAACTGCTTAAAAAATGGGGCATAAAGGTCAAGGAAAAGAAAGTCTCTGTGAACAAGCTGTTCAAAAAAGCAGAAAAACAAAAATTGAAAGAAGTCTTTGGTACCGGAACAGCGGCCGTCATTTCTCCGGTCGGTTTCTTGAAGTGGGAAGATCATGTCATTAAAGTGGCAAACGGAAAGACAGGCAAGCTGTCACAAAAACTGTACGACACGATTACCGGCATCCAGAGCGGCAAGATTGAAGATAAACTGGGCTGGACGCAGGAAGTTAAGCTTCAAAAAGAAAAAGAAGCTGTTGCCAAATAAAGCAGGTGACGCAGAAAAGCCTTCACGCAGATTGAGGCGTGCAGGCTTTTTGTTTACAAACAGGTGCGCAAGGGCCCGGATCGCCCGCGGCAAGCGAGCAATCGGAGCGTACACAAAAGGATAGAGATGAACGATGGGAGAGTGAAAGATATGACGGCTATGGAACACCTTGTGAACAGCCGTGTTCGCGACATTCAGATCAGTGGCATTCGCCAATTTTTTAATAAAGTGAAAGACTATCCGGGGGCGGTTTCATTGACCATTGGCCAACCGGATTTCGCAACACCCGAGCATGTGAAAGATGCCGGAAAAACTGCGATCGACCACAATAAAACCACCTATACAGCAAACGCAGGCTTGATCGAATTAAGACAGGCGATTGCTGATTACATTTCAGAAAAATATGCGCTACACTATGAAGCGGAGTCGGAAATCATCACCACTGTTGGCGCGAGCGAGGCAATTGATCTTGCTTTCCGTACAATTCTTGAACCCGGCGATGAGGTCATTCTGCCGGGACCAGCCTATCCTGGATATGCCGCGCCGATCACACTTGCCGGCGGTGTACCTGTCTTTATCGATACTCGGGAAACGGCCTTTAAGCTATCGGCTGCCCAGATCGCTGAAAACCTGACCGAAAACACGAAGGCGGTCATTCTTCCTTATCCATCCAATCCGACCGGATGCGTGCTGACGTACGAAGAATTGGAAGCAATCGCTGAAGTGCTTCAGGATAAGCCAGTTTTCGTCGTTTCTGATGAAATTTACAGCGAGCTGACCTACGATCAAAAGCACCGATCAATTGCAACATTTCCAGGAATGAAAGAGAAGACGCTGGTGATTAACGGATTGTCGAAATCGCATGCGATGACCGGCTGGCGCATGGGCTATATTCTCGCGGACAAGCCGATTGCTGAACAATTGATCAAAGTGCATCAATACGGTATTTCCTGCATTACGAGCATCACGCAATACGCCGCCATTGAGGCACTGACGACAGGAAAGAACGATGCGGAACCGATGCGCCGCGCCTATAAGGAGCGACTGGATTATGTCGTCGGCCGCCTCGAAGCGATGGGTCTTGATGTTGTACGGCCGTCCGGCGCTTTTTACGTTTTCCCGTCGATTAAAAAGTTTGGGCTGACGTCTGAACGCTTTGCTTTGCAGCTGCTTGATCAGGAGCGTTTGGCGGCTGTACCGGGAAGTGCCTTTTCATCTTATGGCGAGGGCTATCTGCGTCTGTCCTATGCTTATTCGATGGACGTCTTAAAAGATGGCTTGGATCGGTTGGAACGGTTTGTTGCCCGATTATCCAAATGAACGGCATTCGGCTTACATAACTGTCTTAAGACATGCAAAGAGGCTGCCTCCTGTGAAGCAGCCTCTTTGCCGTGCATTCATTCAATTGAAAGCCGGTGTCCTTTTTTCGGTGTTTTTGGTCCGTGAATCTTCAAGATTCCATTGATGTAGGATGCCTGGGTCCGCGCGCGATCAACTGTGTACGGTATGGTCACGATGCGCTCGGCATGGTCAAAACGGCATTCATGGGTAAAAGCACCGGTTTGCTGGTGCTGCGTGTTCATCACCACATTATTATTCACTGAAATTTTAACTTTATCGCTAAAGAGTTCAATATGAATATTCTTTCGTTCTGCTCCAGGCAACTCAGCCTCAACAACCCATTCTTTTTCCGTTTCAAAGAAATGGACTGGGAAAGCGGACGATGAACGACTGCTGAAAAAATCGTCGATGGATCTCAATACATCACCGAAAGGATTGCGCTCGAAGAAGGCATCAAGATCGTTCATGAGGTTCCTTCTCTTCGGCAACTGCGGTTTGTCGGGATTATTCTTATCCATCATGACTCCTCCTTTTCAGATACTTATCTGCTCCCATCATATGTATCAGGTGTGGATTTGTTTCGTGGATTTTCATTGCCGAATGCGGGCCAACCGCATTGGCAATAATGGAGAAACAGAGGAGGTGCGGGCGATGAAGAACAATGACAAAGCGTTGCTGATCATTGATATGATCAATCCGCTTCAATTCAGCAAAGCTGGGCTGCTCTTGAATGGCATCAATCAAATGATTCATCCCTTGACCTGTTTGATGGACAGGGCGCGAAAAAAAAGAATTCCAATTATTTATGTGAACGACAATTGCGGTCGCTGGGCATCGAATCGTGATGATTTGATCCGTGCGGCGCTGGAAGGACCGGGGGCTGAAGCGGTGCGCCAACTACTTCCTGATCCTGAGGACTACTTTATTATTAAACCGAAACATTCCGGCTTTTTCGCGACTCCGCTCCATGCACTCCTGCATGATCTGGGTGCGGATACCTTGATCTTGACGGGGGTGGCAGGCAACATATGCGTTTTGTTCACGGCAAATGATGCGTATATGCGCGACTTTAATCTGATGGTGCCGCAAGATTGTTGCGCCTCAAACGTTAAGGAGGACAATGACTATGCGCTGCGCATGATGAATCAGGTGCTAGGTGCCGACACGCGCAGGCAGTCTGAACTGGAATTGTGAGGGTAAGAGCAAACGGTATAATTATGATAAAATGGGTCTAGAGTTCATACGACGCTTAATTATAGGGAAAAGGCTTGTGGAAGCGGGCGATTGTTGCTGACAATCCCGTTTGACTTAACACTAAAGCCAAAACAGTTAAAGGAGATTTCAATGATGGATGATGCAGCGCACCAAGCCTTGAAAAAATATTTCGGCTATGATGAGTTCCGCAGAGGTCAAGATCAAATCATTACGCGCTTGCTTGACGGCGAGGACACGGTTGGCATTATGCCGACAGGCGGCGGGAAATCGCTTTGTTACCAGATTCCTGCACTGCTTTTCTCCGGTGTTACCCTTGTCGTATCACCACTGATTTCTTTAATGAAGGACCAGGTCGATGCGCTTGGAAATGCCGGTATCCAAGCAACCTTCATCAACAGCTCACTCAGCTTCAATGAAGGAAAAGAGCGCCTGGCAGCGGCTGCCCGCGGCAAGTACAAGCTGGTCTACATCGCTCCGGAACGTTTAGAGGTCCCTGATTTTGTGCAGGCTTTAGGACGGATGCAGGTTTCTCTGGTTGCCATCGATGAGGCGCACTGCATCTCGCAATGGGGACATGACTTCAGGCCAAGCTATCGTTCGATTCCAGCGATGATCACACGTTTTTCTCAGAAGCCGGTCGTTGTCGCGCTGACCGCAACGGCGACGCCGAATGTCACCGCGGACATCTGTCAGCTTCTGGGGATTGCGCAGAATCACGTGATCGCTACTGGTTTTGCCCGTGACAATCTGAACTTTCAAGTGATTCGCGGACAAAGTGCGGATGTCTTTCTTTTCGACTATTTGAAGAAAAATCAGGATCAACCGGGCATTGTTTATGCGGCAACCCGCAAGGAGGTCGATCGCTTATCTGCGCGCCTTGCGGAGAAAGGGCTGGCAGTCGGCCGCTATCACGCCGGATTATCAGAACAGGAACGGGCGATGAGCCAGGAACGCTTTCTCTATGATGATCTGACGGTCCTTGTTGCGACGAATGCGTTTGGTATGGGGATTAATAAAAGCAATGTACGCTTTGTGATTCATTACAATATGCCGCGCAACATTGAAGCCTATTACCAGGAGGCGGGGCGTGCCGGACGCGATGGAGATAAGAGCGATTGCATCCTGCTGTTTTCGCCACAGGATATTCGGCTGCAGAAATTTTTCATCGATCAATCTGAAATGGATGATGCATTGAAACATGCGGAGTACCATAAGCTGGAGCAGATGATCGGCTATTGCCACACAGAATCGTGTTTGCAAGGCTACATCTTGCGCTATTTTGGAGATAAAGACCCGGACAATTGCGGGCATTGCGGCAACTGCTTGGATACGCGTGAACGATCCGATGTAACGATTGAAGCACAAAAAGTACTTTCGTGTGTCAAGCGGCTGCGCGAGCGTTATGGCAAGATGATGGTTGCCAAAGTGCTTGCCGGAGCGTCGGATCAAAAGGTGAAGACGTTTCAGCTGAATCGGCTCTCAACCTATGGCATCATGCAGGAGCAAACGCAGAAACAGATCAGTGAATTTATCGAATTTCTGACCGCCGAGCAGTATCTTGTGCAGCAGGGTGGTGCTTATCCGGTACTCGCACTGAGCGAACGGTCGCTCTCTGTTTTAAAAGGCGAAGCAAAGGTGTATAAAAAGGGCAGCGTACGTGCGGAACGTCTTGCTGTGGACGATGCACTCTTTGAAACTTTGAAACAAGTACGCAAGGCACTGGCTCAGAAAGAATATGTGCCGCCCTATATTATTTTCTCCGATCAGTCTTTGCGCGAAATGAGCGCGCGGCTCCCCTCAACGGACCATGAATTCCTCATGATCAAAGGTGTTGGTCAGCAGAAACTGGAAAAATACGGACGAGCCTTCATGAAGGCGATTGCTGAGTATCAGGAGGCGCAGCAGGAACCGGTATGACGTAACGCCCTGAGTTGAATTGGTCGGCAGCGGTTCGCCGATGTTTATTGATCTTATCTATAACGTTGACACAAACGTGCATGCATTGGTAAATTCCTGAAATACCGGTTTAAAAAGGCCTTTTGGTTGAATTTTATCTGGGATGCAGGTAGAATTAAGCCTGTTGTCGAAAAAAGTCTCCTCGCAAACAGAGGGGGTAGAGGCGCGGCAGTTATGAGAAGTACATCTGAGGCGAAGGGACGTCGGACGGTGTGCGTAAGGAACTGTTGCCGAAGCGGGTTCGGATCCCTTGCCGAATCGGTTGGGTTCGTTTCCGAAAGGAGCGAAACTGTCACATGCGAGCAGTTTGCGTGTGGTGTGCTATCGGGGAAGATGTGCGTGGAGTGAGTGGATCGGTTGACTTTAATTTTCAAGCAGATCTTATTAACTTTACTATGAAGAGTTCGCCCGTTTAAGAGCATCACGATGCTTTTGACGGGCGTTTTTATCGTTCATTCATTTTTATGCCGCATGTTCCTCTGAATTACAGAGAGGGAGAGAGAACAAGTGAAGAAAGACAGCAAGAATCAATTGCAACGCGGATTGAAGTCACGTCACCTAACGATGATTTCGCTTGGAGGGGCGATCGGAACCGGATTGTTCCTAGCGAGCGGGAACGCGATCTATACTGCCGGACCGGGTGGAGCACTGCTTGCTTATGGACTGACCGGAGTGATGGTGTACTTCCTGATGACCAGCTTGGGTGAGCTGGCTACCTATATGCCGATCAGTGGGTCGTTCAGTACCTATGCAACCCGCTTTGTCGATCCGTCCTTTGGTTTTGCACTCGGTTGGAATTACTGGTATAACTGGGCGATCACGATTGCCAGTGAATTGTCGGCGGCAACGCTGATCATGAAATTCTGGTTCCCGGACAGTCCGTCCATGCTATGGAGCGGTTTGTTTCTAGCGATTATTTTCTTACTGAATGCCTTGACTGTGAAAGGCTACGGCGAGTCCGAATACTGGTTTGCCATTATTAAAGTTGTGACCGTCATTGTTTTTATCATCATTGGTTTGCTGATGATTTTCCGTATCTTAGGCGGGGGTGTGCCTGGATTCTCGAACTTTACCGTGGGCGACGCACCGTTCCATGGCGGTTTTCTCGCTGCGTTTGGCGTTTTTCTAGCAGCGGGCTATTCATTCCAAGGGACCGAACTGCTCGGCGTCAGTGCTGGTGAAAGCGAGCATCCAGAAAAAAATGTTCCGAAAGCGATGAATACGATTTTCTGGCGTATTCTGCTCTTTTATATTTTGGCCATGTTTGTCATTGCCATGATCCTGCCTTATACAAATCACAATCTGTCAGCGACGGACTCGGTCATGGTCAGCCCGTTCACATTGGTTTTCGATCGCGCCGGGCTTGCAGTTGCTGCATCGGTCATGAACGCGGTGATTTTGACAGCTGTTCTGTCGGCAGGCAATTCAGGTCTGTACGCATCGACACGTATGCTTTATGCACTCGCCGCAGAAGGCAAGGCGCCGAAATTTCTCGGCTATGTTACGAGACACGGTATTCCAATTTGGTCGCTGATCGTTACGGCAGCCTTTGGCCTGCTCGCCTTTTTTGCTTCCAGCTTTGGCGACGGGCTTGTTTATAACTGGCTACTCAGTGCTTCGGGAATGTGCGGGTTTATTGCCTGGCTCGGGATCGCAATCAGCCATTATCGGTTCCGACGCGCTTATGTTGCACAAGGCGGCAAGCTTAGCGATCTGCCATATCGGGCGAAATGGTTCCCATTCGGTCCGCTGTTTGCCTTTGCCGTCTGCTTGATCGTCATTATCGGTCAGAGCTTCGGTGCTTTTTCCGGAGGGAAGATCGACTGGGGCGGAATTATTGCCGCCTACATCGGTATTCCCATTTTCCTTGCCGTTTGGCTGATTGCCAAGTGGAAAATGAAAACGAAACTGATTCCGCTTGAACAATGCGATCTGTCACGTCATGCCGATTAAATATGGATCTCAAGAAGGTGCCTCAAAAGTCAAACGTGACGTTGAGGCACCTTCGAGCATGCGCGCTTCTGGGGTCGTTCGTGACAACTTTTGTGTGAATGGTCCTGCTTTTCGGATGTGTGGGTACATCGATGCGGCTTGGCCTGAGAATGATACAGGTTCATGATAAAATAAAGAGAGTTTCGTACAAGAAAAGAGGAATAGCGATGCATAGTTTGGCACAAATCCATGGGCTGGTTTGGGGACTTATGGTAATTCTTTTTCTCCTGAGCTATCTTTTTTATCAGCAAAAAGTATGGAGTATGATTCTGCGTCTCACTTATTTGGTGATGATTGGAACCGGAATAGCGATGCTGTTCATCATCCATTTTCCGTTCATGCTGGTCGTTAAAGCAATTCTGTCTTTTGCATTAATCGGTTTGATGGAAGCGGCGCTTGGCAAACGAAAAAAACAGCAGCCGGCAGGACTTCTGCTCGTGCTCAGTGCGGTTTTCTTAATTGTGATTCTGTTGATCGGCTATCGCGTCATTTAAAAAAGAACTTTTCCCGGATAGCATCGGGAAAAGTTCTTTTTGCTTCTATGTTCAATTTTTAACGGGTGCTTCATTTAAGATTCCTGATGCTTTAATGCGTTCAGCGGCTTCTCTGAGCCGTTCTTCAGGCTCAAGCAGTCCGACGCGTACAAATTGATCGCCATGGGTGCCGAAACCGGCGCCGGGTGCGACGGCAACATGGGCACGTTCGAGCAGAGCATCGGCAAAGGACTCGGATGTATAACCGGTCGGCACCTTGAACCAGCAGAAGAACGATCCTTTTGGCGCGCGCACCGTCCAACCGATCGCGCGCATGCTTGCGACTAAGACATTGCGGCGCCGTTCGTAAAGGGCGCATAATTGCTGAACCGACTGCTGCGCGCCAAGCAGCGCAGCCGATCCCGCATCTTGAATTGGGCTTGGGACATCGGAGTGATCAATGTCGTGGAAGGTGCTGAGCGCGCGGATCATTGATGCATTTCCTACTGCAAAGCCGATCCGAAATCCAGCCATGTTGTATGTTTTTGATAACGTGTACACTTCAATGCCTTGTTCCTTTGCGCCCGGCGTCTGCAGGAAGCTGATTGGACGTTTCCCGTCAAAACCGAATGCCGCATAGGCAAAGTCATGGACAACCGGAATATGATGTTTGCGTGAGAAACGTACCGTATCAGCAAAAAATTCCTCGGTAGCCATTGCTCCGGTTGGATTATTCGGATAGTTTAACATCAGCAAATGCGCTTTTTCCAAAATGTCCGCGGGAATCGTTCGGTAATCCGGTAAAAAGTCGTCTTCTGCGCGCACCGGGATTCCATAGGTTCGCGCACCGGCAAGTTTCGGGCAGACGTAGTAAAGCGGGTAGCCGGGATCGGTCGTCAACATGACATCGCCCGGATTGAGCAATGTTTGCGGTAAGGCTGAAATAGCCACCGTTGCTCCATCAAAGACAGTCACTTCTGTCTCGGGATCAATCGTGACTCCGTATTCGCGTCTGTAAAAGGTGCTGATTGCTTCCTTAAAAGAACGCTTGCCGCCAGCAGTAGGATAGCCTTGATTCTCATGAAGCGAAGCGGCTTGATTCATTGCTTCGATAATTGGTTTCGGCGTCGGCTGATCCGGACTTCCGGTATGAAGATGTATGACATCAATGCCTTGCTTCACCACAGTATCAATTTTATGTTCAATGCTGGTAAAGTAATTGGCAGGAAGCGCTTGAACTTGCCGGGATGGAATGAATTCAGCCATAAATAACCCTCGTTTCTTTCCGTACTTTTTCTATACTTTATGGTCCAATACTTTGAATTGTGCGTTTTGAGCATGGACCCGCTTCTCTATGAAGCTAGCGACGTCTCTTATCATAACCTTTTTTTCTTCATGAATCTATGTGCGGATTTGGAACCGTTCTGCAGCTGCTGAATAAGTTAGAGTGAAATGCCTATGTTTTGAGCATCGTGCATGCCTGTAAATTTTGGTGCGCGGGGAAGGGTGAAACAATGTTTGTTTATACAGTAAGAACCGGGGACTCTTTATTTGCGATCAGTCAGAAGTTTGATGTTCCGGTAGACACATTAAGAAGCGTCAATGGGCTGGCGGCGACAAATATTGTTACCGGTCAAGCACTGCTGGTGACGAGCGATGTTTATACAGTGCAGCCCGGTGACAGTTTATGGACGATTTCGCGTATGGCTTACGTACCGCTAAGCGCGCTCCGACAAGCAAACCCAACAATCAACCCAGATCAGCTGAGTATTGGTCAGAAAATTAATCTTCCAACGATTGAGCGGCGCGTCGCCACTCATTTCAGCTATTCACAGCTTCGGACGCCGGCGCTTGATCAATCGGTCATTTCTAATAATGCGCCGTATTTAACGTACATCGCTCTTTTTGAAACGCATTTTAACTGGAACGGCGATCTGAGTCCGCTCAATGACAATGCGGCGGTGCTTGCCGCTTGGCGCGGACGGGTGACCCCTGTGCTGACCGTAACCAACTTGACGGCGGCCGGGTTCAATTCTGCCTTGGTGCAGCGTGTTTTGAATACACCGAGTGTGCAGCAGACGTTGATCGACAACATGATCAGCATGGCGACCTCCAGAGGCTACGGCGGGATCAATATTGATTTCGAAGGCGTACTGCCGGCGGATCGCAATGCGTTTGTGATGTTTCTGCAAGCACTAAAGCAAAGGACAGAAGCGGCCAATTTGGATCTGAGTATCGCTGTGCCTGCAAAAACGAATGACGATGTGCCATGGGTGCGCGGTTATGACTATGCGGCGATCGGCGCGATTGTCGATCAATTTTTTATTATGGCGTATGATTGGCATTACAGCGGGAGTGAGCCGGGAGCAACCGCTCCAATTCAGCTTGTTCGTGAAACACTGGAATTTGCCGCCAGTTTAATGGATAGAAATAAAATAATTATGGGGACGCCTTTTTACGGCTATGACTGGCCGATTCCGTTTTCCGCTCAGAATCCGGGTCGGGCGATCACGTATCAAGCAGCAATTAATCTGGCAATGAGCGAACAGGTACCGATTAATTATTCAACAACAGATCAAGCCGCTTATTTCTATTATACCGACGACAGCGGTCAGAACCGCGTGGTCTGGTTTGAAGATGTGCGCAGTTTGTTTGCAAAGGCGCAGCTGGTTTACGATTCGCGAATCGCCGGTATCGGTTCTTGGCAGATCAACTTTCCGATGGCGGTCTATCCTTGGGTGCTGACTCACTTTTTCCAAATTCGAAAGGTTTAAGCGCTGCGTATGACGTGAAAATGAGCGGTGTTCATGCTATCGTTAACCTAGATGCTAAGGATAGGAAAGCGAGTGAGGAGCATGGCAGAAAAGACGATTGGGTTTATCGGAACCGGAGTTATGGGCAAGGGCATGATCCGCAATCTGATGAAGGCGGGTTTTGCGCTTCACGTTTATAATCGTACCAAAAGCAAGGCAGACGATCTTATCGCTGAAGGCGCAGTCTGGAAAGCAAGTCCCGCGGAAGCCGCTGAAGGAGCCGACGTTGTGATAACAATGGTTGGTTATCCTAAAGATGTGGCTTCCGTTTATTTTGATAACGGGATCATCGCTCATGCAAAAGCAGGCGCCTATCTGATCGACATGACAACGTCTTCGCCTCAGCTCGCTGAAAAAATTTGTCGGGCGGCTGCCTCGAAAGGGCTGCATGCGCTGGATGCCCCGGTGTCCGGCGGAGATGTCGGGGCAAAGAACGGGACGCTGTCCATCATGGTCGGCGGTGACGCGCACGACGCCGAAGCAATGACACCCGTTTTCCAGGCGATGGGCCAGAAGATCGTGTATCAAGGGAAAGCAGGCTCCGGTCAGCATACAAAAATGGCCAATCAGATCGCGATCGCATCCAATATGATCGGTGTGGCCGAGGCGTTGGCCTATGCAAAGCACGCTGGACTTGATACAGACAAAGTCATGGAGAGCATTGAAACCGGGGCTGCCGGCAGCTGGTCACTGAGCAATCTCGGACGGCGAATGCTAAAAGGGGATTTCGAACCCGGTTTCTACATTAAGCATTTGATCAAGGATGAACGGATTGCTTTAGAATCGGCTGAAGCGATGGGCATGGATGCTCCCGGCCTCGCCTTGTCAAAGAAGATCTACGAAGCGCTTGCTGATCAGGGTGAAGAAAACAGCGGCACACAAGCGATTTATAAAAATTATTGGAACGAGAAATAAGCAAAAGAAAACGGCTGTGTAAAGCGTCAGCGTTCATTAAAGGAATACGTATCCGGGACAAACAATCAAATAGAGAGGAGGAGCTTCATGAAAGCTTTTATTGCAATTGGCGCTGTTTTAGCATTCCTGTCCGTCGCGTTCGGCGCGTTTGGGGCGCATGTATTAAAGACGCGGCTTACCGAACAGGATTTGGCAGTTTTTCAAACGGGTGTTCATTATCAGATGTATCATGCGCTTGGTTTGATTGTGATCGGTATCCTCGCACTGACTATATTCAGCGGGCAGAGCACGTTGCTTTCTTGGTCCGGATGGCTGATGACCGTCGGTGTACTGCTTTTTTCGGGCAGCCTGTATGCGCTGACGCTAAGCGGGGTCCGCGTACTGGGGGCGATCACGCCGATTGGTGGCGTTCTTTTCCTCATCAGCTGGGTTCTCGTTGTTACGGCGGCTTTGCGCGCATAACCGACAATAAAAAGACGGAGCGGCTCGCGGGCTGCTCCATCTTTTTTCTCTTTAATTAGCGATCGGCAGGAGTTGCCGGGGCGAACGGATATTCATAGGCCAGCGGTCCGGTAAATTCGAAGTAGTTGACGAACACCATCGGAATCAGGAAGCGTCGTCGTGTTTCTTCATCCTCAATGATGACATGATCACGTCCGGCCGCTTCAACGGTACCGGTAAACGCCTTCGCATTCCATTGGCTATTGCCTTCGAAGGTGCAGTAGACGGTCGCTGTTTTACCTAAATTCAGTCGCAGAATGTTTTCAATGTAAGATTGTTCGACAAAGGGCAGCGGAAGAACTTGCGGGCTGACCTGTTGCTGCGCGGCGCCGGTCTGCGGAACCGGGACCGTATAAGCTGGAAAAGGATAAGGCAACGCTTGCGGTGCAGGCTGTGGTGCGCCAATTGGCTGCTGCGCCTGAGCTTGAAAAGGAAATGAACCGCTCGGCTGCTGCGGCTGGACTTGCTGTCTTGAGTCATCCCAGGGCTGCTGCGCCTGGGGATCCGGGTTAAATGCTGCGCCATAAGGCCAGCTGTCTGGCGGAAATTGAACACCCATAAATGAACTCACTCCTTAACAATCTATTGGTCAATAAACACGCGGACAATCCGATTCAGTAGGAGAGAAGAAACAATGTGCTTTAAAACGACCGGTGTTCCACTGATTGAACCACTGGGCGGGACACGCACCTGCCGGTTGAAAAAACCAAAGCGAATTCGATGCGGGATGGAACCGTTCGCCTTTAAGTGTCCGCTCGGCAAGCCGTCTATCTTGTGAGCGAGCAGCCTGATAAAAATAACCCTTTTGCGTTGCCTCGAAACCGCCGGGACTCTGAAAAACCATTTGTTGAATCGTCCTCAATCCTTCAAAATCAAGACAGTTGCCGAGTACCCGATTGACGCCGACATTGCCGACCATCAGCATACCGAGCTGACCGTCGCCTTCTGCCTCGGCACGCATCAAACGAGCGAGAAGCGAAACATCGTTCGACGTATATTGAACCACGGCCATAATCGTGCCTGCCCCCTTTTCTTTTGGTGAAGAATCCTATGTGAATGGGCATCGGTATCTCTGGTGAAAAAGTGAAGTGACGCATCAGCGGCCTAACGAATCATAAAAATTAATACCGTTCCGTAGGTGCATCTTAGTCAAATACGTGCCTATAGCCCAAGGTTCATGAGTACATATAAAGCCTATGCGCCTGATCGCAAATGATGACAGCGGGTCTGGAATTACGGCCAATAAAAAAAGACCTGTTTCCAGGCCTTTATGTCAGAAGATTAGATGAAAAATTTTTGTTGAAACTGCTCTTGTGTTAAATGATTGCCGACAAAAAATGGTCCGAATTCGCCGAAACGGGCGCTTGCTTCATCAAAACGCATCTCATAAACAATTTTCTTGAATTGCAGCGGATCATCTGAGAATAGGGTCACGCCCCATTCCCAATCGTCGAAACCGACCGACCCGGTGATGATCTGATGAATTTTTCCGGCATACTTGCGGCCGATTTGTCCGTGGCTCTTCATCATCTCACGCCGTTCTTCCATCGGCAGCATATACCAATTATCGCCATGTTCGCGCCGTTTATCCATTGGATAGAAGCAGAAGTAGTCGTTTTTCGGAAGGATCGGTTTCAAGCGCTTCTGGACATAGGGATTCGCATAGGGGTCGCCGCCGTTTTTGCCCAGATAATTGCTTAGTTCAACGACCGAAACAAAAGAATAGGCAGGATCGGTCACCTCACCCAGTTTTGATTTATCGAATTCGGTTTCCAGATCACTGAGCTCGTCCATCGTTGGGCGAAGCGTAATCATAACGAAATCCGCTTTTTGACCGAGCACGGAATAAAGCGCAAAGCTTCCATCATGTGCTTCTTCGTTAATCTCGGCACGACTGAAAAACTGATTAAATTCATTTAATGCTTGCTGTCGCTCCCATTCGGATTTTTCTTTCCATTCCGACCAGTCAATGGTACGGAAATCGTGGAGACAGTACCAGCCATCAAGTGTCTGTGCTGCTTCAGCCATCGTGAACACCTCGCTTCTTTTCTCATTTTCTCATCTAGTCTAATATAGCACAGTTTACCAATTGGATCAGAGGATGAAATTAACTTTCCAAATGTAGGATGTGTTCTTTTCGTTTATACTATAGGTATAAGATAGTTATTGGGAGGCGATGGACGATGGCAGATTTATTTGAACGATTGAAACCCGAAATTAAGAAGGCGAAACCGTCGATTATTTTTCCTGAAGCAGATGATGAACGGATTCGTGAAGCAGTGTATGCCTTAGCGAGCGAGGGACTGATTGTGCCGATTCTGATCGGAAAACCGGAAGAGTCAACTGAAGAATTAAGGACGCTGGCTGCTGAAAACAAGCTTCGATTTCTGCATCCGGAAACGGATAAAGATCTGCAGACTAAAATCGATGCATTGGTTACACGCAGAAAAGGAAAGACGGATGCTGCCCAAGCGGCACAGTGGCTAAGCGATCCGTGCTACTACGGGACGATGCTGGTTTATTTGGGCGAAGCGGAAGGACTCGTCAGCGGGGCAGCCCATTCAACCGCAGAAACCGTGCGCCCGGCACTACAGATCATCAAAGCACAGCCGGGCAAGAAACGGATCTCGGGTTCCTTTATCCTTGCGAAGGGTGATAAAGAATTCGTTTTTGCGGACTGTGGCATTAATATATCACCCGACAGTGAAACATTGGCGGAAATTGCAATCGAATCTGCGGAGACAGCAATACTGTTCGGTATCGATCCGAAAATTGCGATGCTCAGCTTCTCGACGAAGGGATCGGCAAAAGATCCGTCGATTGATAAAGTGACCGAAGCCGTGAAGCGCGTCCATGAAAAAGCACGGGATCTTGCGGTTGACGGCGAGCTGCAGTTTGATGCTGCCTATGTTCCGGAAGTAGCAGCTAAAAAAGCGCCGGATTCTCCAATTGCCGGCAAAGCGAATGTATTTGTTTTTCCCAATATCGATGCAGGAAATATTGGTTACAAAATGGTACAGCGACTCGGCAGCTATACAGCAGTGGGACCAATTTTACAGGGATTGGCCAAGCCGGTTAACGACTTGTCACGCGGCTGTTCGGCAGATGATGTTTACAAGCTGGCGCTGATTACAGCTAAACAAGCGCTGAGTGCAGCGCAGCCTCAAAATGTATAAAGGATAGGCTTGCGCTTGATGGCGCTCGAAGGCGTCTGGTCATGCGAACCGCTAAAGCAGCGTGCAAATCTAACGACTGAAGGAACCGAGTTTTTCGCTCGGTTTTTTTAGTGAAAGTTTATGATTTTTGGTCATGCAAAAGACAGTGCATCAAACGCGCAGATGCTCTGGCGCCTGTGGAGCGTCTCTGTTGATCGCAGGCCAAAGGAGACCCCGCAGATAAATTGCGTGTCCGAGGAGGCTCCTGGATGCACGCAGCAAGCGAGTAACCGAAGCGACGATTCAGCACACATGGCTGAAGATTAAGGACCGGGCGTATTTTGCCCGGTTTTTCGTATGGCTTGGAATAGCTTTAACAATTTGTTGGCGAGGTTCCCTAGAGACAAAACATGGTTTCTTTCAAAAGCTTCTGAAAAATTTTTTTGGTTAAAAGGATAAGGCATATCATTGGAAGAGGATAAGGTATATAATTGGAAGATCATGGACAATCGAAGGTGAGGATATGGATCCAGACCAAGCCCTTTATTTGAAACGGGCGTCACAGTGGCAACTAAAAAAAGCCGTCACTAGCGATTTTATCGGAAGCTTCAGCAGCTCACTTTTTAATTTTGCAATCAGCTTATACATTTTAAAACTGACCGGATCGGCAATGAATTTCGGAACAACTTTATTGATCGGTCCGCTAATTGGCATTATTTTTTCACCATTTATCGGTTATCTTGCCGATCATTACGATCACAAGCGCGTTATGGTTTCGACACAAATCGGATGTGTGCTTTTACTGATTGTGTACAGTCTGCTTTTCTCGCTACTTGGAAATTGGCATTATTTAATGGTGCTCATCATGGTGGCGACCCTCGGACTAAATGCCCGCCTATTCAGCGTAACGTATATGTCAGCAATTTCCCGTCTTGTCGAAAAATCGTTTATTCAACAGTTGAATTCCTTGGAGCAGTCGGCAAACTCGCTTGCGCAAATTCTCGGGCCTATAGCTGCCGGTGTCGTATTTGCGTTCGTACCGTTTCGGTCATTTATCTATTTTGAAATTGTCGCTGAGCTCGTGGTTGTTCTCATTGTGCTCACGATGAACTTTCATCTTGTTGAACCGCCTGTCGTGCAGCAGAGCAACAAATCAGAGTCGATGTGGGCATCGATGAGGCAGGGATTGATTTATGTAAAGAAACGGCCATTGATCTTGATGATGATTATCGTTGCCTCGGTACTCAACTTTCTCTGTGGCGTATTCAACGTTGGCTTTCCGTATTTGGTTGTTCAAGTCCTGCACATGCAAAATATTCAATACAGTATCACTGAAGCGCTGTTTTCATTAGGGATGGTCGCCGGCGGTCTTCTAGCGGCGAAAGTGACAGTGGACAGCAATCCGATTGGAATGGTCAGCAAGTCACTTTTTTTTGAAGGACTGCCACTGATTTTCGCCATCATTCCGCTTCTTTTTACACTCAATTCATGGGTGTCGACCTTCATTTTCGGGTGCATTAATTTTGTATTGGCACTGGTTCTTGTCTTTGTTAACGTACCGTTGACCACATACATGCAAAAGACGATTCCGATGCATTACCAGGGCCGTGTTTTTACGATTTTGATGGTTGGCTCGACCTCGCTGCAGCCGCTTGGCATGTTTGTTTACGGGGTGTTGTTCCAGTATACATCAGCCATTGGCATTATAGTCGGCTCCTTTATCGGCATGCTCGCGGTCAGTTTTTGCGCATGGACAATCAGTCGCCGTGGCGCGTTTCAGGAAGAGATGCTTCAAGGCTAATACACTCAGCGCAACGATTAGAAAACTTGGCTTTGCCAAGCCTCTGGCAAAGGCAAAGTCGCCGCCCGCGACGACC
>NZ_BJMS01000077.1 GCF_006539285.1 Sporolactobacillus inulinus
ATCATGTATATTATTGCTGCCTTGCTCATGCTATTCCGCGGCGGTGTCGACGCATTGATGATGCGCGCGCAGCTGACACTTCCTAATCTGCATTTTCTTGATGCGGACCACTATAATCAAGTGTTTACAACCCATGGCACAATTATGATTATTTTTGTTGCGATGCCGTTTATTTTTGGCTTAATGAACATTGCTGTTCCGCTTCAAATTGGTGCGCGTGATGTTGCTTTTCCTTTTCTAAATGCACTTAGTTTCTGGTTATTCTTCTTTGGTGCGATGCTGTTCAACCTGTCTTTCGTTATCGGCGGATCACCGGACGCCGGTTGGTCAAGCTACGCACCTTATGCCGGTGCCGAGATGAACCCGGGAGTTGGGCAAAATTACTATTTACTTGGCGTTCAAATATCCGGTATTGGATCGCTTGCAACCGGAATCAACTTCTTGGTCACGATTCTCAAGATGCGGGCGCCGGGGATGACGTTATTTAAAATGCCGCTATTCACCTGGTCGATCTTAATTACGTCGGTTATTGTTATCTTTGCCTTTCCGGCCTTTACCGTTGCACTGGCGCTGATGTCGATCGACCGACTGTTCGGGGCACACTTTTTTACGATTGCTGCCGGGGGATCGCCAATGCTATGGGCGAACCTCTTCTGGTTCTGGGGGCATCCGGAAGTGTATATCGTGTTGCTGCCGGTATTCGGAATCTTTTCCGAAGTCATTGCGACGTTTGCCCATAAAACTTTATTTGGTTACGCCGTGATGGTTTGGTCAATGATTGCAATCTCGGTTTTGAGTTTTCTCACGTGGCTGCACCACTTTTTCACAATGGGCAACACAGCCCCTGTTAATGCATTTTTTTCGATCTCAACAATGCTTATTGCGATACCAACCGGTGTGAAAATTTTCAACTGGCTGTTCACCTTAAATAAAGGACGTATTCAATTTACGACACCAATGCTGTGGGCGCTGGCGTTTATTCCGAACTTTACAATTGGTGGAATTACCGGTGTCATGTTGGCGATGGCCCCGGCAGATTATCAATACCACAACAGCTACTTCTTGGTTGCCCACTTCCACAGCACATTGATTGCCGGAACTGTATTCGGTATTTTCTGCGGGCTGCACTATTGGTGGCCGAAAATGTTCGGCTACTTGCTGGATGAGACAAAAGGTAAATGGGCATTTTGGATTTTCATGATCTCGTTTAACATCTGCTTCATGCCGATGTACTTCCTTGGGTTGATGGGCATGACGCGCCGGATGTATACGTATCCTGCCGGTCTTGGCTGGACGCCGATCAACGTGGTGATGACGATTGGCGCTGTCGGTATGGGTGTCGGGTTCATCATCATGGCCTATAACATTGTCTGGAGTGCAATTCATGGCAAAAGGGACAAAACGGGAGATCCTTGGGACGGTCGTACATTGGAATGGGCGACCTCTTCACCGGCCGCGGAATATAACTTTGCTCATATTCCTGAAGTTTCAACGCGTGATGCTTTTGAAGCGATGAAAGAAGCAAAAAGAACGGGAGAGGCTGAAGCGACAAAACCGTACGCGCCGATTCATATGCCAAACAACACCGGTATTCCAGTGATTATGTCGGCATTCATGTTTATTGCCGGTTTCGGCTGCGTCTTTGAATGGTATTGGATGGCGATTCCAGGCGCGATCGGCATTATTGCCTGCATGATTGCCCGTTCCTTTGTTTACGATGATCACCATTTTATTCCAGTGGAAGAAATCGAACGAACCGAAGCTGGCACAGGGAGGTTATCCTAATGACGGATTCAACGCTTAGCTTGCATGAAAAAGATCAAAGCAAATTACCTTTAGAATATAGAACAGAAGAGGGAAATCTCCGGATCGTCGGTTTTTGGATCTTTCTTGCTGCTGAACTGGTGCTTTTTGGAACATTATTCGGCAGTTATCTCGTGCTTCAAAGCCATACGGCTGGCGGACCGGGACCACATGACCTTTTTGAAATCGGACCGGTTATGGCAGAAACGATTGTGCTTCTTGTCAGCAGTTTCACCTGCGGATTGAGTACGTTAGAACTGCGCCGCCACAACAAAAAAGGCTTAATCGGTTGGTTGATCGTGACGATCCTGCTAGGCCTTGTCTTCCTTGGTCTTGAAATTAATGAATTCTATACGTACGCAGTAAATGAAGGGGCTCCGATCTCGCGCAGTGCCTTTCTGTCCGGATTCTTTGTTCTGCTCGGCACGCACGGTGCTCACGTCACACTCGGCATTGTATGGATCTTTGGCATCCTGCTACAGCTCGGCAAACGCGGGATTACCGCGGTGACGGCACGCAAAGCATTTATAACCGGTCTTTACTGGCACTTCCTTGATGTCGTCTGGATCTTTATTTTTACAGCAGTCTATCTGACAGGGTTGGTGATGTGAAATGAGTGAAAATCAAAGCCATACAGTCAAGCGACAACGGTACGGTTTTCCTTGGAAACAAGTCATTGGGCTCTTTCTTTCCTTGGCACTTACTTTTCTCGCGCTCTGGATTGCGATCGGACTTTCACTTCCAGTAAACGCAACCTTGACCATCATTGTCGGTTTGGCGATTTTCCAAGCGTTCATTCAGCTGTTCATGTTTATGCATGTCACGGAAGGAACGGAACCTGTACACCAGTTGCTCGGCATTTTATTCGGACTCTTTGTTACTTTTGCTGTCGTTGCCGGAACGCTGTGGATTCTCGCTTATGCACTGTAAGCAATATCTGGGTTACTAAAGACGAGGCGTGGATGCCCCGTCTTTTTTGTGTCCTTGTTCAACAGTGTTACTATGAATGTGAGGATTTAACTCGAGCGGTATGCAATGTATGGGCTTAGATGTTCATAAAACAGTCAAAAAACGTCATCAATCGATTTTTTATGACATGAATTGATTGATAATGAACGTTTTTCTCTATATAATTAATAACTTGAGAGCACTTTCTTCGATACACACTTGAGTGCTTTAAAAATGCAAGCGATTCCCGGATCATTTGAATTGGATATCTAATGCTTTGTATGGAACAGCCCGATGCGGCAGACAATACAAGGGATTAGCTGATTTTGCTCATGAATCCGCTCTCTATTTGAGCGCTTATTTCCATTGTTATCTATTTTCTAATCAAAATCTTAACGAGGAGCTGATCATTCATGATCTATACATGCACGTTGAACCCGGCAATTGATTATTTTCTGCAGGTGGATCATTTTAAAGCCGGCGAATTAAACCATGTTAAAGCAGACCGCAAAATGCCGGGCGGAAAAGGCATCAACGTTTCCAGAGTTCTGAAACACCTGGGACAAACGTCCAAATGTCTCGGTTTTATCGGCGGTTTTACTGGGGAGTTTATTAAGGATAAGCTCGCAGAAGAAGGCATTGAAGCCGACTTTGTTCCAGTAAACGGTGATACACGGATTAACGTAAAACTGAAGAGCGATTCGGAGACCGAAATTAATGGCGTTGCCCCGCAGATTACCGATGAACAGCTGAATGCACTCTATGCAAAACTTGAAAAACTGACTGCAGAGGACATCCTCGTTCTTTCAGGAAGCGTTCCGGCAACGTTACCGGTTACAATCTATAAAGACATGATGGATCACGTCAGCGCAAGCGGGGCAAAGGTTGTTGTTGATACGAGCGGCAAGGCATTCCGCGAAATTGTTGATGCAAAACCGTTCCTTGTGAAGCCGAACCACCATGAACTTGGCGAATATTTCGGTGTAACGGTTGAAACGTTCGATGAAGTGAAAACCTATGGGAAGAAGCTTGTTGAAAAAGGGATTGAACACGTCATTGTCTCAATGGGCGGCAAAGGTGCTGTTTACATAGATAAGGACGAATACCTGTATGCTCCTCCGGCAAAGGGCGAGCTGAAGAATTCGGTTGGAGCAGGCGACTCGCTCGTCGGCGGCTTTTTATCTGAATACGCGGTGAGCGGAGACTTCCGCAAGGCATTCCAAAAAGGTGCCGCTTCCGGCAGTGCAACTGCCTTCTCTGTCGATCTGTGCACACAAGAAAAAGTGGAAGAACTGCTTCCTCAAATCAAGATTAGCGCATTATAATCAAGAGCTTGGTGAAGCTGGCAGGATGGGCTTAAGAAAAATAGAGAAATCTCTAGACTCCGCCGCGATCTAAGATGAACTGGGGCACCCTTGGTGAAAAAGAGAGGATGGGAAAAGATAATGAAAGTGACGGACCTGTTAACGGCAGCAACCGTTAATCTGGACTTGAAAAGTACGACCAAAAAAGATGTTTTAGATGAACTGGCAGCAACGCTGGACAAAGCGGGTAAACTCAATGATTTGGCTGGATACCGCGCCGCTTTGGATAAGCGTGAAGAACAAAGCACGACTGGAATCGGCGACGGTGTGGCCATTCCGCACTCGAAAACGCCGGCAGTAAAAGAAGCGGCAATTGCTTTTGGGCGTTCAAAAGAAGGCGTAGACTTTCAATCGCTTGACGGACAGCCGGCACATCTGTTCTTTATGATTGCGGCAACCGATGGCGCGAACGCCACGCACCTTGAAGCACTGTCGACGCTTTCGACCTTCTTGATTCAACCGGAATTCCGCGAAAAATTGATGAACGCCGCAACCCCTGAAGAGATTGTTGCAGCATTTGACGCACAAGAAGAAACCAGTGAAAATGTCGCTGCCGAAGAGAAAAAAGCAGCGGAAAGCAATACGGACGGCTATGAAATTCTTGCGGTTACCGGTTGCCCAACCGGTATTGCCCATACCTACATGGCCGCCGATGCCCTGAAGCAAAAGGCAAAAGAAATGGGCGTATCGATTAAAGTCCAAACGAATGGTTCTACAGGAATCAAAAATAAGCTGCAGCCGGATGAAATTGAAAAGGCAAAAGGAATTATCGTTGCAGCAAGCATTAACATTGATGTAGAGCCTTTCAGAGGCAAGCCGCTCGTTCAGGCACCGGTTACCGATGGCATTCGCAAACCGGAAGAACTCATTAATCAAGTCCTTGAAGAAAAAGCTCCGGTTTACCAGGGCGACGGAAGCGCAAGTAAAGCACAAGCTTCTGAAGAAGAATCAGGAAAGAAGCTGAACATTTACAAGAACCTGATGAACGGCGTGACGTACATGCTGCCGTTTGTTGTCGGCGGCGGTATTTTGATCGCTGTTTCGTATTTGATTGCTTCTCTGACAGGTATTGAGCTTAAACCCGTTGCAAGCGTTGCCGATGTGCACAGCTTTGCCGACCTGCTCAGCTACATTGGAAACGGAAATGCAATGTACTTAATGATTCCGATTCTGGCCGGATACATCGCAATGAGCATCGCTGATCGTCCTGGTCTTGCACCAGGTATGGTCGGTGGTTTAATGGCGCTGACCAGCAATGCCGGATTCCTTGGTGGTTTGATCGCCGGATTCTTAGCCGGGTATATTGTTGAACTCGTGAAGTGGGCTTTCCAGAAATGGCCGCAATCGCTCGATGGGTTAAAACCCGTTTTGATCTACCCGGTATTCGGTATTTTTATTACCGGCGCTTTGATGTTCTTGATCAATCAACCGATCAGTCTTTTCGTTGAATGGATGACAAGTGTTCTCAATGGTATGGGTACAGGAAATCTTGTTATCCTTGGTTTAATTCTTGGCGGTATGATGGGCATTGATCTTGGTGGACCATTTAATAAAATTGCCTTTACATTTGGTATTGCCATGATCAGTGCAGGCAACTTCTATCCGCAAGCTGCGGTTATGGCCGGTGGTATGGTTCCTCCGCTTGGTATGGCACTTGCGACAACGCTGTTTTCACATAAATTTAATCGTCAACAGAGAGATGCGGGAAAGGTTGCCTATGTCTTAGGCGCTGCATTCGTGTCGGAAGGTGCGATTCCATTTGGCGCGGCCGACCCACTGCGCGTGATGGTATCATCGGCCATCGGTTCAGCACTTGCCGGCGGACTTGCTCTGTTATTCGGGATTGGGCTACGCCCTCCGCACGGCGGCATCTTTGTTATTCCGCTGGTCAGCAACGGCAGTCCGCTGCTCTATGCACTGGCCATCATTATCGGAACCGTTGTAACGGCCGTCCTTTACGGCATTTGGAAGAAGCCGATTGAGCAAAAGGAAGAAGCTTGATCCGTCTAATTCCTGTCAGCATATGACAAAAATGCTAACAATTAAGGAACAATGATTGAAGTCGCTTTCAATTTAAAAAAACTCTTGATATAATATTTAGTGTTCTGTTTTTCCTAGACCTACAGGAGGGAAAAACGAATCTGCGGCAGGGATGCACCGATTGTACATGCGCCTGCCGCATCGATGTAACTGTGAGGAACATACTGCTTTCTAAAGATCTGCTCCTCATCTGGGGGACGGGAGAAAGCCCGCTTTTATTAATGCTGACGCATAGATGTTCGATCGGTTTTGTGAGAGACTGAACTTTTATATTTGAAGGGTTGGGTGAATGAAAACATGTCAGAAAAGATTAAAGGTATTGCTGCTTCTGCAGGAATCGCGATTGCTAAGACTTTCATCCTGAAGAATCCGGATCTTTCCTTCGAAAGAAGTACGGTGAGCGATAAAGAAGCAGAAAAGAAAAAGTTGAATGATGCCCTTGAAGTATCGAAAAAAGAACTGACAAGCATCAAAGAAACGGCTGAACGGGAACTCGGCAAGGATAAGGCAGAAGTATTTGCTGCCCACCTAATGTTTCTCAGCGATCCGGAATTCGTTGGTCAGATTACATCCAAAATTGATGATGAAAGCCTGAGCGCAGAAGCCGCACTTGACGATGTGTCCAGCTTTTTCATCCAAATGTTCGAAAGCATGAAAGACAATGACTATATGAGAGAGCGTGCTGCCGACGTTCGCGATGTGTCCAAGCGTCTGCTTGCACATTTGCTTGGTGTTTCCTTTACGTCTCCAGCAAGTATTACAGAAGAAACAGTGATTATTGCTGAAGATTTAACACCGTCGGATACGGCTCAATTAAATCGTAAATATGTAAAGGGCTTTGCGACCGACATCGGTGGACGTACGTCACACTCGGCAATTATGTCGCGTTCAATGGAAATTCCGGCAGTTGTTGGAACGAAAACGGTCATGGCTCAGGCAAAAGAAGGACAACTTGCCATCATTGATGGCTTAAATGGGCAAGTTATCCTTGATCCATCTGAAGAAGAAGTTGCTGCATACAAGGCAAAACAAGCGGCATACAAGGAACAACAGGCAGAATGGAAAAAGCTTGTTAGCGAACCGACCAAGACTGCCGACGATGCACATGTGATTCTCGGTGCCAATATCGGTAACCCTGGTGATGTTGAGGGTGTTGTGAACAACGGCGGTGAAGCAGTTGGCCTTTATCGTACCGAATTCCTGTACATGGGCCGTGACAAATTGCCGACGGAAGATGAACAATTTGATGCGTACAAGGAAGTTCTTGAAAAGATGGAGAACAAGCCGGTCGTGATCCGTACCCTTGATATCGGCGGCGATAAGAAGCTCTCTTATCTTCCACTTCCTGAAGAAATGAACCCATTCCTTGGCTTCCGTGCCATTCGTCTCTGTCTGGAACGGCAAGACATTTTCCGCACTCAGTTGCGTGCTTTGCTGAGAGCAAGTGCATACGGCAAACTGCGGATCATGTTCCCAATGATTGCTACGATTGATGAATTCCGTCAAGCGAAAGCAATTCTTCTTGAAGAGAAAGAAAAGCTTGTTGCTGCAGGCACAAACGTTTCGGATGACCTTCAAGTCGGCATGATGATGGAAATTCCTGCTGCAGCCGTTCTTGCGGATCGTTTTGCTAAGGAAGCAGACTTCTTCAGCATCGGAACGAATGACTTGATTCAATACACGATGGCGGCAGACCGGATGAACGAACACGTGTCTTATCTCTATCAACCATGTAATCCATCCATTCTCAGATTGGTCAGCAACATTATTGATGCAGCGCACAAAGAAGGACACTGGGCCGGCATGTGCGGCGAAATGGCTGGCGATGCAACAGCGATTCCGCTTCTGCTTGCACTGGGGCTTGATGAATTCAGCATGAGCGCAACTTCTATTCTTCCGGCAAGAAGTCAGCTTCTGAAGCTTTCTAAGGAAGCATTGGCGAAACACAAAGAAGCCTTCCTCAACCTGGATACAGCTGAAGAAGTGCTCGATTACGTAAAAACAAAAATGATCTAATACTCGCAATAAAAGAAACCGGGTAGACATCCTGAAATAGGGATGCCTGCCCGGTTTTCTTATAGCGCCCAACAGCCTAATCGGAAGCCTCAATTACGCTCAGGCGCCTGCAGAGCGGCATTGTTGATCGTAGCCCAAAGGAAACCCCACAGGCATTGTGGCTTGAACCAAGGAAGCTCCTGGATCGCCCGTGGTCGCGCCCTGTTGATGCGAGCAGCTGGAGTGTCGTTCTAGCCAAGATTGATGGTTCAAGTGTCAAAGCAAAAAGCTCCGAAGCGATATGCCTCGGAGCTCTTCAGCCAAAGAAGAAATTATTTCTTTAATACCTGTTCAAAAACCTTTTTGACTTTTGGTGTCACATAGTGACTGCCGCCTTTTTTTTGCGTGTTTTCGACGACCATTGTAACAAGCAGTTTTGGATCGTCCGTGTTGTAGGCGGTGAACCATCCGTTCTCACGTCCGCTTTCTCCTTGTTTCTGTTTGAATTCCGGAGTTCCGGTTTTACCGGCAATCGTGAGTCCGTTAATCTGTGCATCATGAGCGGTACCAGATGGATTAGCAACAACTTGAATCAGATCTTTGTTAAGCAATTTTGCCGTATCCGCAGACATCACATTCTTTTTCCAAAAGGTCGGTGCGTCGTTGGTCTTGACCAGACGCGGTTTGATCATACTGCCATCGTTGACAAGCGCTGAATAAATGAGTGACAAGTGCAGCGGGGTTACACTGACTTGCCCCTGTCCATAGCCTGTATTGGCAAGTAGTCCTTGGTCATTCAGTTTCCCGTCATTTGAAATCGTTGATTTACGCATTGGAAATTCAATCGGCAGCGATTCGCCAAAGCCGAATTTCTTCGCGTCGGAGGCAAAGGCGCTTCCCCCAATTTTAAGTGCTGCTTGCGCAAAGTAGATGTTGTCGGACTTGAACAGAGCCGTCTCCAAATTTACATTTGCATCATGATTCACTCGCGTCACATAGTAGTCACCCCATGAACTGCTTGCTTGCCACTTGTTTCCGTTAATTGCAACTTTTGCATCGGGATTCATTGCTTTATGCGTTAACGCGATGGCTGCCGTCAGCGGTTTAAACGTTGAACCCGGTGTCGATGCAGCGGTAAATCGATTTCTAAGCGGGTGCTGCTGATCATTGCTCAGTTTCTGGTATTCGCTTGACGAAATGCCAAGAACAAAGTCATTGGGATTATAGGATGGTGCGCTAACCAGGCCGAGAATATCGCCGTTGCGCGGATCAATAGCGACAGCGGTTCCCGCATCTTTTTTCAGTTGGCCGTACAATGAATCCTGAACATCGCGGTCAATGGTTAATTGGATATTGTGTCCGTCAACCGGGTCCTTCTTGGCAAGTGTTGCAACTTCTGCTCCAGTTGAATCGAGCAGTTTGATCTCCGCTCCATTATGTTGACGAAGCTGCTTTTCAAATAATAATTCCAGTCCGGTTTTTCCAATCACTGAGTTTGCAGTGTAGCCTTCATTTTTATGTTGTTTGAGCAGTTCAGCAGTCATTTTTCCAACATAACCGGTTAAATGAGCACTTGCATTTTTATCTGGATAGACTCTGCTGGATACATCCGTTTTGACCACGCCGGGTAATTCAACGGCTTTTTTGATCAGATCGGTTTTCGCCGCGTCAACCGTAGTGATCGGTACTAAACTGTCCACTTTGACCCATGATGCGGAGAGCGCTTGGTCAATTTGTTCTTTGCTGACGCCGAGCAGCTTTGTTAATTGCTTGATCGTCGCTGCTTTATCCTTGTCACTGCCCATTTTTCCAGGGACGAGGTCAATACGAGCCGCGGTTCCATTGATGGCCAGCGGTTTGCCGTTGCGGTCGGCGATTTCGCCGCGTGAGCTCGGCAGTGCGTCAACACGAACTCTTGATTGGGCGTTCATTTTTGGAAGAATCAGGTTTGGTTTCCAATCAAGATATAAATTTTTCTCATCTTCTTGTTTTTCTTCTTTGAATGCGACATTTTGAGAGAATTTTACCGGCCCAGCGACGGTTGCTAGTGTAGCCGTCACGTGTACGGCATTACTTTTACTCTTATTCTCTTGAACACGCGCGGTTAGTTTGCCGGCTTCAATGCTGCCGTAGATGCGCTTATAGCGTTCAATAAAATCAGCTTTGCTGACACGTTTCTGTGATGATTTGGAGAGCAGTGTGTACATTTTCGAAAAATCTTGTTTCTGCCATGCGTGTACGTACTCCTCCATTCGTTCTTTTGCGGTTGGCTTTTGACCACACGCACCAAGCACGAAAAGGAATACGAGGAATACGGAAAAAAGGAAGATCAGTTTGTGTTGTTTCATTAGGGGACACCTCCATAGAAAATCCAGGACAGGTTCATTAAGATTAGTATATTCAGGCATGGACGCATCCATGCAGGGCTGTCCAACAACAGTCTCTACTATTATAAATGATTTTAACAGCTATGCCGAATAAGCGAGAAATAAATCGATGAAATCTTTCAAAGAACTACAGAATATGAGTACAAATGTAGCTTTTCCTATGAATCTTGCTTTATAATAATCATGATTGTTTGACAGGTTGTCACATTTTGTTGCTTTTAAATGAAAATGGAAGTGAGTGATCGAGGCTATGGAGAATGTGATCGAGTTCAAGCATGTATCCAAAACATACCCCAATGGAACGCAAGGCCTAAGAAAGGTTAACTTGACGATCGAGAAAGGGGAGTTTGTTGTGATCGTTGGTTTGTCGGGAGCTGGAAAATCCACCTTGCTTCGATCAATCAACCGTCTGAATGAAATCACTGAGGGTGAAATATTAATCAAAGGTCAGTCGATCACAAGAGCACGGGGAAAACAATTGCTGCACATGAGACGTGATATTGGCATGATCTTTCAGAATTTTAACCTTGTCAAACGTTCCTCGGTATTGAAAAATGTATTGTCGGGGCGTGTGGGTTATCATTCAACGTTGCGTACCGTACTGGGTTTATGGCCGAAGAAGGATGTTGCACTGGCGATGTCTGCACTGGATCGTGTGAATATTCAGGAAAAAGCTTATTCCAGAGCGGACGAACTCTCAGGTGGTCAGCAGCAGCGTGTATCGATTGCTCGGGCACTTGCTCAAGAGGCGACGATTATTCTTGCCGATGAACCGGTTGCCTCGCTTGACCCGGTCACAACAATCCAGGTGCTTGATGACTTGCAGCGTGTGAATAAAGAATTAGGTATTACAACGATTGTCAATCTGCATTCCGTTGATCTTGCAAAGAAGTATGCAACGCGTCTGATTGGAATTCGCTCGGGTGAAGTTGTCTTTGATGGTACTGCAGATCAAGCATCCGATGAAACATTTGATCAAATTTACAATCGCGATTCACAGAAAGAGGGATCGGAGGCGAGCAAAGCGTGAATTTGGCAAAAAGAAGAGTGGCACGGCTAAAGCTGGTACTTGTCATTCTGTTCTTCATTCTGCTGATTTGGAGTGCCTCAAAGCAAACCGGAGTATCAATTGCTGAGCTGCTTGCAAACATTTCAAATATGGGCGCATTGATTGACCAGATGTTTCCCCCGGACTGGAGCTATTTTAACTACATAACACAAGCGATGCTGGAGACGATCCGTATGGCTGTTCTCGGAACAACCTTCGGCGGACTTGCCGCGATTCCATTTGCTTTACTCGCTTCGCGCAATATTGTCAAAACGAAATGGGTTTATGTCCCGTTCCGCTTTATCATGAATTTGATTCGAACCATTCCTGAGCTGTTGCTTGCCGCTTTGTTTGTACCGATTTTCGGTATTGGTTTTGTGTCCGGCATTTTTGCATTGGGCGTGTTTTAGTTCGGGGTCATTGCTAAATTGGCCTATGAATCCGTTGAAGCCATTGACGATGGACCATTGGAAGCGATGACGGCTGTAGGCGCCAATAAAATACAATGGATTTTCCTTGGTGTCGTCCCTCAAGTTGTTGCCCCGTACATGTCTTATTTTCTTTACTGTTTTGAAATTAATGTCCGAGCGGCTGCCATTCTCGGTTATGTTGGCGCAGGCGGTATCGGCTTGTATCTCAGCCGTACGCTTGGATTTTTGCAATACGATCGCGTGATGTCGATCATCCTCTATACCTTTGTTGTTGTCTTGATCATTGATGGGCTCAGCAATAGAATACGGGAGAAGCTGATATGATGAATACCACACGAAAAAAATTGCTGTTCCGTCGGCTTAGAAATTGGACCATCGCCTTTATTGTTCTAATCATTTATATTTGGGCATTTACCGGCTTCTTTCAAAATTTTGAGTTGAAAGCTTCTGCTTGGACATCCGCCAAAGCTATTTTTACAGGGATGGCGCATCCGGATTGGTCCTATATCAGTGATCCAGATGGTGAAGACTTGCTGCATGCCTTACTCGAAACGTTTAACATTGCCGTCCTTGGTACGTTTATTTCCGCACTCCTCTGCGTTCCGTTCGCGTTCTGGGCTGCGCGAAATATGAGCCGTTTCCGAGTGGTCTCATCCACGGGTAAAGTTATTTTGAGTGCGATTCGCGTGTTCCCGGAATTGATTATGGCACTCCTCTTCATCAAAGCCGTAGGGCTGGGGCCTTTTGCAGGGGTGCTTGCACTTGGATTCCACTCGATTGGCATGCTGGGGAAACTTTTCGGTGAATCAATTGAGGATATGGAC
The DNA here is from genome assembly GCF_006539285.1 of Sporolactobacillus inulinus. Classification (GTDB taxonomy): domain Bacteria; phylum Bacillota; class Bacilli; order Bacillales; family Sporolactobacillaceae; genus Sporolactobacillus; species Sporolactobacillus inulinus. Next base: position 12,841 of record NZ_BJMS01000077.1, read on the forward strand.
TTTAGTGCTGCTGAGGCGCTGCGGGCATGTGGGGCAAATAAATTTCAAACGCTTTGGTTTGCGGTCGTGCCGCAAGTTCTGCCACAATTCTTCTCATACACACTCTATCGATTTGAAATCAGTGTACGTTCCGCTTCGATACTCGGTATGGTTGGTGCCGGAGGAATTGGTGCACCGTTGATCTTCGCCTTAAATGCACACAAGTGGGATCGCGTCGGCATGATCCTGCTCGGCATTATTGTGATGGTCTCGATTATCGACTTAATCTCTGGGGCGATCCGTAAACGACTCGTGTAACAGATGGCACAGGTCTGATCGAAAAATAAGCAGACCGTGCGAAAAGAAAGGCACGCTCAGGCGTCGGGAAACTGACGAGAGCGTGCTTTTTTGTAAAAAGGCTGCGCCCAGCTGAGTCGCGCAGTGCACGATTTTAAATAATGTTCAAGGGTTTTCTCGTCCAATAAGAAAAACCGGGCAAAGTACGCCCGGTCCTTAATCTTTAATCATGAGTTGTTGATCGATGCTTGTTTATTGCATCATTGCTGCGGCTGCTCGCATCAACAGGGTGCGATCTCGCAGGCGCCAGAGCACCTCCACTTTGATGCTCAGCCATGACACTGTTTTATTCGTTTGAATACATGGTGAATTTTGTACCTTCTTTTCCTGTAAAAAAAGCCTCACCGCTGAGCCGGTGAGGCTTTTGATTCAGCGAACCATTATTCGCCGATTTCTTTGCTATAGTTACGAACAACATCAAAGTTCGAATCTTTGGAAGGTGAATAGCCGACATGGCTGTAAATCGAATAGATGACTTTTTCGCCTTTAGGATCATTACCAATCGAAACAAAAGCGTCTGAAATCTTTTTCTGCCATTTCTTCGACATATCCGGACGAACGCTGATCGTGTCATTAGGAATTTTTGCAGTTTGGAAGATATAATGTGTTTCTTTAAATACATTTGGGCTTTCGGCTTTAACAATATTACGCGCATCTACGAAAACCGGCGCTGCGTCAACGTCCTTGTTCAACACTGCGAGAACACCTTTATCGTGGCCCTGCAGAGTGACACCGGTCACGTCTTTTTGAGGGTCGATGCCTGCTTTCTTCATCTTAACAGCTGGGAATACGTAACCGGCGGTAGAGGTAGCATCTTGCCAGCCAATTTTTTTGCCTTTCAAATCTTTAATTGAGTTAATGCCTGAATCATTGCGAACGAGCATACCTGAGTAATAGTAGTCTACTTTTTCAGAAGTGTTGGCGCCGTCTTTAGGATTTACACCGTAACGTTGGGCTTGCAGTAATACATTCGCATAGCCTTTTTGATGCGCAAGGACATAGCTGGTTGGAGGCAGGAAGCCAAGATCCATTTTCTTCGAAGCCATTGCTTCAATAACCCCGTTGTAATCGGTTGTTACTTGAACCTTGACGGGGATACCGATTTTTTTAGAAAGCAAATCGCCCAATGGTTTTGCCTTTGCTTCAAGTGTATCCGCATTGGATGAAGGAACAAATCCGATAACCAATTCTTTAGGTACATAAGCCTTGGATTTTGATGATGCGGAGCTACTTCCATTCCCGCAGCCTGCGAGTACGCTCAACACGAGACCAAATGCAAGGAACAGAGCGAAACTTTTCTTAAACATAAAACAAATCGCCTCCAGAAAAAATGAGATATGCAGACAGTGTATGTCCCTATCTATCATAAAGGCTTTTTCACAAAAATAACACTATTTTTGCGCAGATTATCTATTTTTTAACATGATTTTGTAAAAAGATGGTTATTTTGATTGCGAATCTATGATCTTTTTGTCACCAAAACCAATTGACGCGTGGTACTATGAAAAGTAGGAATTGAGGTGAGTGTGACGTATGAAATTGATCATCTTAGAAACAAGCGATGTTCATGGGTCCATCTATCCAATAAATTATGCGGATAACAGCCCTAGAGACGTTGGGATGGGGAAAATCGCTTCGCTTATACATAAGGAGCGGACAGAAAACCCGTGCACGCTTTTGGTTGATAATGGCGATATGATCCAAGGAACGCCGCTTCTCTATTATTATGCGCGCTTTGATCATAAACGACCGAATCCGATGGCGGTTGTTGCAAATCATTTGAACTATGATTGTGCGGTATTCGGCAACCATGAGTTCAATTTTGGAAGGGATGTCTTGAATGATGCCGTTTCCTCCTCGAACTTTCCATGGCTCGGCGCCAATATCGTCAAGAAATCAGATGGCAGCCCGTTCTTCGGCAACCCGTATATTGTCAAAACATTCCCTGAGGGGCTGCGCGTAGCTGTTCTCGGGCTGACGACGCAATACGTGCCAAACTGGGAAAAACCAGAAAATATTAAGGGCATGCGTTTTGAAGATCCTGTGGAAACTGCGAAGCAATGGGTTCCTTTTTTGAAAAAAGAAGCAAAGGCGGATGTTGTCGTGCTGTCCTATCATGGCGGATTTGGACGTGATTTGGATACCGGCGAACCGATTGAAGAGATGAAAGGTGAAAATCAAGCCTACCAAATATGTCAAGAAGTAGCGGATGTTGATGTGTTGCTCACCGGTCATCAGCACCGGATGATTGCCGGTAAAGCGATCAATGGCGTCACAATTATTCAGCCGGGGTCGAGCGGCACACATCTTGGTAAAGTGACGCTTGAGCTTGAAAAGGGTCCGGCCGGTTGGCGGGTGAACGCCAAACAATCGCAACTGCTATCGGTGCGTGGTGAAGAGGCAGACAAGGACTTGCTGGCCTATGTCGACACCTATGAGAAAGATGCACAAGCCTGGCTGGATCAACCATTAGGAAGAATTAACGGCGATATGCTGGTACATGATCCGATGAAGGTGCGTATGCAGGATCATCCGCTGATTGAATTCATTAATCGGCTACAGATGAAAGTATCGGGTGCCGATATCAGCTCAACGGCGCTCTTTAATAATGAATCGCCCGGCATGCCGCGGGATGTTTCCATGCGTGATATCGTTGCTAATTACATTTATCCCAACACGCTGCGTGTGCTTCGAATCAGTGGTCAGGATATGCGCGAAGCTCTTGAACGGTCGGCCTCCTATTTTACGCTTGATTCAAGCGGTGCGATTAAGGTAAGCAGGGCATTCACAGACCCGAAACCGCAACACTACAACTACGACATGTGGGAAGGGATCAACTATATTCTTGATATTTCGAAGCCGGTCGGCAGCCGTGTGGTGAAGCTCGACTATCACGGTGCTCCGGTCAAAAGCAATGCGCGCTATGATGTCGTCATGAACAATTATCGTTCCGTTGGAGGCGGTGAATACTTCATGTTCAGTGGCAAGCCGGTCGTTAAAGACATTCCCATTGATGTGACCGAACTGATTGCCAATGAAGTACTTGAGAAGAAAGTGATTCAAGCGACCGTTGATCATAATTGGAAAATTATCTATTAATCAGAGAGGTGCACAAAGGTGAATCAGCATATTATAAGAAATGATTGGGCTCCTTTGCTGAAACCGGAATTCGAAAAGGACTATTACCAGAAGCTGCGGCAATTTCTAAAAGAGGAATATACGACAAGAACGGTTTATCCGGATATGTTCGATCTATTTAATGCTCTGAATTACACGCCGTATGAAAAAGTGAAGGTTGTGATTCTCGGTCAAGATCCGTACCATGGACCGGGTCAGGCGCACGGACTTAGCTTTTCGGTCATGCCGGGGGTCAGGCAGCCGCCGTCGCTGCAAAATGTTTTTAAAGAATTACATGACGATCTCGGTTGCGCCATTCCGTCACATGGCTGTCTAATTGAATGGGCGCGTCAGGGTGTGCTGCTCTTGAACACCGTGCTCTCTGTTCGACGCGGGTCACCAAATTCGCATAAAGGGATGGGCTGGGAGCAGTTCACCGATGCGATCATTCGCGACTTGAATGATCGCGAAAAGCCGATCGTATTTATTCTATGGGGGCGAAACGCGCAGGCAAAAGAAGCGTTGATTACCCATCCACATCACTTCATCATTAAATCGCCGCACCCGAGTCCGTTCTCCGCACACTCCGGCTTCTTTGGCAGCCATCCGTTTTCACGAACCAATCAGTTTCTGGAATCGGTCGGTGAGTCGCCGGTTCATTGGCAAGTCTCACTTGAGGAACCGGATTTACATTCTGAACATGAAAAAAACATCTCGCATGAATAAGCGAGATGTTTTTGGTTCTAGGTAAAGAAACAATCATGATAATCCGCTTGAGAAGGGCGAGATTGTGCCCTGTTGATGCAGCCAAAGGCTTTACATTTGCCAGAGGCTTGGCAAAGCCAAGTTTTCTAA
>NZ_BJMS01000078.1 GCF_006539285.1 Sporolactobacillus inulinus
TTTTATTATCTTTATCAATCTCGAATTCATAAACTTTCGATCGAACCACATTTAGTATTTGCTTAATATCATGTTGCCCTTCAACTCTTTTATCATTTTTGAGGATGAGATTGAGTATCCACATAATTGCCTTGAGATATAACTCAATGGAGTGGTTAGCATTAAACAGTATTGGATAAATAATAATATCTGCTTTCTTATCCCTATTATCTTTTAAACATTGCTCAGCTAATATTAAAGATGCGTCCATAAATCCGTCTGCGAGAGTCATCATATTATGAATAGGATCAAATCTTTCTGTACGCCAATTAATATAAGCATTTTTGTCAATATCACTATTATAAGAAAATATATCTTTCATAAGTATAACCCCGCTTTCAAAAGTGACCATGTATTTAATGATTTCAGTGTTTACTTTTTTTCATAACTTCTTTTAAAAAATCTTTAATAATCCAGTTATTAAGTTCACTATCAAAGTTTGCACTGAAGATTCTATGATTATCATTCTTTAACCTTTGTTCTCCAATATTCGTTACTATTTTATCCAATGCTCTATCCAATTCTTCGGTATTTTTTAATCCGTCGATTTTAAAAAAGTAATCATTGGTATTGAGATTGACATTAACACTAACGGTAATGCCTTTTTCTTGAACCCCGCTTGATGTTAATTTTGAGTATTTCTTTCCACGTGTTGAAATCCAAATTTTCTTGACCATTAACTTAATGGCATCCCATGCCGCGTTCGTTCCCAATGATTGAATAAAAGAGACAAAAGAAGCGTCAAGTAATATGGATATGACTCCTTTAATTTCATCAAAACTCGCTTGTATCTGACCTTCATAATCAATCGAAAAAAATCCTACACCATTTTCAGCCATCAATATTTTATACTCTTCGATATCTCGCTTCGGAATAGATTCACCTATATAACGCAAGGCTATTTTCATGCTTCTTATCCTCCAATATTGTTCTTGTTTCTCTAAGTAAAATAAACAATTAGAGAAAAATACACCAGCCATTGCCGATGTATCTTCATAACATAATTATATCTTAGCGACGAGTCCTTTAAAATTTTCATAATTCACTTTTACCCCATCATCTAGATCAATTTCAATCTGCATATCCGCCATGTGGTGAAGTAGTTCATCGTATGCCTTCAATTCATCTATCTTTTTATCAAGGGATTTCAATTTTTTCTTAGCATTACTGATTTCTTTCGCAGTTGAATCTCCATCGATGATGTTGAGCAAGTCCTTCTTTTCAGCATCTAAACGAATTTGATAATCATGCAAATAGTCCGTGCGAATACGTGATAAAGTTGTCTTATCATAACGATGCATGTAGATGAGACAGTTAAATGCCTTCTCCTTACCTGATGTAAACAGCCAATAAATCGGTCGATTTCTATACGTCTTCACATGATCCTTGTAGAAGTCATTCATGAAATAACGACGTAGCGTTTCTTTTGCAGTCTCGTCTTTCCTTCTCCCCAATGCATCAGCCACAATATCCAGGTTTTCATTAAGCGTATCTTTTCCAAATGTTACTCGAACAAAATCAACAAATTTAGAAACAATATCATCTTCAAAATAAGCACCATTAAGGATTGGGAGGATATTGTCTTTATCTGCTGAGAATGTTTTATAATCTTGAAAATCGACTTTCCCTCCAGCATATACAATTCCATCCCTGTCTAGTGAATATCTTCCAAAGATACAACCAACTGCATATGAAATAAATGATTTTACCTCTCTCTTTTCCTCAGCAACTTTTACTTTTATGGATTCATCAGATACGACTGGATCAATTTCACCATCTAAATCGTAAATATGATTAATAAGTTGATTTAATTTTTCTTCAGCCTGCTTAAGCTCTTCTCTTTGTTTACTAGAAAAATCTAGCCAGTTTTGAAAGGACTCTGAGATTTTCTTTGCACCTTTTTGATATTTAATAAAAACATGTTTGGTAAAGTCCCAAGAGGTCTCAAAAGAATCCCAATCTTCCTTACTAATATAGATGCATTTTCTAACAAGATTTTCAACAGTCTCACGATACTTACCTATTCGATCACTGACAGGTATCTTTTTTATATCCCCTATTTGAAAATTCATTGTTGGAGACAGTATTTCTAAAAAAGATTTTACTGCCTTAGAATTAAGTATTGCTAGTAAAGTCATATCCGTTCTCTTTTCAAAGAGCACTGCCGGACTCGCGTCATCGAAAAAGGTATTTCGCTCATCATATCTAAAGGATATATTACTGGAACTTATTTTTGACCAAACAAAATGTTCCTTATTAAAATATTTAGATGCACCTAATCCACTACCCTCAAATGCTTTCAATTCTTCTGCTTCATTTTTCCACCTCACAACAAAGATCGAATTACCGTACCACTTTCTAAATCCCCCACCTTTTGAGTACTTATTCCAAGACCTATTTTGAATATCTAAATAGTTAACTTCATGCCAAAGCCTAATAAACCTCTCATTATCCCCGGTAAAAATTCCTTTTGTTATCATATAAACCTTTGCTGCTAAACTTTCATTCTTATCAAAAGCCTCAATTATCTTTTCAGTTCCCCAATATGCTATGGGCATTCCTTCTATTTTACTAAAATTCTTTGTAATGTTAGTGTATCTATAATAGACATTTGGATTTTTAATAGCCTCCAAAGTCTTAATGGGTTGATTTTCAATCCCCTTAAAGTCGGATAACTTTATATACTCTCCAGAGATATTAGATGAATAATTTCTTAACGTATAAGTACAAACAGGTACAGTAGCTACCTCAAAAGCATTATATTCAAGCTCAATCATTGAACTGATCGTTTTGTTCGTTACTATAAACTTCCTTAAGTACTCATATGATTTTATGGTCATCCAAACAAAGGGGCTTATAAATGCTAAGTGGCCAGTTTTTCTTGTTTTCCTAAAACCATAGATTAGAAATGCTGAAAACAAATCAGTTTTAACCTCATTAAATCTTAATTCTATAAAGTTACTTAGATCCTTATTCATTAGTGACCTACCCAAATAGGGAGGGTTACTAACGAAAATATCATATGTCATACGCATTATTTTCGATTGCTTCAATAATTTTGGTAGAATATCCAGAACTTTATTCCTGGTGTTTTCTTCAAACAAATCTTTCGATGATGTATCCAAAATTTTTTTTAATCTATTAAAGAAAAAATCATCACCATGTTCGCCTACTTCAATCAACGAACCATAGATTTTTGCATCCTTGAACTGTTTAATAAATTCTTGGGTTTTTTTAAATGCTGGTCCATATTTTACTCCAGAAATATAAGCAATATCATCTTCATTTAGGTTATTAGTTTGTTGAATGGCTGCCAAGTTAAGTGTTAAGCCATCCATTTCAATACTTTTTAAGAAACGCCTATTGTACTCTAATGCTTTCATAACGACAGAAAAGCAAGCAAGCTGATAAGCACGACCATCTATATCTAAGCCATAAAGATTATTTTCTAAAATCAACCTTGGAATTTCTTTTACTGCATAACCACATTTACTATATATTGCATAAAGTACATCGAACATATAAACAAGAATATGTCCACTACCCATGGCGGGGTCAAAGCACTTAATATCTTCGACTTTTAATTCTCTATTAATGTAAGGAACCAACTTTTCTTCACAATTAGCTTCTGGGTTAGGATTATTAAGATAGAACTCCCAATCCTTGATAAGATCCCGATGTTCCGGATGTGATTCTAACCAATAACGACCTAATGAATTTTGGACCATATAACGGACGATCCAATCAGGAGTGAAAAGTTGAGTAGCAAAAGGAATTTCTTCTGTTTTGTATTTCTTTTTTGCTTTAATTACCCTATCCTTTTCATCTGCAATATAGTACTGATATAACCATCCAATGACTTCAACTTTTTCCCAATTATCTTCCGGAATCACTTCAGTATTCGCCATCCGGCGTACAAAGGAATCTGTTGTTAGTAATCCTTCAGGAAAGAGTAGTTCTGTATAGTCATTGATTTTTTCAAACATGAATGGCATGTAACGATTCAAGTCATTGCAATGTTTGATAATAAGATATTTAAACAACTCCTCTGATTTGTTGTTCATTTTCAGATCATACACATATTCTTTATTGATATCTAAATCGAGTGACAGAGCCTCTTTCATCATATCCGGTTCAGCACTGTCAGGATTTGTGGAGGAAAGCACTCTCACCCTTGTTGGTAGATAATCGTTTACTTCCATAAACCGGAGAGCGGTAAAACGGTTAAACCACGTATAAGCAACTTCTTCAAGCACTCGTTTAAAACCAATTTCATGAATCCGATCAATGAGTCGTTCCCTCTGGGTCTGTTCCTCACTAGAAAGTTGCCTACCATCTATATAGATCGCGTCAGAACTTTCAATTTCTGCTTCCTGGATACTGTCCCCAGTAATCCCTAGTTTCAAAGCTCTTGTCTCAATCTTTTCCAGCAATTCTCGGCGTGCAGTGGTTGCAAACGTTTTCAGTGCTGCCTTATTCATTTCATTCACTCCGATTAGTCAATAATTTCGATTTGCTTATTTTTCTTTATTATTTCTTTCAATTCACTGGATAGTTTATTAACATAGGCATCGACATCATCTTCCGTTTTGAGTGTCGTTACAGGAACCAGTGTTGCCATTTTTACAGATTGTGTTTGCTTTTGAACGGGTGGAACTGCAGGTTCAATCACAAGACCACCGGGGTGTTTTCTTTCTTCTTCAGCTTTTCTCCGCTGCCATTCTTCGATTTCTCTTTGAATAACCCGTTCCATCGTATCTTTGAAACTATTACTTTGGGAAAAAATTGCATCCGCTTTATAAATATCCATAAAAGCATCTACATTTTTACTTAAGTTCTGATAATAATTTTCAATCTTGACTTTTGTATTATTGGAAACACCATATTGCGAAGTTAACAACGACAAATAGTCATGATCTGTTTTTATTTTTGTAAAGGTATTTTCCTTTTTCTCGTTTAATACGGCATTGAATTGTTCGTCCATAACATGAATAAGTTCCGGAATATCTTTTATTTTTTTGTACGGAATCGGATCATCAACTATGGATCGAAGTTGGCTTGCTGTCGACTCTATTATCCCTTCAAACAAATAAGCTTTATTATCCTCATATTTCTTTAAAGCTGCCAACCCATGTTCAAAGATCTGCTTTTGTTCTGTACCAAAAAAGCTCTTCACATAAGTGATATCTTCTTCCCAGTCTATCAGGCTGTCTTCCAGTTTCATCAGTTTATTTAAGTAAGAGACATTATCCAAGCTGCTGTCAAATTGCTCGAAGTATTCAAGCCCCTTGTCTAACAAGCTCATCCCAGGATATTTCTTACCTTCGTATCGAGCCTTATAATTCTTGATGTCTTGAATTTGTTTTTCAATAAGTCCTTTAATATCATGTAACAAGCCATCTTCATCATCAGCCAAATCTGTTTTATTGAAAACATCTTTGCATATTCTTTTTGCGGTTCGTATCAGTTTTTCATCGACTTTAACCCGCCTTAACACAATAGCAGAATCGGCTTCAGACGTTTTGGTGAAAATTGTAACAAGTGTATTTATATTACCTTCTGCTCCTAAATTCTCTGCTTTATAGCGAATCCGAATACGCTGTTCTTTTAATAGCTGGGCAATTAATCCAGCAATATCAAGTTCCTGCCAACCATAAGGTTTATCACTAAATCGATCATATAAGATCTTTACCCGAACCTGTTTTTTCAATTGATCTTGAAAGCTAATAAATTCAGCTACTTCTCGCTTTGCCAATTCATTCGAATTTGTTGCATCAAATGATACTTGTTCATTATGTGAATTTAAAATAGAAATAAGATCTCGCCCGTCATCCAAATGTTCCTTAATATAACCTAGTTTCGTATAGACGTTATTGACTAATTGTGAAAAACCTGCATTGATTTTTTCCCGAATAGTCGCACCTTTAATATCTGCCTTCGTTCCATTAATAAAGAAAGTACTGTCTTTTATCGCTTCTTCTAGTAATTCACGAACACGCCTTCTCCGTTCACGAACTTCAGCTTGTTTGTTATTGAGGATATTTTGAATATTTTCAGGAAGTTGATTGATATTCCGCTTCTTCCTAAATTCCTCGATTTTAAGGGCCTCACTCATTTCTTCAACATAAGAATCATTTCCGCCTAGCTTGATGAGCATTTCGCCACTTCCCGAAGTCATCATCATTAATTCTTGTTCAGATTTATCGTAATGGTCTGAAAGCGGCGAGAGAATGAGCATACCGATATTGGCTGTCTGATTGCCATAATTTTTTTCATCCATCTTATGATTGTAAGCAAATGAGTAGTCAGAGGAGTATTTATATCGTTTTTCATCATAAAGATCTTGAAAAATATAGTTGGCCAGTTCCCGTTTGATGAGATCCTCATCAATAGTAACTTGTTTGATTTCCCGGTTAATATCCTGCTCATCATCGGTCAGAAAGAGATAATTGTCACCGTTCTTCTGAACTAATGTTTGAGAAATAAGTTTTCTAAGCGATACCTTGATTTTCTCTTTGAGCTGCAACTTATCTTCATCAATCTGCGTGATCATGAGCGTCGCAATATTGTCAAGATTGGTCGGTAATTCTTTAACATATTTAATCATAAAGAGTACTTTTAAAAGCTGCATATTAAGTTCATCATCTTTTAAAGCCGGATTTTCATAAGCTCCTTCAATAACTCTTGAGATGGTCGGGCTCAAAAATTCTTTTATGGTGTCGTAGAAAGCATAAAAAGGAATTAAGACGCCTTCTTCTTCATCTTTATAGTAAACGGCTGCTTCTTTAAATGCAGACAGCATAGAGCGTTCCCCTTCAGACAAATGTTTTCCAGAAGAACCATGTTTTCGTACTTGTTCAAATACGTTCTGAAGTAATTTGAACTGATAAGGAAGGAAAGGATATACATCAGCAAATTCTTGCTCATTGCTAAAGCCATGCAGATCAGCTGTACTCTCACGGAAGCTAATCAGATTCTTTAAGATCGCACTTTTTTCAGGATAGAGAAGCCGCAATCTATCGTTGGCATAATCTTGTTTTTGAAGAATCCGCTTTTTAATGACTTCGTCAACAGAGATTGACGATAAAGAGAGTCTTGTATCAAACCGACCTTGGATTCGTGAAAAATCATTTCCCTTTACCTTGATAATACTGTCAATACTCTCTTGAGACGTTACCATAATCCAAACTTTTCCACGGCAATGAGTGCCCAAATCTTCGGCAACCGTTTGTAAATTGAGCATCAAATTCCGATCATCACCAATATATTGACCGATTTCATCAACAAGAAAGATAAGATGAAAATTCTTACCTTTCTCATTTATATAATCACTAACATCCTTAGCGAATTTTTCAATGCTTATTTCAAAATTATTAACACCGTTCTCAAACCAATTACGAGCTGTTTCTTCAGTCATATCCGTGACTTTCGTTAACGCACCAATCACATAATCTTCATCAAAATAAAAACTGTTCCGACGTTCTTCCCATGATTCACCCGCCAATGCCTTAAATTCATTTTTAAATGATTCATAGACGCCTTGCTTGTCAAGATATTTCTCCATCTCTGCTACTCCGGGAATATCTCCATAGTAACCGCGATGTTCATAAAATACCTTCATAAAGACACGAAGTATTGCATCTTCCTTAGACTTATTGTCAAGAGAACTTTTGGAATCTACATTGAATAGGATAACTTCCGTATTTACTTTATCAGTACGTTGCATGTTGGCATAAACGAGTGGATCCTGCACTTTGTCTTTAAAGAAGTCGATCGCATGCTTGCCTTTAACCTCTTTGTTTTCTAGCAAATATGCAAGGATTTTAAGAAAATGAGATTTACCAGAACCAAAGAATCCCGATATCCATACACCCATTTTATCGGTGACACCGTCAATTCCTTTTTGATAATTTTCATAGAATTTGGAGAAATGTTTCTGTAATTCACGCGTAACAACATATTCATCTAATTCCTGATAAATATTATCTTCATCGCGTTGAGCAACTTTGATGACACCATGAATATCACGTTCAATATCTTTCTGAAACATGCTCTTAATGTTCATATGTATCCCCCATATCTTTATCATCAATCAACCGAAAGGCACGGTAATAATTATCATCTTTAAATTTGCCAAATAACTGTAAAGATTGACCATCATATTTTCCTGGGAAAAACATAATGACCGGTACTTTATCCAATACTTCTTGCAAGTTGTTTAATATATTGTGCGAGCGAACGAAAGGATAAACCTTTCCTATTCCTGTTAAGAAGACAATATTATGGTTACCCAACTGATCCACAATTTTTTTTAAGAATACTTCTGGCTTTGCAAAATTTGTGAGTGCCTTAAATAACTGATCCTTTCCTTGACGCTCTTCCATTTCAAAAATACGATCGAAGATTTTCTTCTCCTTGGCTATACTAATCAGCATTTTATATAAATCAAATTCAATAATCCTTCGATTCGATCCTTCATAGTCAAATTCTTTTTTGATGTGTTCAACGTAATCCCGTATGTATAACTCCTGCTCAGGATCATAATCAAAGATATAAAAGCTGATTTCGTTGCCAAGGCCATGTCCTTTAATGAATTGATCTTCCTTAATTTTATCAATAATTTTATCTGTTCTTGCCCTTAATTTATTCAAACATAATCACCTCTACTCACCCATCGCATAAAGATAACGGGCATCACCTATTTGGTTTAGGTGATTTGTTATTTGCTCGTCAATAATTGGACGATTCAATTCGTTCCCCTTTCGGGTGCGCAACACGCCACTTTCGTACAATACCTGCATATAAGCTCTTTTTAATTTTTCCATGTTGATGTCGCTCCAACTTGCGACTTTTTCACTCTGCTCAGCTTTAGAAGCAAAAAAGAGATTGATATCTTTTTTTTCAATCATATAGTCATCATGATGCAACTTCTCGCCTATTACTTCTGTCATAAATTCATGAAAAAGAAGATCTGTTTTCATAATGGCATATAAGTTCAAGACCTTTCCCATGTCCAAAGGACCTTCTAAAAGTAGTGAAGAAAGCGTGTCGTCAAAGACATCTGCTCGTCTCATTACAGAAGGTAAAGCTCTGTTGATCCGTCCTTTATTTTCAAATTGAAATACGTTTTCTTCAACGACTTTTTTTCTTATCTCTTTATTAGTTAACCCTTGTTGTCTCAGTTTCAGGATCTGTTTCAACTCAAACAATAAAAAAGAAGCACCATTTAAGCTTGAAGAATACTCTAATTGGGTCACTTAATCGCCCTCAATACATTTATTTAGCCAATCAACTCATCATTCACTAATGGTTACCTTATTATTACTACTTTTAATCTTATCAGAATTTATTAAATCCTGATAAACCTCTTGCATTGCCTGCATAATGTTGTTTCCCGTTCTATTGAAGCCTATTTCTCTTGCCGTTATTGAAATAAGATTGCTTTCATCAATACCGAAGCTGTTTTTAATTATTGTAAGCATGGCATTAGCTATTTCCTCAGGGCTGATGTATTGAATCGATCTTATCTCTTGATCAGATGCTGGTTTTCGAGCAGTAGCTTCTGTCTCGTTTTTTATCCAAAAGAAATCATTTCTAATATCGATTTTATCGGACAAATATTGGACGGTTGACTGTTGAACGATTTCTCTTACACGTTTTGTTACTCTTTGTTGTTTAAAGAATGGTAACAATCGTTTTGACAGTAGTTCCAAGTGAACAGGGCATTCTATTGAAACAACGTGGAGAATCATTTCTGTAAGGTAGTTAAACTTAATAAGATCATCTAATGCTGTTTCTTCATAATAAGCAAACCCATATGGATTTTCTAAATCACCCAAGACGCTTTCATCAATTGCTTTCACATAGTCCGGAGCAATATCAAAAGAATCTGTACTCTTAACTTCAGAACTAATACCCAACTTATTGTCCTCTTCAGATTCATCTAAGACAATTGCTGCTTGGACAGCATCTAATAATATTTTTCCTTCATTTTTTTCATCTTTTATCCAATCGGTGGACCATATCCGGTAAATTGTCCAACCCATATCTTCTAAGATTGTTTGACGAAGTCGATCACGTTCCCTCGCTGTTCGTGCAGAATGATAAGTGGCTCCGTCACATTCTATTCCTAAAACAAAGTGTCCTTCCTTTGTCGGAGATTCTATTGCAAGATCAATTCGGAATCCGGAGCAGCCAACCTGAGTTTGAACTTTATAACCGCTTTTTGTTAAATAGTCGTATACGGAATCTTCGAAAGGCGACTTCGTGTTCATTTCATTTGAATAATGTAGCTCTTTTTGTAGCACATCCACTCCATTCTTCGCGTAATCAATATAGGAGCGAAGCATCTTCACGCCTTCTGAGTTCGTTTTCTCCAGACTAATATCTTCTGGCTGTATGGATCCCACTAATTTTACATTGTATTTCGCCCGAGTAATAGCAACGTTTAAACGCCTGTATCCACCATCCCTGCTTAATGGTCCAAAGTTCATATACATAATTCCATTAGGATCTTTAGCATAGCCGATACTAAAGATTATTGTATCTCTTTCATCGCCTTGAACATTTTCAAGATTTTTAATAAAGAACGCATCTTCGCGATCCTCATTAAAGAAAGTCTCAAACCTTTGTTTCTGCTTTCTTAATTTATTTATAGCCCCTTCAATTGCTTGTTGTTGAGCCTCACTAAATGATACAACCCCTAGAGTCCGACTCGGATATTTTGTAAAGTGATCGAAAACTAACTCTGCGACTTTTTGGGCCTCTGTAATGTTATTCTTTTTCCCGCCTCGATCATAGATACCGTTAGGAACGTAAACATACTCGACGCCGAAATCAATATCCGTCTCCGAGCTCGATGGAAATGTGATTAAATTGCTGTTATATATATTTCTGTTAGAAAACGCAATAAGTTGTTCACTCCTGCTTCTATAATGCCATTTTAATGTACGTTCAGGAAGAACACTAACTGCTTGATCAAGCACGGATTCAAAAGCTTCGTTATCTGTTTCAGTGTCATCTGCTTCATCCATATCAAAGTCTTCCTCTGTTTTAGAACCAAAGAAGTTGGTTGGTGGCAATTGTTTGCTGTCACCAGCAATGACCACTTGAGCTCCTCTTAAAATTGCTCCAATCGCATTTTCTGTACATACTTGGGAGGCTTCGTCAAAAACAACGAGATCAAATTTATAGTCTTCGGCATCCAAAAAGAGGCTGACAGATAGTGGAGACATCATCAAACAAGGCTTTAGTGTCAACAATAAATTAGGTATCCGTTTAAAAAGTTTTCGTAATGGCATAATTCGACGCTGCTTATTGAGCTCACGTTTTAGAATACCGACCTCATCAAAACCAGTGGTTAAACTATTCAAGTCCGGGAGTTTGTCTGCCAATAAAGCTCGAATTCTTTTTTGTGTGATTTTAAATTGTAGTTCATCTAACTTTTGAAATTCATTTATTCTTTCTTCCTGAGTACGTTCACGGAAGGCATTGACTGCTGGATATTTAGGCAGCGCACTATCGAGCCATAGCCTGTAGAATCGTTTAAGGAAAGCACCAATTATCTCATTTTTATGGATAGGGTGTGATTCAATTTGGTCAATAAAATCGGAAAGCCCTGCTTGTGCACATGCTTCTTTGCTTTTTCTATAATCAATCCATACTTCTAACAAATTTATTCCTGAATGACAGCTTTCTATTCTCTCCAGTAGAGAAAGCAGATCAAGAGAATTGAAATCAACCTCTTCTTTGAATAGCCCCAAGAACCATTCCCATTCTTGATGCAAATCATCGAACTGTCCTTTTAGCCGGTGACTGTATTTGTCCGTTTTTTTAATTGTGTCGTGATCCGTACAAATCTTCTCAATAAACTCACTGGGTAATGTATTCTTCTGGAGCATTTCCTTAAAACGATGGGTCCAAGACAGTGACTGATGAATATGCTCCCAGTCTGTTTCCAATCCACGAAACAGATAATGATATTTATTTTCTAAGTCAGATCGTTTTACCTCAATCGTAGACTCGATTTGCTGCAAACGTTCAAGTTTGCCAATATCGGTAATTAACTGTGGTATTGTGAGCGGTTTTCTAGCAAGATTCGACAACTGACTTTCAATTTCAATGACTTTGGCTAATGATTGACTCACTTCTAAAATATTTTTCTTGAGATGCTCAACCTCTTGTTTGCCTGGGTCTAGTGACACAATTAATCGCGAACTGATTTTCTCAGGTAATTTTTCTTCATTCTCTAGAACGTCAAACAACTTTTTGCAAGAAAGAAGGCTTTCATTATATTGGTTATCGGAAAGTAGGAATTGTTTTATTTTATCAGGAAATAAAGCACCATCAAAAAAATGAACAATCGTTTCAAAACGATCTATTGACTGATCGAGTTTCTCCCAATTTGTATAATCATCACAATAGTCTTTACCTATTGTCTGAGACCATTTTTTTTGATTTTCATTAATCATTGCTTTTTTATCTACTATATTTTTCACTTCAGAAAGCACGGAAATAATCGAGGCATCATTCAATTGCCCTGATACGTTTTTCGCATAAGATTGCACTATTTTTTTGTCTTGACGATATTGTTTCTTAAAGATTTTAAAAGTTGATGTATAGTCAGTTTTAAACCTTTTTAGCATTGAGGCAGCATCGATTTTTAAAATGTCTGGTTCATAATCTTTTTCAATCTTTTCTGTAGATCGATTCAAGTCAATAAAGACATCTCTAGCTTCTGCCAATATCTTTTTCACAACTGCCCGCTTATTCGTATCAAACCAATCTTCTGTCGGGTGAATTTGGGATAACAACGTATTGATGAGCGGACATAATGGAACAAAAGAGTTTAAGTTATCCTCAATTTGGATAGAAAAATCCTCAGCAAAAGTATTCTTTATCCGTTCAAGAACGCTTATTTCTTCTGAAATTTCATCTAATTCTTTACGATACTGTTTGGCTAAAATAATTGTCGCATCTTGGTCAAATATATTATCTCTCAGAACTGCTCGTACATTATTTATGTTTTCTTCAAATGTTTTCTTAATTTGCCTGCCGTCAACCTTTAAATATTCATTACTGTAATCCTCCATTAGTCCCTTTATTAGCGATTGATGTTCTTCCTTCATGACTTGGAACTGATCGGCCTGCTGACTTAGCAATTCGATATTTTCTTTATCAATCCATGAGACAGGAACCGTAGGAGATTGGGAAGAAATATCCATAATCGCCGTTAAACGAGTAACATCACTTATAGAAGAAGGCAAATTAATATTATAGGTATTTGTAATTTGTTCAAATGTACCCAATAACTGATGAATTTTAGAAGTCAAACGCGGTAAATACATTTCCAAGTCATGCCTCAACTCGTGAGTAACGCAATCGACCTGACAATCCTTCCATGGATTAGTGATATAATCATTGCTTTTTTCTGATAGTAAGTTTAAAAAGTTGTGCAAAAGAATTTTATACTGATTCAGTTTATCCTGAGTTGTATTCTCCACGTCCGCCATGGAAAAGAATACCTCTGGTGCATCTAATAGCTTGGCAATTTCTCCATTTACTTTATAAATCGTTTTATTTAAAGGTGGAACCAGTGTATGCAGCTCTTCATCATAATCATTCAATGCATCTCTTTTTTGTTTTAATGCCTCATACTGATACATCGCTTCATCAGTTACTTTGAACTTATTAATCTTTAAGGTTTTTCCTAGTTGTTGCATGACTTCTTTTTTATTCGCCTTATAACTATGTAATTTCAAACAAAAATCAGCGACTTCGGCTTTTGCAAGACGCTTGTAGACGACTTCAAGTGCTGCACTTTTTTCAGATACAAAAAGCACCTTTTTCCCTGCAGCAAGACTCTCAGAAATGATATTTGTTATAGTCTGGCTTTTTCCAGTCCCCGGAGGACCTTGCAGCACAAAACTAATCCCTTTTTTTGCAAATAAAATTGCATCTTGTTGGCTTGAGTCTGCATCGACAACTTGGAAAGAATCTGCAGGTTGTGTATGAAGATCATGGTCATAGTCGTTATACTCTTCCGGCAGAGATTGCACATCTTCTGGGTTATCCGCTAATGCTTTTATTACTGGATGAGTTTCAATTTGTTCACGATTAACTTTCAAATCCTTGTACATATTTATTTTTAAAAAAGACAGTAAGCTTAATGTAGTTTCTTCAACGACTTCCCAATTATTTGTTTTGATCGTTTCTCGAACATCATCTAGGTATTCTATTATTTTGCTGGAATGTTCATCAAAATTTGGAAGTTCAATACCATAGTCATTCTCCAGTTTATAAGCCAATGTAGGGTTAACAACTATATCATCCTCATGAAGACCCAATTCAAAAGGTGAAGTGATCGAATCCAATTTAAGGCTGACTGGCACTAATACAATAGGAGAAAGAAGTTCCTGATTTGAGTCCATACTTTCTGTCCACTTTAAAAACCCAAAGGCAAGATAAAGTATGTTGACACCTTGCTCCTCAATTGCAGACTTCGCTTTTCTTCTTAGACTTGCCAAAGTTTTCTGTTGATCTTTTACAGAACGATTGGTCTTTATATCGCCATTATCTGGTATTTCTTCAGGTTGATCCTCCTCACTATCATCCGCCTTATCTTGAGTCGAGATTGAAATTGGGTAAGGGAACTTCAGCAATTTTTCCTCATTCACAATATCAGTGAATAGTCCAGCCAACTCCGGAAATACAATTTTTATGTTTGATCGCTTTGTTTCCTTATAGTTAATGAGTCTGTTTCTTTTCCCTAAATCAAGCAGCTGATTCTCCCATTTATCTATATATGAACTAATATCAGCCATAAAAAATCCCCCCCACAGATCAACCTTATGTATTCCCATTCACAACCTTTAGTATTCTTTCTTCACTCAGCAGGGCACCGTACCCACAGAGGATCCTTGTTAAGTAAATTTACACTTGGATCAATTGATGCAGCGTTCTCCTAATCTATAATATATTTGAGCCCAATAAAATAACCAGTTCTCGTTATGTTCTTACAAACAGTATAAATGCCAATAAGATTCATTCATACCTTATTATTATTTTACTATTACTTTAGATTCAAATATATCATTTCTCTAGATTACCAAATAATGTATCCACGTAAATGGATGTTTTACCCATTTCAAGCATACCCAACTATTAAAAATTCAATGGAATAATTCTTCAAAACTATTATATTTCACTTTTAAAGCCGATTCTCGTGAACCTTCTATTCGAATTCGATAGCATTTTTCTTTCTTCTTCCGGCTCACTGTGAATGACATCTTACCAGCATTAATAATTTGAAGAATTTGCTCTTTATTCAATAATGCGAGTTCACTATTTACCAAATCTTTAGATCCACATACTAGAGCAAGAACCACATTCTTACCTTTCTCAATAAAATTCCTAAGTTCTTGGAAGTCTCCCGTAATATTAAAAACTCAACTATTGTAATCAAGCGTTTTTGTATTCTGTTGCTCTGCACGATACTTCATGAACAATCTGTACTCGTTTCCATAATTAGTCGTAAAGTCATAAACCTGACGATCATGTTCATCATTACCTTCAATTAATGCCGAGTCCATTATACCCTGAATAAATAGCATGGATAGAACAGCACCATAGTAGAAATCTGCAACTTTTAATTATGACCTGTTGTTCTTTCCCTCTAATTTATCTAAATATTACTCACTACCCCAAATACACATTCTCATTATGCCATTCTAAATAATGCCGATCTGGAAGTTGATCGCCACGTTCGGGTAATACTGTCAATTTACTGCCGTGAAAAGCATAATACTCTTTGCCATTGCCAAAGTCTTCTTTAATATGATGACTGACTTCTACGTTCAGTGTGTTATCAATGGTGATATAGCCTCGATCAAATAAGGTATGGAAATCACTTCTAAGGAGCAAACCATTCTTGATCTCATGAGGCCCGTTCATGCTGTAGGGTTTGATATGAGCAGCCTCGAGAACCGGCAGCGTTTTTTCACCGGTTATGGCACACCTTCTATGATAGGCATCAGCAATCAAGACTTTAAATGCTCCTTGACCCATTCGTGGTTTCATTAATCGCTCCTTGCCATAACGGTTAGCCAATGGATCTTCGTTAACTTGACCGGACCGCATGGCTTCGCTGTTTCTCAATCGATCCTGAACGTGCTCGTATAAGGATAAACCAACCGGTTCAGAAGTTTTATAGGTTTTACCTTGTACAATATTACTGTTCCAATCGTTTGGTTGAGGAATCCAATCCTTTTCATCAAAATAAAAAGGCATGGACAAAATGATGCAGCCAATCTGAGGATCGGGATCAAAAAAGCGATCTGTCTTTTTGTATTTATAAACGCGATCATTAAGCTCCATCAAACTGCTTGCACCATTTGCGATGCCAAACGCATCCCACGCGAGTGACGATGGGAGGATCGAAAATTTCAAAAAAAAGCCGCCGCCAACGATATAATTTCTCGGGCTGTGCGTCTTGAATAAAAACAAATCGCCTTCATTTAAAGCTTTAAAATTTGTACGGCCGCCAGGTTTCCAAAAGTTTACTTCATCACAGTTTGCCTGTTTCAAAGTCTTATACCAATCATAGTCCGTAATCCCAACGTACATTTTCATTGGAAACATCATCGCCTCAATAAATGATCTGAAATAAACTGCATTGTTATGTAT
>NZ_BJMS01000079.1 GCF_006539285.1 Sporolactobacillus inulinus
TTCAGGTATGATCATTGGTATAAATGTTCGGGAATGCAGGATTTTAGTTAATCATTAGTTTAACTAAAATGTGTCCGTAAAACTATCCTAACACCATTCAGTGGTAAAAAGCATGGCGCTAGTGGTACATTCGTTGGTGGTAAGCACCCTGGCTATCAACCAAGAAAAAGTCCGATATAATAATCACATGGCTTTTTGGAGGACATCTCTCCTAATTGGTATGACGCGAGGGATGCTCTTCGGTTAAAATCTAAGGGCAATAACATTCTGTTTTCGCAGAAAATAAAGCGCCATCCTTAGTGATATTTGCCCACTGGAACATTTCGTTAATCCGAATCAGTTTAGCAGGTGCCGGTTACAGATCCAAAGGTTGATCCCTATACAAGGTCCAGCCGAAATCAACCGATGTGGCAGAGTATTGATCCCCCCTTCTTCCATAGATCAAACGTTCAGATGTCACGATAAATCCCAATGCTTCAACAGCTTTTTTGATTTTATCACTATTTCTGTAGTCGCCAAGCTGCGGCTCTGTTTGAGTTGCATACCAGATTGCCCGCATAACAATGCCACCCAAGGGATAAAATATGCCGTCCATCATGAGATGGTGTTTTTCAAACCCATCACGATTTTCATCATGGAACCGAACGATCATTTTGTTCTCCATTTCTTCGACAGCAAGCAGAATGTGGCTCTTGTTTAAATTGTTTGGGATCATGGTAACAAACCTCCATCATATTGTTGCTATTTTCTGACTTTAGTTGATTATAGCAATCCTACCGATCATCAATCAATAGCGTTCACTGTTTTGTTTCATAATTTGTCCAATAATTTAAATGTAGTATCAACGTAAGCGTTAAATTAAAAATCGGAGTCTCAAACTCAGCTCCGATTTTTAATCAAAAGATTATTTAAACCTTATTTCTCCACCAATTCAATGTTCTTAGCAGGCACTCATCAATATCATACTTTGGTGACCAATTTGTTGCCTCATTGAATTTACTATAATCTCCTGCGAAGGATTTTACTTCTGCAGGTCTATAACGTCTATCATCTCTAACGACAGTTATCTTTTTGTTAGAAAATCCAATAAGTTTTTCTAAAATCTTCTCAATCTTAATTGGTTTACCTGAAGAAATATTATAAATATCATTTGGAATATCTTTATTTATTGCGGTAATATAAGCATTTACAACATCATCTACAGGTAAGAAGTCTCGGTAGGTTGATATGTCTCCAACTTGAATAGTAGGTTCCTGGATTCCTCGTTCAATCTCTGCTATTTGCGAGCAGAAATCACTCACGACAAAACCTTTCTTTTGCCCAGAGCCAAAATGATTGAATGGTCTTAAGCAGACAATATTTACGTGGTGCTTTCTTGCTAATTGTATTCCTAACTGCTCTGCAGCTAATTTACTAATAGCATACGGATTTTGAGGAAGACAAGGATCACTTTCACTTAATAATTGTCTTGTCTTAGCTGTTATTCCATATTCGTCACTGGAACCAACCACTATTAACTTAGTAGACAATTTCAGTTTAATAATAGAGCTAATAAGATTAGTTGTTCCAATAGCATTAATTTCCATTGTTTCAACCGGGTGTTTCCATGCGAATGGAACATTACTTTGCGCAGCTAAATGAACAATCACATCCGGATTAACTGCATGTAAAACTTTCCTTATAGAATCCTCATCCCGGACATCCATCTTGAAAATTTGCTCATCATCAATAATTGTTTGATCACTGTGTGAAGTCAAGTAAATATCATGATTAATCACTTGTTTGACCAGATGGTTAGCCACAAAGCCGTTTGCACCAGTAATAAGAATTCTCATTAATTACCACTACTTACTCTTATTTCTTTTGATACCCTCTCTAAGTCAGCATCAACCATCATTTCGATCAATTCTTCTAATGATGTTTTTGCATGCCAGTTCAATTTTTCCTTAGCCTTTTGTGGTTCACCTAGCAACAATTCTACTTCTGCAGGTCTATAAAATTTTGGATCTCTTACGACAAAATCCTCATAGTTTAATCCAACTTTGTTAAACGCAATCTTACACATATCTCGAACCGTTGTGGTTCTTCCCGTTGCAACTACATAATCATCTGATTTTTCTTGTTGCAGCATTAACCACATAGCTTCAACATAGTCACCGGCAAATCCCCAATCACGTTTAGCATCAATGTTTCCAAGTCTCAATTCTTCTTGTAAACCCAGCTTAATTCTAGCAACAGCGTCTGTTACTTTGCGTGTAACAAATTCAATACCTCTTAATGGAGATTCATGATTAAATAAAATACCATTTGAGGCATGAATATTAAAACTTTCTCTATAGTTAATCGTGATCCAATATCCATACATTTTTGCGACACCGTATGGACTTCTGGGATGAAATGGAGTTGTCTCAGACTGACGTGCTTCTTGAATTAATCCAAACATTTCACTCGTCGATGCTTGATAAAATTTAGCAACACTGTCCGTTAGCCTAATTGCCTCAAGAACATTAAGAACGCCAACACCAGTCACCTGTGCTGTTAATTGCGGCTGCTGCCAAGAAGTGCCTACAAAACTTTGAGCTGCCAAATTATATACTTCATTGGGCTGAGCAATCTTCATGGCTCGAATGATTGATGTAACATCAGTAAGGTCACCTTCAATTAACTCCACTTCATGTTCAATATTTAAATATCGCAATCTCCATTTAGTATCCGTACTTCTTCTTGCTATTAATCCGTATACTTTATAGTCTTTTTCCAAAAGCAATTTTGCGAGGTATGCTCCATCTTGTCCTGTGATACCTGTTATGAGTGCTGATCTCATTCAAATCCCTCCAACCTAAATTTTCAAAAGTATCACACGGCTTGATTATAATCAAGCCCATATGTTTAGAGTTAATCAAATTTATTCTAACTGTTTCCTTTCATCAGATACAGTGTATCTCAAGTTACATAGTTACATTAGCTTGTGTTTTGCTAACTTTTTATTAGTCTACAAGAATTCACAAAATATTTTTAATTTAGCAAAACATTATGAATTAATTATTAGCAATAATTTGTAAATCTAGCAATCTTACTCCAATATTTTCAAAAAATCATTGTAAAAGGTTCTATCATCTAAGTTATTTATAGCAAATTTTCTTGCATTATTTTCATAAAAGTTTCGTTTCGCTTTATTTTTTGCTAAATAAACAACATCCTTAGCCAACTGTTGTACTAAACTATTATCTATTTTAACTAAAATCCCACAATTATTTGGAACTATTTCAGGTGTACCACCTGTCCTTGTTGTAATTAAAGATTTACCAATCGCTAATGATTCTAGAATGGATAGAGAACATGGCTCGTTCCATATAGATGGTAATAAAATAATATCTGATAAATTAAGATAATCAGGGACAGAATTATGACTCACGTATCCCGTAAATACAATTGATTCTTTGTTATTTGTTTTATTAATTTCCTCCTTTAACAATCGATAATATTTCCTATTAGCATTTTTTATATCTCCAATAATTATTAATTTAAGACCACTTACAAATTGCCTAGCCACTTTGAAAGCTTTAATCGCCTCTAATATCCCTTTTTCTTTAACAATTCTTCCATGAATAACAATAGTTGTGATCTGATTATCTATATTAAATTTTTGACATAACCCATTATCTTTATAACGCGGAGCAAATTTGTTAATATCTACCCTGTTTGTGAGTGTGGTTACTTTCCAAGCATAATTAATATCTATTGATTTTATTTTATTCGCAATAAAATCACTTACTGCAATTATTTTGTTAAGAGCTTTTATAATTTTTTTTGCATTTACAGTACGAAACGTTAAGTGCTCATTATGCATATGCAGAGCAATTTTAGAATCACTGAATGCCTCCCTAAGGGGCAATACAAAATCCGGCCGATTCTCAACAATAATCCAATCATATGAGTGACCCTTCATTTGTCCTATAACATTGTTGATGTATATTTTTTTATAATTAATTATATTTAATTTTCTATTCACTTTTATTAGAAAACTATTTTGATATTTCAAATTTACATATATCCCTCTCGTAAACCTATATCTTTTTGCTTTTTTTAGAGATAAAGCATTATATTTAGAGTAAATATCAATTTTATTGTTTATATATTTTTCATTGTACTGTATAAATGTGTCAATTATTGTTTCGACTGCTCCGCCCTCTGTAGCAGGAATTGGTTTAGACTCATTACCAATAATTGCTAACCTCAAAAGATCCTCTCCTTTATAATTTTCAATATTTGTGTACTATTTTGGGGTTTAATTTTGCTTGAAAATTCGCCAAATTATTTAATCATTAATCTCTTTCCTTTATAAGTTCTCCATATTTGGTTCACTGATGTATACTGTATTGCTAAAACTACTAATAAAATTAACAAATTAATTAATAACATATTAGTTTGAACCAGGTTAATAAAGGCACTAACTAATAGTACTAATAAGACCATGTAATGTTTTGATACAGCAAACTTCATACCACTTTTATTTGAAAAATATGTTCTTGCCGCAAAGAAAAAAACATAAGATACAGATGTTGCAATAGCTGCTCCAATTGCCCCATACTTGGGGACTAATAAAATATTTAAAACGGTATTCGGAATAATAGCAATTACCCCAACAAAAATACTTAAATAACTTTTTCTAGAAAAAACAATTCCTAAACAAGTAGTCTCACTGACGGTATATATGATAGGTTGAAGGCATAGGAAACCAATTAAATACCTAGAGTCCGCATAACCGGAAGAAAGTATTGATACAATGAGATCCTTAAATATTAAAATACCAACAGCCAATACTGACATCACAAGTAGTATTGAATCACT
Source organism: Sporolactobacillus inulinus (assembly GCF_006539285.1). GTDB lineage: Bacteria > Bacillota > Bacilli > Bacillales > Sporolactobacillaceae > Sporolactobacillus > Sporolactobacillus inulinus. The sequence continues at coordinate 4,852 of NZ_BJMS01000079.1, forward strand.
TACTACTTTATAATAAGCTATATTCTTTTCTTCAGCATACCATCTATAAGCCGTTGGGACCCAAAAACTTGTAAAACTTGTCTGCACTATTGATAAGACCGCAGCAATCTTTAATGTTGCTGTGAAAATGCCTATTTGATAGAAGTCACTCCACATACGAAGTGATAGTCTATCCAATGAATTTAATAGACTTGACAAAGATGTAGCAACCAAAATTGGTAACCCAAATAGCACCATTCTTTTAATCAATTTTTTATTAATAGAAAAATATCTTAGATAAAATAATTTTTTATATCTAACTATTAGATATAAGTCCCCTAGTATTTGTCCAAATACTGTTGAGTAAACAATTGCTAAAAAGTCACGTCTTACATAAAATATGAAGATTAAAGTAAAAATTAAAATAGTCAATTTGACAATAATATTAAGTACTGAAAATTCTAATGCATTTTCCTTCATTCGTATTGAAAGTAAAATAAATCTTTCTAATACCATAAAAATAATCATAATACCAAAAAAAATGGATGGTACTACATAATTAGGACTATCGAATAATATTTTTGATGTTATTTGAGGGCAAATTAGTATAGCCAACAAAACAATAATCGATAAAAATAGTGGAATGGAAATTGCATTCTGGAATAAATTTATCTTATTTTCCCCAGAGTGATACTCTCTAGTATATGCTTGATCAATACCTAGATATAGAAAAGTCCCAAATATTATTTGAAATAATATAAACATACTTGCTTTTCCAAATTCAATTGGACTAATAAAGTAGGTAGTTATTGGGATGGTAATAAATGAAATGAAAGCTCCAATCACTGGTCCAATCGAGAAACCTAAAAGCTTTTTTATGAATGTATTCATATCATGTACCAATAGATTTTATCTATTGGTCACCTCTTTTCATTACTAATCTAGCTTTCTGAAATCAATATCACTATAATATTGAAGCAATCTATTCATTTCAATATCATTATTATTTTTCATAACATTTTTTTTTATAAGGCCCTCTTTCTGAGATCCACTTATTGTTGGAAAATGAACTGAATATGAAAATACTTTTCTAACTTTTGATCCTTTTTTTATTTCCATGATTTTCAGCCAAATGTCATCACAATATGGAGAAACCTTCATAAAAATATTCTCATTTAAAGTGTCTCTGTATAAGGATAATGGGGGATATAGCACTCCGCTAACTCCAGTTGGCAATAAAAAATGAGTTGAGTTGTTAATATTTGGCGATTCATGATTCCATTGACTATAGGGTAATACCTTTCCATCAGCAGTATACTTAATTTCATGTGCCCTATAACAAATTACTTCGTTTGGAAATTTATCATGTTTTTTAATCAATTTCCTTATAAAATATCTTGGATAAAAAACATCATCATCAGTGGTAATAATAACATCATCTATATATTTTTTTAATGTCCCATAGTATTTTTTATGTGATCTAAAGTCGTTACAATATTCTATATCAAGGCCCAATTCTTGAAGTTTAGTTAACTCCAAAGGGAGTTTATAATTTTTCAAATTGTAATCGAGCCAAAGAATTATTTTATCTGGCTTCATTGTTTGATTCATTAATGATGAAATTGTTAACCACACCAAATTTATTCTACTAGGTATAGTAGTTAAAGAGACTATTACTTTTGTTTCTTGTTTTTCCTTATTTAAGGTAAGATTTCCTGATTTAAGCATAACATGATAAATTTTGGGATACACGAAGTTATAGAATACACGAATAAACTTGGATTGTTCGATTTTTGAATATAATTTACTTATCATTTTATACACCACCAATTTGAGTAGCTTCGGATAAATTAGTCAACTTTTTTAAAGAAACTAAAAATAGTTAATGTTTATTAGTAAAATAAGTATTAATGAATTCCTTGTAAAATATAGGGATGAATTTTATACCATCAATAAAATATCTTTTAAACAACCTATTGGGTTCGAGCATAAGTCTAAAAAGCCATTCTAATGATAATATCTGCATAATTTTAGGAGCTCGTTTTTTTTACCTGCTAAAAAGTCTATTGCAGCACCTATTGACATAGATATGGGTACATTCAGAATTTCTAAGTTCTGATAGATAAATTTTTCTCCTTTCGGTGATCCTAATGAAACTAAAAGAATATCAGGTCCAAAGTTTTTTATCTTTCTAATCGCTTTTAAGTTTTCTGTATTGTTTTTTTCAAATCCAAATGGTGGAGAATAACTCTCAATAAGAAAAGGTGTTTTACAATTATATAGAACCTTGTCTTTTGCCCTCTGAGCAACTTCTTTTTTTGCACCTAAAATAAATACCTTATATCTTTTCTGTTCAGCTAATTTCATAATTTGAGGAACTAAATCAGCGCCAGTTACTCTCTCAATCAATTTTTTTCTTAATAATTTTGAACTAATAATAATTGGCATACCATCTGCAAGTATTAAGCTCGCATTATCATAAATTTTTTTAAATAATTTATCAGATTTTAACTTTACAATATGATCAACATTAGGAGTCACCAAATACTTTTTATTGCTGTTTTGTATAATAAGGTCAATCTCTTGTATTGTTTTTTCCATATCTAAGTTATTAAATGACACTCCAAACAATGAAACATTATCCATGGTCATATAGCACCTTGCCCATTAATTTATCCAGTTTAGTCACTAAACTTTCTGTAGAATAATACTCTTCATAAGTATTCCTAGCATTATTAATTATAGAATTTTTTAATGATTTGTGTGTAGACAGATACAGTATATTATTTACAAATTCATCTTTAGTATTGGAAATCAATATATTTTCACCATCGCTGTACTTAATTCCTTCTGCTCCAATTGATGTAGATACAACAGGAATTCCTTTGGCAAAAGACTCTATAATCTTAACTCTTTGTCCACTCCCCACAAATAAAGGAACTATACTAATATCGCACTTGCTGATGTAATCGTTAATATCCTTAACATAACCTGTAACGAAAATATTTTTTTCTGTCTTCCCACATTGCACTATATCCAAAGGGGGATTCCCCCCCACGATAAAAAGATTAAATTTATCTTTATCTAATTTTCCATATACATTTTTTATAAACCAAATTATTCCGGAATAATTTGGATACCAAGTCATTGTACCCATGAATAATAAGTTAATATTATTAGTAATTTTCTCTTTTTTCTTAACTACTTCACTTTGTATGTGTATTGGTATTACTTCTATATCTTCCTTAACAGAGTTTAACTTGTTACCTATCAGATTCATAAATTGGTTCTTGTCATTTTCACTTAGTGCAATAATTTTATCTGCCTTTATTAATTTATATTTTTCGAATTTTCTTAGTTTAAAATATTCTATTAAACCAAGTATCCTTTTTAATCCTCTCGTTTCTCTAACAAATCTACTAAAAATAAGTGATTCCACATTTTGTTGGTCTAATATTACTTTAGTTTTGAAAAAAGGACTATAAACCATCATTGATAGGTGGCTGACATATATTAGATCATATTTATTTTGTAATTGTTCATTTATTATTATTTTTTTCATTTTTCTAGAATAGAATTTGTTTATAGTATAAGGTTTACTACTTATTAGGCTTAGCAAGTAATCCTTTAGAAATTGCTTAGTAGAGTCATTTTTTATTACTTTTTTTTCTACTACTGCAACTTTTCCGCAAATATTTTTAAGTTCATGCAAAAAGTTTATATCATTATGATTATTGACAAAGGTTAGAAGATCTACCTCATGATTTACTGAGAGTGCTTTAATGTTATTAAATACCTTTATTTTTCCGCCATTATCTAGAGGGAATGGTAGCAGATTATTAAGAAATAATATTTTCAAGAAATACTCTCCTCTCCTTTAATATCTAGCACTATAAATATTTTCAATTTTTGTTTTTGCATTATCTTCAGAAAAATAGGTTAATACCTGAGTTCTCCACTGCTCTGGTGTTTTCTCTAAAGAATGACTTAGAGTAATTTCTAAACTATGCATATCTTTTTCGTCCCAAACATACTCGCTGCCACCGACCATATATTTCATATCCCCTGCATCTGTAACTACTGGTGGCAATCCACATCCCATGGCTTCTAAAAGTGAAAGAGGTGTACATTCATATTTTGATAGTAATAAAAAAGCATCCGCTGACCAATAATATTTTCTTGGATCGCTAGTAAATGGATAGACAAGAACATCTTTTTCAAGGTTATACTCTTTTATCTTTATTTGAATTTCATTTTTCATTGAACCTTCTCCAACCATTACCATTGTCCAGTTATATTCTTTAAATTTTCTCGCAATATCTAAAAATACCAATATATTTTTCTGCTCCTCAAATCTTCCAATAAAGAGGAGTATTTTCTTATTAATGGGTTGACGTAATTCTAATTTGCTTTTTCTTTTTTCGTCGTCTGTTGGAATGCGGAAATGGGAATAATTTGACCAATTAGATATAATGTCGAAATTATTCAATTTAATACGATAATTTTTCCAAAGTTCATCTTTTGCTGAATTTGCAACACAAATTATAACAACTTTATTATAGGTAATCTTTAATAAATGTCTAACAATCAACGGGTAATGAAAATTTGCGGCAAGGTGCAGTGTGGCAATAAAAATCTTTTTATATAAAACTAACGAAAGGAATTGAATCCAAAAGCAAGATGCAGGATGTGTTAGATTTAAATGGATAATGTCTGGAGAATATCTAAGATAATACTTAAAGAAACTAATAATTGAGCCGATGGGTTTTTTATTAGAAATGATTCCTTCATGAAAATTATGTTTATAAAATTTTTTAGAAAGTTCTTTATTTCCGATAATTTCATACTTTTCTTTATCACCCATTGTATCAGTTAGGCTTTGAATATATTTTTCGGCCCCCCCAAATTTTTCTGAGTCAGTTATCAATAAAATTTTTTTCAAAATAAATCACTTCTTTCCGTACATTTAGATATTTGATATCCCAACGATGCCCAAAATGCAAGAACAGCGATAGTTTGATACCATGCGTGATTTTCAAAAATTGCCTCAATAGTCAATGTAACATAGATAGATACTAATAAGTATTTATCACTTGACTTCTTAATTGACTTAATACCAATTAGTGCAAACAAATTAAATAATAAGACAAAAATAAATCCAACATTGTAGATTATATCTAAATACCATGATTCAAAATTATTATTTACACTTTTCAACACTGTTCCAAAATATGGAGAAATACCTATTCCATTTCCCCACCAAAAATTATTCTTTATTGCTATTAACCCATTATTTAAACCTACAATATGACCGTCCGTTGAAGTATCACTATAAAGTAGTTGAGCAAAATACGACGAATCTTTATACAGGAGTAATGGTAGTAAAATGATCAACAGTGCATATAGGAAAAAATTATTGAAAAAGAATATTTTTCTTTTATTTTTTAAGAATAACGATAACAATCCTATTCCAAGAACAGCACTAATCCAACTAGCGCGTGTAAGCGATAATAAAAGCATTACTGCTGTTAATAGAAACCCAATCAAGTAAAATTTAGATTTATTGGCAACTAATTTGTAGTACCAATACTGTATCATTAAGCCACAATACATACCTAATGTTAATGGACTTAAAAAAGCGCTCATCATTCTAGGCATTCCTTGTTTATAAAATACACTCATTGACTGATCCCCATATGTATCACTACCTAAATACTTTGCAAATCCAAGTTGTATTAATATACCATGATTAGATAAAACATCAAAAATTCCAATAACAAACACAAACACAGTAAAAATCATAGATATTTTGGCGAAATTTATTTTTTTAAAGTCAAAATATATAATTCTACCAAAGAAAAATGCAGGCAAAAATAAAGAAATTTTCAAGAATGACATTACTAATATAAAAAAATCAATATTATTGTTTTTAGAAACAATAGTTAATATTAATAAGAAAACAAATAGTATAATTCCTATATAATCAATCGATTTAAATCTTAAATTCACTAGTTTTTTATTAAAAATAATATAAAACCATATATAAAATATTGGAAAATAATAAATTATTGTACTCTGATTTGTGTGACTACTTATTAGATTGAACTGTAAAAAAAGCATTTGAATAAAGCCACTAAACATGATAAGTCCAAATACAATAAAAACATATATTTTAGAGAATTGAATTCTAAATATATGGAATAGCATGCAACTGACCAATAGTAATAGATTCAACAAAAACACTGGATTAGACGCACTCAATAATCCTACGATTATTGAAAATAAAGCAAACAGAGGGATGGCTACGTTTTTATTCATATCTATATATCCTTTACTAAACAAAATATAGTCATCCCCTTTCAAAGAATACTTGATGAAAAATTTTCTGCAATGTAATCCCAGATAAATTCTTTGTGTATTAATTCTTTAGCCTTATAAGACATATCATTTAACAAATAACGATTTTTAATATAATAAAGTATCTTTTCTACCCAAAGCTTGTAATCAAAATTATTAACGATTATTCCGTTAGAACCATTTTTAATTACAGTAACTGCTCCTCCATTATATGAAGTTACAACTGGTAAACCAAAATACATACTTTCTAATATTACCATTCCAAATATTTCATACTTGGTTGGAAGTATAAATAAATCAGCAGCCTTGTATAGTATTGAAAGATTGGTTTGCTGCACACTCTTAAAATATATTATTTGTTCTCTTATTCCTAATTTATTTGCGTAATCAAAATAATTATTAACCTCATTTTGTTCCCCATTACCAACGACTATCAACCGTATGTCGTTGTCTTTATCAACAATCTCTTTAAATAAGTAAATTAGAAATTTTATATTTCGTCGATCTTCAAGTTTTCCAATATAGAGCAACTTTTTTTTATCCCCAATTATATCTAGCTTACTTTTTAAATCTTTCGCTTCATTAGAGATCTGATTAGGAGTAAATTTAGTCACATCCAACCCGACACCTAGAGTTTTAACATCTTTAAATCCCTTTTTAATTAAGTACTCTTCGGCTAATTTTGACTTGGCAAAAACCCTATACAAATTATTAATAATTCTCTTTAGAAAAAAGAAATCGTATAGTTTTATCAAATATTTTTCTCTTCTGCCCTCTTCATATGGACCATGATATAAAATTAATTTATTAGCGCATATAAACGAAAGTAAGTACGTCATTATTTGGGAATATTCAGTCGTTATCACAAAATCATACTTACTAAGGAACTTCTTCTTTAACAGTTTAGGATATATGCCAAAGTAGTGCAGTCTAAAACCCTTAACCCAAATTATATTTAGCTTATTTCCTTGATACTCAAATACAGTTTCTTTTCTAAATTTATACTTAGTACTATAGTAAATAATATCACAACTATTTCCTAGTTTAACAAGTGATTTTCCAAGCCCTACTTCCTGTAAATTATACATATTGGGATTAACAACAGTTGGATAATTTCTAATATACAATATTTTTTTGTTCATAATCATATCACATCTTTGTGTTATTTGTTTTGCCATCCTGATTCTAAAAAGCATTTTTTGACCAAAGCATTAGTAACATTGTCTGAATAATTATCCTTATATCTAAAATGAAACTTCTATTTTCAATGTACTCTAGATCCAATTTCACCATTTTCTTAAAGCCCACATTACTCCTACCGCTTACCTGCCACAAACCGGTGCATCCTGGAGTGACAAGCAACCGTTGTTTGTCGTAATTTGAGTATTTCTCTACTTCTCTAGGAAGCGGTGGTCTTGGTCCGACTAGGCTCATATTTCCCACTAACACATTAAATAGTTGCGGCAGTTCATCAATACTTGTCTTCCTAATAAAATGACCTATTCGGGTGACTCGCGGATCGTTTTTCATCTTAAACATAGCGCCTGTTGTTTCGTTTTTATCAAGTAACTTGTCTAAGAGTTCCTCAGCATTCGTGACCATTGAACGAAACTTGTAGATGTAAAACTGCTTGCCATCTTTACCAACACGTAGCTGTTTAAAAATGATGCTGCCTTTTCGATCCTCCAGTTTTATTAATAACGCAATTACTATGAAGACTGGAGACAAAAGAATAATACCGGTTAACGAACCGATCAGATCCATGGCTCGTTTAGCAAATAAATAATTTTTTTGATTTTCAATCTTTTCTTTTAAGTTTCGTGTTTCTTGTCCGATATTAATAGTGAGACTATTATCGGTGTCTATTGAACTTTTAGAAATAGCCATTGTCATCACCCTTACGCTAAAGGTAATTTCATTGTTTGTAGGATTTGATGAATTCCTGCGAGTACATCTTGCTGTAAATCCTTGTTCTTTAATGCCATTTCAATATTGGTTAGAACGAAACCGAGTGTTTCGCCGACGTCATAGCGTTTGCCTTCAAATTCGTAGGCATAGACGCCTTGCAGTTCATTGACCTTTTGAATCGCATCAGTCAGTTGGATTTCGCCGCCTGCACCAAGTTCTTGCTTATCTAGGAATTCAAAGATCTCCGGTGTGAGCACGTAGCGGCCGATGATTGCTAGGTTTGATGGCGGATTGTCTTTCGGCTTTTCAACGAATTGTTTTACATTGTATAGCCGTCCGTTCTGACTTTCCGGATCGATAATGCCATAACGCTGTGTTTGATCGTAAGGAACCTGCTGTACGGCAATTGCTGAGCAACCTGTTTTCTCATACTGTTCCGCAAGCTGCTGAATGCATGGTTTTTCATTTTGCACGATATCATCACCCAGCAGAACAGCAAACGGTTCATTACCGATAAACTTGCGTGCGCACCAGACGGCATGTCCCAATCCCATTGGCGCCTTTTGTCTTATGTAATGAATATCAATTTTTGAGGATTCACGAACCCTTTCAAGCAGATCCAGCTTGCCTTTGTGCTCCAGATTCTGTTCAAGCTCATAAGCATTGTCAAAGTGATCCTCGATTGCTCGTTTTCCTTTTCCTGTCACAATTATAATTTCTTCCATACCCGCATTGACCGCTTCTTCAACGATATATTGTATCGTCGGTTTATTGACAATCGGCAGCATTTCTTTAGGCAACGCTTTGGTTGCCGGCAGGAATCGTGTGCCTAAACCTGCTGCTGGGATGATTGCTTTTCTCACTTTTTTCATAGGTTCTGTTCTCCTCTCCGCTCAGCTAATGAGTTCTGATGTTTGGTCTGGTCGGCCAATTGAATAGTATTCGATTGTTGCTTGCTTTACTGCATCCAAGCTGTAGCAATTGCGTCCGTCAAACACAATGGGATCATTCATGAGTTGGTTGTATTCTGACAGATCGATATTTTTCACATCCGGCCAATCTGTGATGACTACCGCGAAGTCAGCATTTTGTAATGCTGTTGGCAACTGTTCGGTATACTCAATCTCTTCTTTGATCTGTCTTTTTGCGTTGTCAATGGCAATTGGATCATAGGCAATGATGTCTGCACCCAGTTCTGCCAGTTTCGGAATCATGACGAGTGCCGGCGATTCTCTGAGATCGTCGGTGTGCGGCTTGAACGCGAGACCTAGAACCGCAACTCTTTTACCTTCTAGGTTGCCAAACCGTGAGAGGATCTTGTCAACGAGCAGGACTTGTTGATTGTTATTGACTTCTATAACCGATTTCAACAAATTGAAATCATGGTGATTGTTTCCAGCGAGTTGAACAAGGGCATTGGTATCTTTTGGGAAACAGGAACCGCCATAACCAATCCCTGCTTTTAAGAAATCAGGTCCGATGCGGTGGTCAAAGCCCATGCCCTTTGCCACTTCTTCAACATTGGCACCAAGGGATTCGCAGATATTGGCAATTTCATTAATGAAACTGATCTTCGTCGCAAGAAACGCATTGGACGCATATTTGATCATTTCCGCACTGGAGATGTCCGTTTTTAGAATAGGCATGTCAAATGGTGCGTTAATTTCTGCTAGAGTATCAGCCGTTGCTTCATCCTCCGCGCCAATGACAATCCGGTCGCCATGAAAGGTATCGTTAACTGCTGATCCTTCTCTAAGAAATTCTGGATTCGAAGCAATTTTCACTTGGATACCCGGTTGCACGTTTGCGTTAATGACATTCAGAATATGGAAGTTCGTCCCCACCGGAACCGTGCTTTTTATCACAACAATCACATTCTGGGTGATGTTATGCGCAATGTCCTTTGCCGCGGCTTCAACGTAGTCAAGATTGGCTGAGCCATCTGCACGCTTCGGGGTTCCTACTGCAATATAAACAACTGCTGCTTCGGCTAATCCTTCGCTATGCGTTGCAGTGAACGCTAAGCGGCCTGCCGCCATATTCTTTTTCATTAATTCTTCGAGACCCGGCTCATAGATCGTTGGAATCCCTTTGCTTAATGTCTCTACTTTTGATGGATCCACATCGATACAGGTCACATGATGACCGATCTCCGAAAGTGCGACACCTGTAACCAACCCAACATAGCCGGTACCAATAACCGCAATTTTCATTATTTCATTCCCCCTGTTTAGAGAATTTCTCTATTTGTTTTATATGAAATAATCGGCTCCCTCATTTGGTAAGGTTGTCGAGAATAGACGTTGTTGGAATATCGGGTTTTAAAAAAACCCTAAGATTTTCTTTTTCTTTATCTCAACTGGTTCCTCGCGGTTTACGAGTTCGCCGTTAATTAATAGTTCCGCATTTTCTTTAAAAAGGTCGGCCAAGTCTTTTCCGTAGTTTTTCTTCAGTTCGTAAAAGGCTTTTTGCATGTAAAAGGGTCGGTGGGTCGTGTTGTGTGCGTCCGAGGCTACGAAATGTGAATGATTATGTATGATGAATTGGCGGGCGCGTTTCTTAGCTGTTCGTCCATTCTTGCCGATCAAGCTTGCTGCAGTTACCTGTGACAGGGCGCCATCATTAATAAACGCATAGAGAAGGTTTGGACGATCCGCGAGTTCTTGATTGAGCTCAGGATGAACGATCACCGGCGTTACGCCCTTCACTTGCAGTTCAAAGAACAGCTGCTGTGCATACCTTGGCACATGATGGGTCGGGAATTCAACCATGATGTAGGTGTTGTTACTATTCACCGTCATCAAATCCTGTGTTTCGAGCTCATCGGCCATCTCGCCAAAGATGCGCACTTCTTGGCCGGGTAACAGTTCCAGGCCAATTTGATGGTCCTTGAATAGTTGGTTTACGCGCTGCACATGCTGCTGAACTTCTGGTGCAGGATTATCCCAATGACGGTTCCGATGGTGCGGTGTGGCGACGATTTTTGTGATGCCTTCGGATACGGCGAGCTTTGCCATCTCAAGTGCTACTTGCTCATCAGCAGCGCCATCATCGATACCCGGCAGGATATGGCAATGGATATCAATCATGATCGCGTCCCCCTTTCTGCTCATCGCTGCAAATAAAATGGTTTACTCATCACCATAATAGCTGTAATAATAGTACCCGCTGCCCTTACTCATCGGCTTACCATTGAGAACAACGCCGAGAATCTTTGCTTTCGCTTTGTTCAGCAGTTCCTTGGCTTTTAATGCCGCCTCTTTTTCAGCGACACCGCTGCGAACGACAAGAATTGTCCCATCGCAAACATTGGCCAGCACCTGTGCATCGGTGACCGCAAGCACCGGCGGCGTGTCAATAATGACGTTATCAAAGAGTGTTAAG
>NZ_BJMS01000080.1 GCF_006539285.1 Sporolactobacillus inulinus
TTTGCCACAGCCTGAAAATCCCGCTTTTTATGCCTTTAAAAACACTACGCAACGGCATCGCATGACGTTTCCGTATCTGCTGAAAAAATTTTTGCAAACACTTGCCTTTGCTCACTTCCAAACCCAAGCATTCGCAAAATGAAGAAAGATTGAACATAACCGGATGAATAACGGGAAAACTAGAGCAAGAAAAAGGAGGAAAATCCATGAACAAAGAAAAAGAATTGAAACGCCAGTTTAAGACACGGGAAAACACAGGAGAGCATCGAAATGGCCGGCTCGCACAACAAAAAAATCACAGTGACGGTCACGATGTGCCCAATGAGTACACCAGTCACGACGATCAAAAGTGATCGATTAAATTCGGGATGCCTGATCATAGTAGGCATTCCTATTTTTTTGCGGAACCATCCCGCCGCCGGTCGCCCAAAATACGTGAACCGCTTGATCCATTTTATCAGCAAGATTATGGCGTTCTAAATAACGCTTTCCTTCCTTTGTGCCGAGGAGCCGCTTCGGACCGATGAATCCGGCAGCTGCTGAAGGTTCGATCCAATGATTTTCTGTATCCTTCAGCGCCTTAAGGATACGAAACAAATCGGAATCCTTGACCGTCATGCAGCCGGAAATCAACGAACCGACCGCTTTCCCGGCGAATGCTGAGGGGCGCGGCACGGCAAGCCCATCGGCCACCGTGCGATTGTCCAAGCCAAAATCGCAAACAGAGACCTTGTCATGAAGCCCGGTAAGCAAACCGAGTAGAAAGCACGGCGCATGCGCCGGCTCAACAAAGAAGACATGGACCGCATCGCCAAATACCAGCTTTAACCCAAAGGTCACACCACCGGGGGCGCCGCCAACGCCGCACGGCAGATAAACAAACAGCGGATGGTCGCCATTAACGACCACTCCTGACTCGCGCAACTGCCGCTGCAGCCGCGCGCCGGCAGTTGCATAGCCGGCGAACAGATCCTTTGATCGTTCGTCATCAATAAAATGACAATGTGGATCTTGGCGCGCTTGCTTGCGCCCTTCTTGAACTGCTTTACTGTAATCCGACTCATATTCTTTGACCTGCGCCCCTTGCTTGCGAAGCATCCTCTTCTTCCAAGCGCTGGCATCGCGCGACATGTGTACAGTAGTCTGAAAGCCAAGCCTCGCCCCGACAATGCCGATACTCAGGCCTAGATTGCCGGTTGAACCAACCGCTAACGCATAATTGGCGAAGAACGCGCGGAACCCCGGATCAGCAAGGCAAGCATAGTTTTCGTTTTTGCTGAGACGTCCCGTACGGATTGCCAGGTCTTCCGCCGTTTTCAGCACCTCATAGATCCCACCGCGCGCTTTAATTGAACCGGAAATCGGCAGCTCACTGTCTGCCTTCATTAAAAATGTACCGGGAGCCTTCATCTTCTCCTGCTGCTCCAGCCATTTCTGAAAGGAAGGCAGCGCATAGATCGGTGACTCAATCATCCCTTCGCTGCCTCGGGTTTCCGGGAATGCTTTTACCAGATACGGTGCAAACCGGCGCAGGCGCGCTTCGGCATCGGCAACATCATCCGCCGACACGAAGGACGCGGTTTGCTGTCCATAGGCCGGATTCAGCCATAACACGTCTTCGCACGCCTCCAGAGTACGGATCACCGGCTCCGACTTTTCCCATTGCGCACGCGCTCTCGTACCTATCCTCTGATCCATGAATTGTCCCCCTAATTCTTTTTTTCAGAGCGTAGTTTGCTCCCTTCCAGCGAATCCAACAGATCAAAAACTAATTGAAAATTAGTATACCGTTGCAGCGAATGCGTTCCTTTTTCAATGAAGCTCCAAGTCTCATCAATGGAACCGGCAACCGTAAACGGCTGATTATGAAAAAAATAATAAAAATGTTGCGGATCTTCTCGGCACGCCTGTTCAAAGGCACGGGATTGATTGATTTTTTCCTCAATCGTCATATTGCGTTTATGATGCATCACATGATCCAGATTACAAGAAAAGTAGAGAAGAAAATAGTAGATTCCTGATATGATTTCATCGGATGTTCGCATCACGTTCAGCTCCGAGGCTTTGATTCGATTCCTTTTTTGAATATACTGCTGAATGCCCGAATTTGCCACCATAATTCCGGATTCTTGGTATACCGGCGCGCGCCCCACCGATGCGTTCACCCTCACATCGTCCGCAGCAACAAAGGTACCATCCGTATCGGTCACCTGAATGACTGCCGCGATCTCTTGTTTGCGGTATTTCGTTTCATGCATCATCTTGCGCACCTGGTCACCAACGCGTGCCTTCACATTTTTGCGTATGCCCGGTCGTGTAAACAGATCACCATGGGTCACGTGGATAGCGACCCTGTACTGGTCGGGAACATATCGGCGAATGGCTGCGAGCGCACGCTCATCAGAAACGCCTTCGACAAGAAAGACAAGGACTTTTTTAGGCATTGTTTTGTTCACCTGCCTCATCAAATGCCTCCATGATCTCGTAACGATCGGTTGGTTGATAAACCTCGTCGCCATCGTTCCCGAGCTGAATTGCACGAAGGTAGACATCACGTATGTTGCTGCTGTCGCGAATCCCTTTCAAGACAATGTAGCGATTTTGCGGATTAGCTGAAGTAAAGACAAGATTTTCCTTCTCAAGCACTTCCAACAGTCTGAGATTGTGCGAGGTAAACAGAAGCTGCCCTTTGCCGCTGTCCTTGAGAATTTTCACCAGTTCGCCAAGCAAAAATTCGTAAATGCCGGCATCCAGTTCGTCGATCACGATACAGGCATTCGGGTCGTTGTACATCACGATCAATGAACTAAGTACAGCCACTAGCTTCTTGATACCATCCGATTCACAGGAAATCGGAAGCAAGCGTCCTTCGCGCCGTGCGGCTAATTCGATGCGTACGCCCCTACCGCCGCCCTCCATGATCTGATCGCCAAGATTTCTTACCTCCACGGTCAATCCGGGCACGATTTCTTTGAGAATCTTGCTAATCGCTTGAAACATCTGCGTCAGCAGCGCATAAGTCTTTCGGTCCACCTTTTTCGGATGATTGATCGGCAGTTCAATCACACCGTAGTCCTCTTGATTAGGGCTGCTATAGTGAATCGGAATCGACACATCGGCAAGCGACCTCCCTGAATCATGATTGCTGAGCACAAACAGCCGCGCAGCGAACACCTGCTTCAACGCCCGCACCAATTGATACGGCAATTCATCCAAGGTCTGCTCAAGCAAGCCAAAATTGTCCTTACGAAAAATGAATGACGTGTGCTGCTGTTGCGCCAAAACAGCACTCACCTTATATGAAACGAAGCGATCATCTTTTCTTGATCGCATCTTTGACGCAACCGTATTAGGCGCCGCTTTTGTTTCCCGTCCCGCTTGCGTAAATGCAATTAAGGTCCTATACCGCGCGCCCTTTACCAATTGCTTGTAACGAATTTCCTCATGGGTAACGGTCACCGGATCGCGCTGACGATCATTGGCCAAATTCACTGCATCATCGGCATCTAGATCACGTTTCGTCAGAGAAAAATCATAGACAACCTCATAGTGCTTGTTCGCCATACCAATCAAGAAGGTAAAAAGAAAACGCGCCGTATCGCTGCGCTGATAGATCAACCGGTCAATGCCCGACTCAAGCGGCCCACCGTTCAGCAGCGTGCGCACCACTTGAAACGCCGAAACAATCGCCGTTTTGCCCGACCCGTTTTGCCCATATACACCAAGCACATCGGCACGTTTCAGCGAATGACTCTTCGAACACGGAAAATACAGCTTACCTTGAACAACATTTTTGCAGTTCTGTAATTCAACACTCGAGACTCTGACGTTAACAGCCATATCCATACTCCTCACCTCATCAGACGCATAGCATTATTATCTGAATCCACGGCGGTTTGTATACATTGGGGAGATTGGTTGTTGAGGAGGGATGCTTGCGATGATGTTGGGAATCATAATCAAAATTGGCATTTTTGATTCATAAAAATAATGAATCAAATTCCTCGGGCTTGCCGATTTCTACCTCCTCGAATTGTTTATCATTGGTCATTTTAATTATCGTCACGAAATCCTCAGACCGATTAATCTTACTTCGTATCTCCTGCTCCAATTTAATAAGATTAGATGAAGAAATCTTCCCTCTAAAAACTGATTTTTGGTAATGTGAAAGGTACTTCTTACATATTTTAAAGATCTTTTGAACTCTCTTCTCATTTACATCATAGAAGACAAAGGCGTAATTTGCATTGATATGCTTCATCTTTTCACTTCCATACTAAAAGGAATAAAGGGGGTACCTTCTGTAATATGTTTAATCAGTTTGTAGCCGTCAAGCTTAATTGCCCCTTGAAGCGATACCTTTCTCTTTAAATTTGTATGCTCAAATACAGATTGGGCTCTCTTCTCAAATGATTGAATGAATACTTTTTTGCCTGCTTCATTCAACAGGCAATAGTTTAGTTCTTTATCGAAATGCTTTCCAACCTGGAGTTTTCGATTATTAATACATTCAAAAATAGTTTTAAAGACAATAATTGGTTTAAAGACTTCACATAAATCTAATGATAATGAAAATCGCGCTTCACTAGGTTCATGAAGAAAACTAATTGACTGATCCAGATGTGTTCTATAGATTTGGGTAATTGTCTTTGAATAAAGCAGTGAATTTCCAAAAGAGATTAGTGCATTCATTGGATTGTCCGGTGGTCTCCTCACTCTCTTATTAAAAACGAAGCTTTCCGGCAAAAAAATTGAAAATGTTTCATAAAATTTTTTCCAGATCGTTCCTTCAAAAAACAATAATTGATGAATCTCTCGTTCGCCTGTAGCCAACTTTGGGACGTCTTTCCGCAACCAATCCAAAAAAGGTTTTAACTCCTTCTTTCCTTGTCTATAATAATGGTAAAGAACAAAGTGAATATTTTGGGCTATCCCTCGAACAATCTGAGCCGCAATTTCAGTTCGTTGTTGTTTAAAAGCCATTGCCTGACCTACCACTAAACGACCACTAATCAATTGCTTTTTTGGATAGAAGCTACCACAATATTGCTGGTAGTAATTAAAAAAATGCACAATAATGCCTGTTCTTCCCAATATATCAAGTAGCTTTGTATTCAAACTAATCTCATTAAGGCAGTAAAACTCACGCACACCTTCGATGGGGATATGCGTAGAGCCTTTAGAATTTCTAAAGATAAGTGAATTATCTTTCCGATGCAGTTCACCTATACTCATTAAATATTTGGTCGTTCCCATTGTCTTCCTCCTCATATGTAGCAATAATCAAAGTAAGCGCATTTTTTACATTTTTTATCTTTCAGAGGTAATTCAGGAACATCCTTCGTCACACATACTTCTATTTGTTGCAGAACGCTTTCAAGTTCTTTTTCTAATTCAACGGATAAATCGTATACGATGACTTTATGTGTCTGTTTATTCTTTTCGGCAAACATTAGTTTTCCTCTTCTGTTTATCCCCTTACTTTTCAGAACCTTCAAATAATACAACAATTGCCACTTGGCAGCATTAACATCCGCATCCGATTTTTTAAATTCTACAAGAAATTGTTCTGTGATCTTGTCCACCTTTACGCTTTCTATAGAAACTTCACCTTTTCTTGCTTTTCGTTCTTCAATTTCATGCAATATCTTTCCAATCCGTACATTTTCGCTATTATCCTCCATATTAAATTTATTAGAGAAAAGCCAGCATTGACGGTGACAGTGAAAGAAATAATTAATCATCGTTCCGGTCACTTTCACAACAAATCCCCCTCACTGTCCTCATCATATTTTTCAGGTTGGAATTTCGATGCCCCTATCGTTTCATCCCATTTGACGTACTTTTCTCCGTCTTGGACATAGTACATATTGCCAATCTTTTCATCATAAAATTTAGGCTCTTTAAACGTACTAAAAGTAAAACAGTCCAACTTTTCATTAATCTGTGATAATTTAATTTGTTGCTCAGCATAAGAAATCTCATTATCTCTAAGCAATTGTTTAAAGTGATTCCAGATCACCTCACCGTTCATTTTCTTACCATTTATCTCAATCGAAAAATTGAGAACCAGCAAGTAAGTCTTTTGATTAATTAACGACAAATCGTTTGATACGTTTTGAAAATGCAGTTCGTTTAACATTTGATCAAACTGATGGTAAGTTTCATTTCTTTTTTCTCTGATTTCTGTAAAACGTTGAAAAACAAGTTGATAGAAACGATCAAAATGTTTGCTTATCAATGCTTTCTGATAATCCAGATTTCTCAAGTCCTTCTCGAGCCGCAAATCCTTTCCGTAAATAGAGCTGGAAGTATCCAAATCATAAAAATAAGCCCAACAATCCTTTTTTGATGATGCGCGATTAATTCTTCCAAGAAATTGTTCTTCGCTATCTAAAAGTGAAATATCCTTCATGCCGATATCCATGTCTATATCAACACCCGCTTCAATCACTTGAGTCGCAAGGATAATAACATCTCTAATCGGTGGATGATCCCTTGTTCCTTGGATCAGTTCGATTATTTTTCCTCGAACATAGCGGCTGTCATCGCCAGTAATTTCAATGATTTTTTGATCGGGCATCTCATTTCTCAGTTGGTGGAAGAGTTTTCGAGCAGTTGTTTTTTTGATCACTTCAATAAGCATGCGGACAGCACCATGACTTGTCTTAATTTTCTTAATTTTGTCAATGAGAAGATCAATAGAGAGTTTTCCTTCTTGTAATAAGTCAAAATTTATGTGCACTCGATCCTTAAATAGAGGATTTAAGAAATAGTCGTTTTTGTTCACAACGAGTGGCGTAAATGTTTTCCCAGTGTTTAATAACTTATCTAATTTTGGCAAGGTCGCAGACATAATAATAAATACAATATTATAACATTCACTTATATCATTGAGCATCTTAATCATTTCCGGCCATATATCATTACGGTAACTTTGGATCTCATCAAGAATAACCACACTATTTGAAAGTGTGGCTAAACCTAAATTAGATTCTCTAGTGGTACCAAAAAGGTGATTAAACAAATTGACATGAGAAGTTAGCGTGACAGGATACTGAAGCAGTTGCTTTCGCAGCAGTTCTTCATCGTAATTCACATTCACAGATAATGATTTCTCATTGCGATCATTCATTTCATTCTCTCGTACAATAGGTGTTACTGAATTCACAACCTGCATCCGATACCGCCGCTTCAAAACAGAAAACCATTCATCAAGCTTATCTTTCGTCTGATCAATCAATGTATTAAAGGGGAATACATAGACTATTTTGTTTAATTTGTTTCTTTGCTCCAGCAAATTCAATGCAAGATTGACCGAAATGACAGTTTTTCCACTGCCTGTTGGAGCTTCTAAATAATATATGGATTGATCGCTATGTTTGATGAGTTGCTCTTCGGTTTCAATAAACAACTGAGCTCGCAATTTGTTAATCGGCGTTAACTGCGAATACCCATAGTTATCTCTATAGGATTGAACTGATTGATAGATTGAAGAGGTTTTAAATTGTTTTAGAAGTTCTTTTTTGTCCATTGGGTTCAGAAAATAGAATTGCGGTTTTTTTTGATTGAAGAACTCGTAGGTAGCCATAAAGTCACTCATTACGAGACAAGAATAAAGCATTTTTATCAACAAATAAAAGGTCGTGTCCTCCTCTTCATCGCTGATGCAATAATTCTCGTTCTCCAGATAATAAGTAGAGTCACTTTCACTTTTATCTAAGAAAGTCATTTTTGGCAGACGTTCCTTTAACGAATAGAAACGAAGTACATCCTTGTTTTTTAACAGCAATAAATACAGAGCATTTAGTTTCTGTGCATAATCATGCAGATTGAAGTCGGTTAAGTATGTATGATGGCGAGAGATTACATACGAAAAAATGACCATAATATATCTTAGAAACGCTTTTTTCCAAACATCCATGGATCGTTCAACCAAGCGTTCTTCTGCAATATCTAAGTAGATGAGGGCAGACAGCAATGAATGATTCGTATTATTAAACGCACTCTTTTCAATCCGCTGCCCCATTTTTACCCGCTGGAATTCACTATTTATCTTTCCGATATCATGAAGTAAAATTGCATCTTCAAATTCATCACTAATGAAATTCTTATCTTCTTGATTTAATGGTTCACCGTCAAAAGTAATTCTATTTATCAACGTGTTTATGTTAAGATGATTATCTCTTGAAAGTTTATGAAAGTATCCTAAAACTAAATTAGAGTGGTCTTTTAACGTTTCTTTTCGTACTCCATCTGTATGTGCAAACAATTCAGTATCTTCGCTCAAAAAATCTTCTATGTTCAAAGCTATCCACCCCCAAACAGATTATCACACGCCTAAATAAAATAAAGGGTTTTCATCTCTGTCTGAAAGACTTTACTCTTATCTCGAACTTCTTGTATTCTTTTATTGGTATGAGCAAGTTCATTAAGTATATAGTGATTCGTTCTCAACGTTAAATTGACAGGCATCCACTCACTAAAATAGAACGGGGTTGAGTATTTATCAATTGTCCCCCTACGCGCATAAACCACATCTGCTGCAGGAAACAATGAATCGAACCCATTAATCTCATCTGAAAGTTCTTCCAATTTAGCAACTCGTACTTGACTGATTGTTGCTGGATGATCATTTTTCCCTAAATAAGGAATAAATATAGTTTCCCGATTCAGCAATGACTCTGTTAATTGGTTATAAAGATTCGAAGGGACTTTATTCTTCAGCAGGTAGATTGTCCAATGCGGATTTTCCAGCCATTGTTCTCTTACAATAAGATTTCCTCCTGCTTCCTGACTTGCGTAACCGACACTATTATTAAATGATTGAATTTTTTTAGGAAAATAACCACGATCTCCATGTGGAACGATGGATACACCTATTGAATGTAAGCATTCAAAAAACTCTGGATAACGATTTAGCGCATTTTCCCCTTTACTCTGCAAAGATCTATACTGCTTCCAATAACCGCCAAGTCCAAGAACAGATCCAATTAGCCCTAACAAAGCAATTTTATGGATGTGGCTATAGGTAAAATAGGCATATTCATTAACATCAGGCTTTTTAAAAAAAGCCGTTTTCCCAGAAAGTTCAAAAGCAATGGCTTCCATCAGCCTTCCTCCTCTCAGATTGATCCATTACAGAAATTCGGAAGTATATATATTTTTCACAGCAATTTCATTACCTTTAAATTCGGTCTTAAACGGGTCAGCATAATACTCAATACGCTCAATCTGGTCTTGAAAAGGTGATAGTAGTTCATTCAATTGAGAAACATCAATCACATTTTTGTTATCGACTTTCTCATATGCTACGTAACGATCCAACTGTGGAAGATAAACATGTTCACCTTCCTTAAAGGTTAGAAAGATAGCAAATGAATTACTTACTCCGGATTTACTATTTGTATTTAAAGCCGTTGCTCCAACCATTGCCGCCTGTTTAAATTTGGCATAAGCTTCTTCCGAATAACCTTCAAATTCGTCAACTAACGGGATGAATTCATCATAGTTCTGTGGATTGACGGAGAAAGGATAAATATAATGGGCCTCATTACTGACAATCTTTTTACCCAAGCTCGAGGCATCCGCATCCTCTTTCTTACTGTTACGAAACGGCGAAAGAATATCTTGAATTTCCGTAACTGTATCCTCATATTGATTGACCCCTTGGCCAATTTGTACAACACCCGTCAGACTTATGTTCTGATCCTCGACAGCAAACGTTGCACCAAAGTTTTCCACATCAACAGCCGATAATAGATTGCAAAGCACCTCATCTGCGGATTCCTTTTTCTTTAGTTCTGTTTTAAATACATGCTCATATTGTTCTTTTAATTCACGTGGCTGAAGCTTACCCTTGTTCATTTGATAGCTTCGAATGTACAGCACTTTTTCCCCTTCATTAACCCAATAGCGTTTCATCGCATATTTCAGCGCTTTATCACTGCCAAAAACCGTCCCATCAGCCAATGACTTTGGACGACCGGTAAAATCCGCATTCCAATTCGCAAGCAAACTTGAAACACCGATTAATCCATATACACGTTTGTTAAATTTTACCATTTCATTCCCCAGCTTTCTGTGCTTGTAATTCTATCTTTTGAAAGAAAATATTATCAGATAAAATCCCAGCCATTAAGTAGTCTCGTTCCTCATTTTGAATCATCTGTTTTCCTTTAGGATAAGCTTGAAGAGCAGCAAATGCATTTTTAAAAGTGACGTTTCCTATTGATATCGCATGACTGTAAGTCATAAACAGATCATCTAATTGCCTCATTAGCATAGAAGGTTTCTTTGCTCTTAAAATACCTTCAAAAAGACCGAAGTTTTTTTTCTTTGTTTCACTTTGTGACAGGAGATAGTATGCAAGTTGCCCTGCAGTGAAATAAAATTCTTGATCGGTGTCTAGCTCAACAACCCTCTTTTGTGAAAATTTTTCTTTAAGTCCATTTACCAGTTCAGTTAACGTTTGCACTTTTGTTTCACTCCCATCAATATTAAAAAAGCGAAGCCATGCTAATCTCAAATTGTATGCTTGTCCTAAGTTACCAATACTTATTCCATTAACAGTCTTTAGCAGCTGGATTTCTATCAATGTTTGTGAAAGATGATCAATCATTGGCCTAAGCGTAAAATCTGTACCTTTGAAAAAAAAGTCATACAATGCCTGCCGACTGTTAAAAAAAGAATTAAGCATTTCTCCAGGAAAAATTCCTGCTTTGATCTTTGGTTCATCATATAACATGCTAGGGTGCAAATAGTTTTTAAAGAATAGCTGACTCGTCACTTGCATTAAACTCAACGGATTAAGAATGGGGTCTCTGTTCTCAGCAATTTCATAATGGGTCTTGTCCACCCATTCTTTCGCCTTAATAATATTTTCCAGAAAAAAAGGTTTGTCGAGTTGACTTCCTCGTGAAAACGGCATCTTTTCATAATAATTTATGACCCCACTACCGTCTAATCTTAAGTGAATGGTTTCATTAGCCTTCTTTTTGTCATTCTCACCAAAAAGATTTCCCTCAGCAATTTGATGAACAGCAAACGGTTTTTGTGCCTGTAGCCATGAGAAAAGATTTTTTCTAAGTGCTGCTTCCTCAGGTGTAACAAGTAAAGGAACTTCAGATTTTTTTGTGCGGAATCTTAGATAAGGTTTCTTACTATTAAGTCCGATATTGTAACTAGGTACCCCATAAATGGACTCCTTATTTTCCACATTAAAATCATTGTTTAAAAAGATACTGGGATAAACATAAATATGATATTCTCGCTCATAAATTTCCTCATCCGCTTCGAAAAATAGTCGAATATAATTTTTTACTTTGTAATTACTTTTTAATTGATGAATCCATTGAATGAGGTCGGAAGAATTATTGAGAAGAAAATCGAGGTTACATTTTCGCATGTTATTTCTTTTTTCACTATCCAGCCATTTTTTTAGTGCTTCATAGCCGGTAATCGCTCTTAACTTTTGATCTGCAGCAGGTAATTTAATTGTGTAGAACTTATGTATGTAATCTCTCCATTCACTTTCAAGAAGAAATTTATTCTTTTTAGATTGTTTTTCCTTTTGAGGATCATCTGCAATAAACGTATCTAGTTTCATAAAAAGTGACAAAAAATTTGTACTATGTATTTTCTTGGTCTTAGTATCCACAAATTTATTCGCTGATATCGCACTGCAATATATATCTCTTGGTAAAAACCAATCCTTTAATGACCATGCCGTTGCATCTAATTCCGACTTTTTTCTGATAACCATTACTCGATTGGACTCTTCTAACTGATTTGATTGTAGAGTGAGATGCGGGTTAATTTTTACGTACAAGCCTTCCTTAAGCTCATAATTATCCAGAATTATTTTCCCATCAGTCTGATTAATGACCTTCTCATACGCAACTTGTAAATCTTTGATCAAGGCACATCTCCCCTTCCAAGTTATTTAGTATACGAAGCAAAACCCAGCCCCAATGGATGAAGATTTTTCTCCAAGTCCTGCAGAAGCAACGATCCTTGCAAGCGTTTGAGACACGTCATCAGAGCGAATGAATACCTTCAACTTATTTCCTAAGTAGGTCATGTTCTTATAACACGTAACCGTTGGATTCCGATTAATCACCTCTATTCTTTCAATAAAATTGGTACTACTTGGTTCTTTTAAAAATAATTCCTTATACTTCTTTTCTGCATTCGTTTCTAATCGTTCCTTCAACAATGTCAAATTGCCTTCAGGAAAAAAAGGACTGCTATCAATAGTCACAATAACCGGCGTCACAGTGTAAAGCATAGTGATGAATTCAGGATGGAATTTGTGAATTTCAGAGGCAATGACTTGAAAGGTATCATTGCTTAGATTCGTTAAGCAAAACTTTATCTTTTTCACAAAACTTTCTTGAACCGCCCTAAGTCGAAAAATATAAAGTTTGCCTTTCTGGTAGATTCCAGACGGTTCAATAGGATAGAGATTATTAAATGCATAGAATTTATAACCGTTCTTTTTGTGGCGTTCTTTTAAATCATGATCTTTAAGCATAGATAGGTTAATTAAGCGACCAATTTCTTCTTGAGCATTTTGATATGGAAGTTTACGTCTAAGGAGAGTGGTTACAATAAGCTCAAATCCCGTTTTCATCACCCCTAAGTTTATCCTAGGACTTATTATACATTATTCAACAGTAACAGTGAGTGAATAATTAGAATTCCGTTTCAATTATTTTTCGACAAATATACACAAATATTATTTCAATACATCCATGTTCTAGTTAAACCATTGCTGATCTTAACGGAAACGTTTGGGAATGGAAATTTCAATACATCCATGTTCTGGTTAGACATTGAACTCGCCAGAGAAATGGGAAGACCATACAACTTTCAATACATCCATGTTCTAGTTAAATTCGTGCAGGATCCGTGATTGCGCCCTATCCTCTGCAATTTCAATACATCCATGTTCTAGTTAAACCCGCGATTTCCCCAAATCGCTTACTATTAATATAGATTTCAATACATCCATGTTCTAGTTAGACATGCGTACGTGACAGCATCCGTTCATATCGATGCAAATTTCAATACATCCATGTTCTAGTTAGACTCGAATCAAATGATGAACAGCTGTCTTTGTTCTATATTTCAATACATCCATGTTCTAGTTAGACCTCAACCGGATCCGTTAAAAAAATGGCGGATCAGAATTTCAATACATCCATGTTCTAGTTAGACGGATACAAAAACATTTGCGTGCGGGCGTGCAACGTGATTTCAATACATCCATGTTCTAGTTAGACTATATCAGCAACTGGATATCAAACATCCAGAGCAAAATTTCAATACATCCATGTTCTAGTTAGACGTTTCGCGGACATGGGTTCTTTACTTCACCAAAGGAATTTCAATACATCCATGTTCTAGTTAGACAGTTTTCAAAAAAGTGTCTTTCTCTTCCCTTTTTCTATTTCAATACATCCATGTTCTAGTTAGACTTGCTTCAGATATCGTTCCAGAGCTCCCATCGACATATTTCAATACATCCATGTTCTAGTTAGACACGTGACGACAACGCAGGAGGTCTACACACACATTATATTTCAATACATCCATGTTCTAGTTAGACGCTAAGTGTGCCGCCAGGTACCGATTCAAGCGCTCGATTTCAATACATCCATGTTCTAGTTAGACGTACTGGACGAAGGATGAGGTTGAAGCACACCGGGATTTCAATACATCCATGTTCTAGTTAGACAGAGTAGACAGCTAATATGAAGGAGCGAACGAAGAATTTCAATACATCCATGTTCTAGTTAGACGCTTTATTGGATTGTCAATCATCGGAACACTAGCATATTTCAATACATCCATGTTCTAGTTAGACAATAATGCTAAAAAATGAGACATACATAAAAACAGATTTCAATACATCCATGTTCTAGTTAGACGCTATAACAAGCCTATGCATATCATATAGTAGGCATATTTCAATACATCCATGTTCTAGTTAGACCAAGCAGACTGGGGTTACTCAACCCGGATTTATCGTATTTCAATACATCCATGTTCTAGTTAGACCAACGTATCTTACGGTTCCACATGATTGGCTTGGTGATTTCAATACATCCATGTTCTAGTTAGACATCCACCTTTTCAATTATAGTGAGTTTCTTCTTCCTATTTCAATACATCCATGTTCTAGTTAGACTTTTACCGCTGGCGAGGGAGCGTTCCGCTGTCAAGTATTTCAATACATCCATGTTCTAGTTAGACTTAAAAAACTAAACTTAAAAAGGTGGATGATTAAAAATTTCAATACATCCATGTTCTAGTTAGACGCAAAGATAAAGGGATAATCCGGATGAAAATGCATAATTTCAATACATCCATGTTCTAGTTAGACGCCGATAAAATAAGGATTTTAATTTGCCTTACGATCCTTATAATAGTTGATGAATGGGACTTTTTCAATTATTTTTCTAGCTAACCCATCATTAATCCTGATTAATGCTTTAATATGAATAAATCCTTTAATATCAACGAATACCTTGATTTACGAAAAAAACAGGTTAGAAAAATCTATGTGATTGTTTCATAAACAATCACACCTCTTTCTTTGCAGACAAAGAGTACCCGTCTCTTACTTTCACACAATTGAATACTATAATTCATGGACTTTAGTCCGTTGATCCGTGTTGCGTGTGAAACATAAAACCCCCTAAATTGGATTTCAGTTATCCAACTTTAGGGGGGATTTCTTATTGAAGAGTGATTATAATCTTTTAATTCTCCATCTCTGCCTCAATATACGATGTCTTCGAGGATTCTTGCATGCGCCAGTAAACGATCAGACTGATGAAGATGCAGCCGGCGACGTAAAAGAAGAACAGGGTTTCGATGCCGAGACTCTTGAACCACAAAGCGACGAATTCGGCAGTACCACCGAAGATCGCTACCGTCAAGCCGTATGGGAGGCCAACGCCGAGTGCGCGGATTTCCGTTGGGAATAGTTCGGCTTTGACGATCGCATTGATTGACGTGTAGCCGGTAACGATGATCAAGCCAAGCATCATCAGTAAGAACGCTGCTGCCACGCTGTGCGAGCTGTGCATAAGCATAAACAGTGGCACAGTCAGGACCGTCCCGCTAATGCCGAAGAAGAACAGCAGCGGTTTGCGCCCAATATGATCGGACAGAAGTCCGGCGAGCGGCTGCATGATCAGGAAGATGAGCAGCGCAACAAAGTTGATGATGCTGACAACCTCTTTATCAAGACCAACCGAGTTAATCATGAATTTCTGCAGGTAGGTGGTGTACGTATAGAAAGCGACGGTACCGCCAAGGGTCAAGCCGACAACGGTCAGGACGGCTCTCGGGTACTTCAGCAATGCCTTAAGGGTTCCGGCATCTTTTTTCGTCTTGCTTTTCGCCATATTCTTAAATTGGTCGGATTCGTCCATGGACAAGCGCAGCCACAGAACGATGAGTGCGCCAAGCGCTCCGATGATGAATGGAATTCGCCAGCCCCAGGCACGAAGCTGGGCATCATTAAGCCATAATTGCAGGATGATTTGAACGCCAAGAGCAACGAGCTGACCACCGACAAGCGTCACATACTGGAAACTTGAATAGAAACCGCGGCGGCCTTTGTTCGCCATTTCAGACAGATAGGTCGCTGAGGTGCCGTACTCTCCGCCAAGAGACAATCCTTGGAAGAGCCGTGCAAGGATCAAAATAATCGGAGCGGCGATGCCAATCGTTTGATAGTTCGGCGTCGCGGCAATAATCAGTGAACCGCTCGCCATAATCAGAATCGAAAGGGTCAAAGCTGCGCGACGACCGTGTCGATCGGCATAACGCCCCATGATCAGACTGCCAATCGGCCGCATTAAGAAACCGATCGCGAATACGGCAGCCGTGTTCAGCAGCTGCGTGGTTGTATCACCGGATGGAAAGAAGTCCGTCGAAAAGTAAACAGCAAAAGCGGCGTAGACATACCAGTCATACCACTCAATCATGTTTCCTAAAGAGCCTTTTAATATATTGCTGGCAATATGACGCGACTGCTTGCGCTCTGCTTTTTTTGCATCAGTCACATGAACATCTCCTTTATTAAAAAAATTTTGCGGACAAGGCCTAGGTACCGGGCTGCAGAAGAAAATAAGCCACAAGTAGAAAGTTAATCCTATAAACTAATGTACATGACTTGTCCTGCTGAAGGAAAATAATCCGCTTAAGCGAACATAGAGCCCTTGTTAAACACAGTGCCATGCCTATCAATCATTCTTTAAAGTTATTAATATCATAACATACGGATCATACATTAACATCATTTCATGCCCATTTTGTAAAATTATTTTCATACTGTGCTGTAATAAAAAATAAATTGCCACACAATTTTTGAAA
>NZ_BJMS01000081.1 GCF_006539285.1 Sporolactobacillus inulinus
GGTGCGCCCGCAGCAAGCGAGCAGCTGGCGTGTCATTCGTGCACAACTCGGAAGTCACCGCATCCTGCGGAAGTAATATAGACGGAAAAACTTCTCTTAATTGGAAAATAAACTAAAAAATAGCTTAAATAGACGGAGAGATTCCGCTTATCAACTCGAAAAATGTGAAAATGGGGATTCTGCTTTGCATAACCGGAAAATCTCCCTTTAAGTCTCCTCGAAATGAGCCCTACTTTGCATATAACCGAAAAATCTCCGCTTATTTTACGGGTTACTTATTAGTAGCCTGAATGGTCACAAAACTGTCATTGATAACAAGCGCTTGGGGGAGAATATTGTTTGCAAATGAGAATCATTATCACTATAATTTTAACTAAACATGTGATTAATGTCATAATACCACTTAATGATAAACCCATTTAGATTGAGCGCACACATTGATCGACGATATAGAAACAAGGGAAAGGTAAAAAGGAGGGATAATCATGGAGGAAAAAGCTTTACTCGAAATTGAAGATTTGAATCTTTCTTTTGACACGTATGGAGGCGAAATCCGTGCGATTCGCGGAGTGAATTTGTCACTTCGAAAAGGTGAGATACTCGGTCTCGTTGGTGAATCCGGCTCTGGAAAATCAACCTTGGCCAAGGCGATTATCGGCGTGCTTCCTAAACAAAATACGCGAATTAAGAAAGGGCGTATCTGGTACAAAGGATTAAACTTGGCTGGGGAGAAAGAGCGT
Source organism: Sporolactobacillus inulinus (assembly GCF_006539285.1). Taxonomy (GTDB): domain Bacteria; phylum Bacillota; class Bacilli; order Bacillales; family Sporolactobacillaceae; genus Sporolactobacillus; species Sporolactobacillus inulinus. The sequence goes on from NZ_BJMS01000081.1 coordinate 741, forward strand.
GTCCTACGAAGAGTTCGCGGACGAGGGATTTCGATGATTTTCCAGGATCCAATGACTTCATTGAATCCAACGATGACAGTAGGCAATCAAATTATGGAGGCTGTGAAGACGCATCAGAAACTGCCGAGCACTGAAGCGAAAGAGAAGGTTTTGCGGCTGTTACAACGGGTCGGAATCAAAGATGCCAGTCTGCGAATGAAACAGTATCCGCATCAATTTTCCGGTGGCATGCGGCAGAGAGCGATGATCGCGATTGCATTGGCATGCAAACCAGATATTTTACTCGCTGACGAACCAACGACAGCTCTTGATGTCACCGTTCAGGCACAGATCATCGAACTGCTGAAGGATATTCAAAAAGAGAACGGCATGTCCATTATTTTTATCTCGCATGATCTCGGTGTGATTGCGAATGTGGCGGACCGCGTAGCTGTCATGTATGCGGGAAAGATCGTTGAGATCGGAGCATCAACGGATATTTTCTATCATTCTAAGCATCCCTATTCGTGGGGGCTGCTCAGTGCAACGCCCAGTCTGGAAACAACCGGTGATGTGTTATACACAATACCAGGCACACCGCCGAATCTGCAGCTGCCGATTCAAGGTGACGCGTTCGCACCGAGAAATAAATATGCGATGAAAATCGATCAGATCAAACAACCACCGATGTTTCGGGTTTCCGATACTCATTTTGCTGCAACCTGGTTACTGCACCCTGAAGCACCAGCCGTAGATGCGCCAAAGGAAATTCGCATGCGTGGAAAGCAGGCCGAGAGTAAGCGACGATTCGAAAACATGGGGGATGAAAAAATAAGGCACACAGACAAAGTCATGCTTGAGGTCAGTCATTTGAAGAAATCCTTTTCAAATGGGGGAAGCCTGTTGCACGCCGTTGATGATCTTTCACTCAAACTGTATCAAGGAGAGACCTTTGGCCTTGTCGGTGAATCGGGATGCGGCAAATCGACCCTAGGGCGAACCATCATGGGCCTCTATAAAGCGTCGGGCGGCACCATACGGTTGGAAGATCAGTCGATGGGCACTCATTATGGCAAACAAATGAAACGTGAGTTCCATCAAAAGGTGCAGATGATTTTCCAAGATCCTTACTCTTCGCTTGACCCGCATTTAATGATCGGTCAAATTGTCGCAGAAGGAATAATTCTGAATGATCTTGCAAAAAACAAAAAAGATTTAGAGCAGCAGGTTGCCGAACTTCTGACAACGGTTGGTCTGGACCCGAATTTTGCTTGGCGCTATCCTTATGAACTTTCCGGTGGCCAGCGTCAGCGCGTGGGTATCGCTCGGGCACTTGCCGTTCAACCGGAGCTAATCATTGCGGATGAACCCATCTCAGCTCTGGATGTTTCAATTCAAGCCCAAATTGTTAACTTATTAAAGAAGTTACAAAAAGAACGTGGACTCACACTTTTATTCATCGCTCATGACCTTTCCATGGTCAAGTATATAAGTGATCGGATCGGTGTGATGTACGCGGGCAAGATCGTCGAATTGGCGCAGGCAGATGACCTGTATCATTGTCCGCTCCACCCCTATACAGAGGCATTGATTTCGGCGATCCCGCAAGCAGATCCACTTCGCGAGCAGCATAAAAAAAGATTGATTTTTCAACCGGATCGTCAAAAGACAGGAGCGGCATCGAAGAAGAGGCTGCGCCAAATCATTCCCGGACATTTTGTCTCCTGTGACGAGAGCGAAGTATCCGTATTGAAGGATAAGTATGAGCGGTTAACTCAGTCTAAAATACGTGGGTGAATCATCAGCGTACAGGATTGAGTGCTTTATAAAGATCATGGATGGTTGTCACCTCAGACTCATCACGAGGGATCATGCATCGCTTGTAGTGCAGACATGATCAGCAAAGAAGAATAGGCTCAAGTGATTCACAAAATCGTTTAATGGCAGTTATAAAAAAGTAGTCAGCATGTATGGAGATAATCGAATGGATACATTAAAAGCTATTTTTAATCGTATAAAAGCGGATCCTGACAATATTCAGTTTACGCGCAAGAATATCGAACCACTCTACTATGCTGCTTCGTCGGCAAAGATACTCATTATCGGTCAGGCCCCCGGTGAAAAGGCACAGAAGACAATGATTATTTGGAATGATCCAAGTGGCATTCGTTTGAGAGAGTGGATGGGGGTATCGGATGATACTTTTTATCATTCTGGAAAAATTGCGGTTCTCCCGATGGATTTTTATTTCCCAGGCAAAGGGAAACATGGAGATGTACCACCGAGAGCTGACTTTGCTTCTAAATGGCATCAGCAATTGATTAAGGCTATGCCGGACGTGAAGTTAACGTTGCTCGTCGGCTCATATGCCCAGCGGTACTACCTAAAGACGGGTTCAAAACAAACGCTGACTCAGGTTGTTAAGCATTATCGTAATTATCTACCTAACTATTTTCCGCTCGTGCACCCGTCACCGCGCAACAACATTTGGATGAAAAAAAATCCATGGTTTGAGGAAGAGGTCTTGCCTGATTTGAAAACGCATATTCATCAAATTCTTTCTCGGTGATCATAACCATTCATACGGAGTGATCGGTTACTGCTGATTCGCTACGGTATATTCAGAATATAAATATTTGACCCGTTCTTCTACCTGGAGAACCGATCCTTTTCCCGATTGATTAGAATTGGCTGTAAGTGCTCCAGACAATTATAATGGAATGAATTGAAACGTAATGAGCAGTGAAAAAAAGTTGGGGAAGGTCGCAATGGGTAAAACAGATGTGATTTTAATCGGTGCATCGACCGCCATTTTCGTCATGCTTGATGTTCTTGAGCGATGCTTTCCCGATCAGATGAAGCTTTGGCAAGGGAAAATCAAGCAGATGATTCCTTCTTACGGAATTCAGCTTGCGGATGATCCGATTCTTGCGGATAAAATCCAAACGGAAACCGCAAAACACTCAAATTGAAAAAATGAATGACAGAACAGTAACGGACAGCCTCATGATCAGAGGCTGTTTTTTTCTTTTGTATGGGAATAGCTCTGCGCGTTCGCATAGGATGTGAATCAGGTGCAGTAGGAATGGCTTGCCAGAACGTTACCGCTGGGATAATGCTTTTTTTTAGGTGAAGCAGACGTTTTCATAATAACCCACCTGGTAAGAAAAGATTTTCTAAAGAACCATTGAATTTTTATGCGTTAAGGATTATGATAAGTGTATTGAAGGAAAGCGTTTTCAGAAAGGGCATTCAATCGCATGAATCTGTAAGTTCACTAGTTTTAAGTGAAACAATTCACAATAAAGGAGCGATTTGTTATGTTAAAAGCGGTTAACACGAAGGACAATCAAAAAAATAAAGATCAAAAGACAGCAACTGCACAACCCCAGAACGAAGTTGAGCTGGAGTCGATCAAGACCTATATTGACGGTTTGGTTCAAAAATCGAAAACCGCACTGAATACACTTGCCGATTTTGACCAAGAGAGTGTTGATAAAGTTTGTGAAGCAATGGCCATCGCTGCTTTGGATAATCATATGAAACTGGCGAAAATGGCTGTGGAAGAAACAGGGCGCGGCGTCGTTGAAGATAAAGCAGTGAAAAATATTTACGCTAGTGAATACATTTGGAGTAAAATTCGCCATGACAAAACGGTTGGGGTTATTGAAGAAGATGATCAAGAGCAGATTGTGAAAATCGCTGAACCGGTGGGCGTCATTGCTGGGGTTACGCCGGTCACCAACCCGACCTCGACCGTTGTTTTCAAGGCGCTGATTGCGCTGAAAACGCGAAATACAATTATTTTCGGCTTTCACCCTCAGGCTCAGAAAGCATGCGTGGAAACTGCAAAGATTATCGCAAAAGCGGCCGTTGAAGCGGGCGCACCGGAAAACGCGATTCAATGGATCGATAAACCAAGTATTCAAGCAACCGGAGCGTTAATGAATCATCCGGATGTCGCGACGGTGCTGGCCACCGGCGGTCCGGGCATGGTGAAGGCGGCGTACTCGACCGGGAAACCGGCGCTCGGCGTTGGACCGGGAAACGGACCGGCGTACATTGAGAAAACCGCGGACATCAAGCAAGCGGTGAATGATATCACGCTTTCCAAGACGTTCGATAACGGCATGATCTGTGCATCGGAAAACAGTGTGATTGTTGACGAAGCCATTTACGAAGCAGTTAAGGCTGAGTTCAAGCGGCTGGGCAGTGTTGTTCTTGATAAAAAGAATAATGATGCTTTGGGCGAAGCAATGATGGATCCAAAACGAGGAAGTGTACGTGGTCCGATTGCCGGAAAGTCAGCCTATCAAATTGCCAAACTTGCCGGTATTGAAGTTCCAAAAGAAACGAAGGTACTGATTGCAGAGATCGACGGCGTCGGCCCAGATGAACCACTGTCTCGTGAGAAGCTGTCTCCGGTACTGTCGATGTATCGGGCAAAGGATCATGATCATGCATTTAAGATTGCCAAAGCGCTGCTCGATTTCGGCGGCGCGGGCCATACGGCGGCCGTCCATACCAAGGATCAGGAATTGATAAAACAGTACAGCTTGAAAATGAATGCATGCCGCATTATTGTGAACTCGCCATCTGCGCTCGGCGGCCTTGGCAATATGTACAATAACATGGTTCCGTCGCTGACGCTTGGCACAGGTTCTTACGGTCAGAACTCAATTTCTCACAACGTTTCCGATTTCGATCTGCTCAACATCAAGGTTGTTGCCAAACGCCGCAACAACATGCAGTGGGTTAAATTGCCGCCGAAAATCTATTTTGAACGTAATTCATTACGCTATTTAAAAGAAATGACCGGAATGAAACGTGTCTTCCTCGTCTGTGATCCAGGGATGGTCAAATTCGGTTATGCCGATCGAGTGGTTGCGATGCTGAATACGCGCAGCGACAAACCGGCAATTGAAATTTTCTCACAGGTTGAACCGGATCCAACGACCGACACCGTCGATCGCGGTGTCGCTGCGATGAAACAATTTCAGCCGGATACGATTATTGCGCTCGGCGGTGGTTCTGCGATGGATGCTGCAAAGGGCATGTGGCTGTTTTACGAACGTCCGGATGCTTCATTCATTGGTGCAAAACAGAAATTCCACGATATTCGCAAACGAACCTATAAAGTACCGGAGCTCAAAAAGGTAAAATATATCGGGATTCCGACAACATCGGGGACTGGTTCGGAAGTAACCCCGTATGCCGTCATCACCGATTCCAAAACCCATGTCAAGTACCCAATTACGGACTACGCGATGCAGCCGGATATTGCAATTGTCGATCCGCAGTTCGTTGAAACGCTACCGAAACGAACCGTAGCATGGACGGGACTCGACGTCTTGACCCATGCCGTCGAATCGTATGTATCGGTTTATGCGAGTGACTATACACGCGGTTGGTCGCTGCAGGCAATCAAACTTGTTTTTGATAATCTGCGCGCGTCATTTGCCGGTGATCAAACGGCACGTGAGAATATGCATAATGCATCAACGATTGCCGGTATGGCGTTTGCCAATGCTTTTCTAGGCATTAACCACTCACTGGCTCATAAACTAGGCGGAGAGTTCGGGCTGCCACATGGTCTGGCCATTGCAATTGCTTTTGCGCCTGTTGTCCGTTATAACGCCAAGATTCCGAAAAAATTGGCGATCTGGCCGAAATACAGCCGCTTCACTGCGGATGAAGATTATGCGGCAATTGCTCGCTTCTTAGGCTTCGAGGGGAACACAACGGAAGAATTGAAAGAAAGCTTCGTCAAAGCGTTTATTAAACTGGCCCATGACTGTGACGTAAACCTGAGTCTGAAAGCCAATGGCGTCGACAAGAAACATTTTGATGAATCGGTCGATAAACTTGCTGAACTCGCCTATGAAGATCAATGCACAGGCACCAATCCGAAAGAACCTCTAATCAGCGAATTGAAGCAGATCCTCGAAGACGCATACGAAGGTGTCGGCACAGAAATCTAAAGATCATAGAATGAACAAAGCGCTTCCCAATCAACGGGAAGCGCTTTGTTTTTGGAAGCGAAAGTGATACTTGAAAAGTGGTCCGATCAGCACAAAGGCTGGAATACGTGCAGAGAAGATCCTATTATCTCTGAAAATAGTAACCTTGATTAATGTCTTCAATTAGAGAAGGATGCACGGGATGCCACCCCAAGCGCTCATGGGTTAATGCGCTTGATACAGGGTTGTCGACCGATGCGAAGTCGCCCAGCCATCCGAAATGCGAACTTGCCTTTTTCGCGTCTATGCTTTTTACCGGTAGGTTGAGATGTTGGCCAATGGCGACGGCGATATCACGAAAGGGCACGCCCTCATCGGCAACCGCGTGAAACCGCGACCCTGCCGGAGCCTTTTCCAAAGCGAGGCAAAAAAGATGTGCTACATCGAGGTGATGCACAGCTGGCCAACGGTTGGCCCCAGTTCCAATGTAGGCTGAAATGCCCTTCTTGCGAGCGATGCCGATCAGACTTGGGACGAACCCATGCGTATCGCCATCACCGTGTACAAGTGGAGGAATACGAACAATTGAGGAGCGAACGCCTCGATCGGCTAACGCCAGCGTTGTTTTTTCCGACGGGACGCGTAATTTTCCAGCGGAATTAGGGTCAGCCGCATTGTCCTCCGTTCCGAGTTGATTGGGAGTGAGGGTCAGTGTCGGCATAGCGACAACAAGAGGGCGGTCGCGCCCGGAAAGCGCGCTGCCCAGTGTCTCAATGGCACGTCGGTCCGTCTCGACAGCTGCCGTCATGAATCGCGATGGCGCCTGACGGGGGGGGTCCACCAAGCACGATTCGCAGGCGTGTTGACAGTCGTGCATGAGAGAACTTGTGGAAGAAGGCTGTGTGAATGACGCCATCTGCAGCGGCAGCACCGCTGCGCAAGCTTTCCAGGTCTTCGATTGAACCCTGGTGAGCCTTTGCGCCAAGGGCAATAAGCCTTTTGGCAGCTTCTTCGGAACGAACAAGGCCGACAACATGATGGCCAGCATCCATGAGTTCACGAACAACCGCCAATCCGATGAATCCGGTCGCTCCCGTAACAAAAACACGCATATGAAAAACCTCCTTATAAGCAGTATAATTGGGTGGTTTGAACCATGCTCAGTGCCGTCAGCGAAGTGCACGGTCGGCTCATGGTTAACCTAATTATAGAAGAGGGTTTACTTGGATGTTTGCGTGTTCTGATTGAGTTATTGCCCGATTCAACGGAACCTGTTCAAAAAAGCGCGAAGCCTTGAAGCAGCGGAGATATGAAACAAGGCGACCTGATCAGTTTAAATGTTGTCTTTCTTGGCGCCATCTGGCGATATCTCTGTTTGGCGGGCTCCCAAAGAAGCGACTGTATTCTCGGCTGAATTGGGAATCGCTCGCATACCCCACAATCCGGCATGCAGTCGTCGCATCCATTTGATTGGATAACATCAGCCGCCTGGCTTCTTGAAGACGCAGTACATTGCGGTATTGCAAGGGACTCATTGCGGTGACGGACTTAAAATGCTCACGGAAAGAGGATTCGCTCAAATGGACCATCTCTGCCAAATCAGCGATTTTAAATGGCTGGGAGAAGTTGTTCTGAAGCCAGTCAATTGCTTTCACAACCCGCTGCACGTTGGATTCCGCAAAAACGGTCTCAGCAACGTAAACACCAATGGGGCTGCGAAGAAGGCGAATGAAAATTTCATCCGTGATGAGCGGGGCAATTAAATGATCATCGCCGGGACTAGAGAGACAATCGACCAGTCTTGCCATGGCATTAATCAGAGCCAAATCAGCATCCATGACATAACCCGCACGCCGATTACGAATCGTTGGCAAGCCCTGCGGATATACTTTCGGCACCAACGCCGCAATCCTTTGCGGGTCGAGATATAGCCCTACGCCCAAGAACGGTTCGGTAGGGCTGGCCAAAATGGTTTTCATTGCAACCGGTAAGGCAACAGGAGCAATAAAAATACGTGACCCTGCGTATTCATAGACATTCTTTCCGACGGTTATGATTTTTTTACCCTGCGCGGCAATGCCGACAGCAGGCGAGTAAATGGTATGCACATAATCCGTGGCTTCAATTCGCGAATAGCGATTGACATATAATCCGGGGATCCGCGCGGCATAGGTCCCATCATGCGAAGAATGAGTATAAATCAGATCAGCTAGTCGGGTGGTTTCCGCTTTAAGCGATCCCTTGGCACTATCTGACATTGGCGTGGCCGCATGATCATCCAGACTCATTTTCTCGAAAGCAACTCCTTTTACTGTTTGATCATCTGACATGACGGGCATGCAGGCAATAATTATGGTGCTTATCTATTACTCACTCTAATGATACTCGATTAGGTTCGTCAAATTCAGCGCCTTCCAACCTGAATTCCCGTGAAATTATACCAAGGCCGGCAAATCCACACTAAGGTATTGATAAAGATTTGTCTGTTTCTTTGTCAACTCACCCAAATGGGTGTGACCACCGGGTTGACTGTACTGTTCGATCACGTCCAGTTCATCTGTCTATAACTCTTTTGTCATAAATACACTATTTGGATCGTCAACATAATTCGAAAAAGGCAGGCAATAGTGAAATCCGAAGCGTTCGTAAAGTCTTCTGGCCGGCTCGAAAGCATCTATAGAACCCGTTTCTAAGCTAAGCCGCTTATAGCCGCGCCGCTTGGCCTCATCAATGATGTGTTGAAGAACTCGCCTCGCCACGCCTTTTCTTCGATGGGCAGAGGATGTTCGCATCGATTTTAGTTCACCGTGCTGCGCATCAAGCTCTTTCAGTGCGCCGCAACCGACTAATTGATCGTCTTCCCAAGCACTCCAGAATGTGATGTCCGGCTGGCGCAACGCCTTAAGACCCAGGGCATGTACACTTTCCGGCGTGGTGTTCTGATACATATTCTGGAGATGCTCCCCGATCAGTTGAGTAACTTCAGCCCCAGTTAAATCATCGACTTTTATATTCATGGTTGCCCCTCCGAGTTTTAAAAAAATTGTGGATCTTGAATAGAGTAAATCTTTGATTGTTATTATAGCTGAAGTTTACCAAAAATTCTCTAGTGAAAAAGAGCAATCTTTTAGCATTTGTCCCTTGATTGAAATAGCTCAATAAACCGCCTGGCGCTATTAGACAGATAGTGATCTTTCAGCCAGATAATGCCAACATCCGATTGGACGGGTAATTCGATTCGAAGGGCAGCCTGGTGATCACTAATTCGATTTTGCCATTCTCAAGATATTCGCCTAATAGGGAGTGGTCACTTTCTAAAATCTTGAAAGTTACCTGCAGATAACGTTCGCGGAAAAAAGCGACATTTTTCGGAAGCAGGGAGACGCAGCTGAATACGGATCCGATGGACAGTGTGCCACGTATGCCTTGATCAACTTCCTTTAACGTTCTGGTGTTTAAATCAAAAAGTGGTAACAGCATTTCTTCGTTGATCGAACCTCTAAGCACCAACGCATGGTACTCGACGTTCGTCCCAATGTTTATTTTTTAACGGTAAAGCAAAAGAGAATGTCGCGCAGTCATAGACGTTTGTGACATCCTCTTTCTCTAATCATTGAGCGTTTTCATACAGCCGTTAATTGGCAATATGATCGAGCAGATAGCTAATATCGGTAATGATAAAACGTCGGTTCTTGATCATCAGCGCACCGTCGTTTCGAAGTTCACTGATCATACGGTTCACGCTGCTGCGCGCACTGATTCCGCAGAATCCGGCGATATCATCGTTGGTGACAACGAAATCAATCAGCATTCCTTCTCGAATTTTGCGCCCGAATAAGTCGATAAGACTGTAAATAAAGGCGCAAACCGCTCCTTTTTTGCCATTCATCATCATCCGCTGCAAACGGAAGATATTCTCCGATAATTTTTTACGATAATAGCTTTTCACATAGTTTTGCAACTCTTGATTGGCATTTACATAGTTCCAAAACGTCACGCGGTCGATTTGATAGAAGGTTGCTTTATCGGATTCGACACGCACATTAAACGGCTGTTCGGTGAACTTGGAAACTTCGTCGCGCAGCAGTGAGATGACATCAGGCTTTGCGATATACGATAAGTTGAATTCGCGTCCATCCTGCAAAATGATGCTGTTCTTTATAATACCCTTCTTTAAAACATAGGTATAACGCTCTTCAAGACCGTGATAGGTCAAGTAGGTGTGTCGACTTTTGTTAATTGTCGGCACGTTATGCGCATCCAGAAAATTAATTAAATATTCGATTTCACTCAATACCATTGATCTTTTCATTCCTATCGGGAAGGATCTGCACGGATTACGGATACAAATGTTATCTATATTCCTATTTTAACGCCATTTCAGCTAATATATATCACAAATAAAGGAAACATTTGTTAACATTTTTTGATGATAGCAAACGGAACCGACAACCTTTTTGTTTTGATTTATAACAGATGGTGCATGAAAAAGTTTGGCAGAACCGGTTTTCGCGTGCATGTGCAGCCTTATTTTTTCTAATACTAAGTAACGTCTTGAGTCTTTCATTCTTTTTGACAAAATTAAAAAGAGAGCTGTTGATTTATGGTTCGAATTGAACTGCCTTATGACAAAACAACGCTTGTTGCTGATTTGCCCGACAATAACTTTACTGGAAAGTTAATCTCTGAAGCGGCAACCTATCACGCCGATCGATCTGAAAATGCGATCGTTGAAGAATCACTCGACCACCCGATCGGTTCGCTGCCGCTAGAAGCGTTGGCCAAGGGTAAGAAAAATATTGTCATTATTAGCTCCGATCACACGCGTCCGGTGCCTTCACACATCATCACACCAATTCTTTTGCGGCATTTGCGTGAAGCCGCTCCGGAAGCCCGCATTCGTATTCTCGTTGCCACCGGTTTTCATCGCCCGTCGACACGCGAGGAACTTGTTAACAAATATGGACAAAAAATCGTGGATGAAGAAGAAATCGTAATGCACATTTCGACAGACGATGCGTCGATGGTCAAGATCGGCCAGCTTCCGTCGGGCGGCGAATGCATCATCAACAAAGTAGCTGCTGAAGCCGATTTACTGCTTTCGGAAGGATTTATTGAATCGCATTTCTTTGCTGGATTTTCCGGCGGCCGTAAATCGGTGCTTCCGGGAATTGCTTCCTACAAGACGATTATGGCCAACCATTCCGGTCCATTTATTAATTCCGATAAAGCACGTACCGGTAACCTGCATCACAACCCGATTCATGAGGATATGGTGTATGCAGCGCGCAAGGCAAAACTTGCTTTTATTGTCAATGTTGTGCTCGATGAAGATAAGAAAATCATCGGATCGTTTGCCGGAGATATGGAAGCGGCGCATCAAAAAGGTTGTGAATTTCTGCAAGGGTTGTCGCGAGTGAAAAAAATTGACTGCGACATCGCGATCTCGACAAACGGCGGGTATCCGCTTGACCAGAACATCTATCAGGCCGTTAAAGGCATGACAGCTGCCGAGGCAACCAATAAAGAAGGCGGGACGATCATCATGGTTGCCGGTTGCCGGGACGGGCACGGCGGCGAAGGGTTTTATCACAATCTTGCCGATGTGTCCGATCCGAAAGCATTCTTGGATCGTGCCATCAATACCCCGAAGTTGAAAACGATCCCGGATCAATGGACCGCGCAGATCTTGGCACGAATTCTCGTTCATCATCATGTCATCATGGTTTCCGATCTCGTTGAACCGGATTTGATCACGGACATGCATATGTCGCTTGCGATGTCGCTCGATCAAGCATTGGAGATGGCGTACGAACGTGAAGGCAAGGATGCCAAGATTGTTGTGATTCCCGATGGTTTAGGCGTTATTGTGCGCTAATCGGTTGCTTGCTTAATTTAAAAGAGGAAAGGGGCCAAAAAATGAAACGCGACCCGTTCAATGAGACCGGCTGCTTGAAGCCCGAGCACGGAGAGGCAGGACAAGCGCTACAGGGAAATACTTTTGCTGATCTCGGATTTGCTAAGGTGGATCTTTCGCGAGAGCAGCGCAACGGTTACCCGGAAGTGATTTACGGCGAGGGGAAGACGGCGGAGCAGATCATTGGCATCATTCAGGCGATGCGCAAGCAAACGGTCAACATTTTATGCACCCGCCTTTCCTCTGATAAATTTGAAACCATCAAAAAGGCAACTCCTGATGCGGTCTACTATAAAACGGCGCGTTGCGCGTTGGTCAACCGCGCAGAAGTGAAACAGACGCAAAGCTATATCGCCATCGTAACGGCAGGTACCTCCGATGTTCCGATCGCTGAAGAGGCGGCAGTGACCGCAGAAGCATACGGAAACCGTGTGGCACGTGTTTATGATGTCGGCGTGGCAGGGATTCATCGGCTGTTCGCACGTCTGGACGTTATTCGCGGCGCCAAGGTTGTGATCTGCATTGCCGGCATGGAAGGAGCCCTTGCCAGTGTTGTCGGCGGGTTGATCGATAAACCGCTGATTGCCGTGCCGACCAGTGTCGGCTATGGCACAAATCTAAAAGGAGTAACGGCGCTGCTGACGATGCTGAACAGCTGCGCGTCGGGCATTACCGTTGTCAATATTGATAATGGATTTGGCGCCGCCTATTCTGCCAGCATGATCAATCATTTATGACGGAACGGACAGCCGATAGGGAGGAAAATGATGAAAACACTTTATTTAGATGCCTTTTCCGGGATCAGCGGCGATATGTTCATCGGGGCGCTGCTCGACCTTGGTGTCGATTTTGACCAGTTTAGGGCGGAGCTTGCTAAATTGAATGTCGACGGTTATCAGCTTCACGTGGAACGGCTGTCTAAAAGCAGCATCTATGGAACCCGTTTCGACGTTCAATTGACTCATGAGAAGGATCATGGTTTTATCGAGAGCCACCACGACCCGCATCATGAGCATCACCACCAGGATGCGGTGCGTCATCTGAGCGATATCGCTGCGTTGATTGCTGCCAGCACATTGTCGGAAAAAATCAAACAGCAGTCGCTTGCTGTTTTTACCGAAATTGCCAAAGCGGAAGCAGCCGTGCATCACATGCCGCTGGAAGCGGTCCATTTTCATGAGGTTGGCGCGTTGGACTCGATTGTTGATATTGTCGGCTGTTTCGTCGCGCTTGATCTGCTTAAGGTTGATGAGGTGCGTGCCTCCGAGCTGACCGACGGATCCGGATTTATTCACGTGGCGCATGGGGAAATGCCGGTGCCGGTGCCTGCGGTGATGCAGATGCGTATCGGGACTAATATTCCGATTAAGCAGCGCACAGACATCCAAACCGAGCTTATTACGCCAACGGGAATGGGACTGGTGAAAGCGTTGGTTCGCCAATTCGGACCGATCCCGGAAGCGCAGATTCTGCTCAAAAGCGGGTATGGCTTCGGCAAGCGGGATACCGGCGCATTCAATGCACTGCGCGTCCTTCTTTTTGATGAGAAAAAAAGCATGCAAACGGTCAGCAGCGACCAAGATTCGGTACTGTTGATTGAAGCCAATCTTGATGATGAGGATGGCGAGTCCCTTGGTTTTGCGATGGATCTGCTCTTGGAAGCAGGCGCGTTTGATGTCTTTTTTACACCGATTTTCATGAAGAAAAATCGTCCGGCAATAAAACTCTCGGTACTCTGCGCCCCTGCAGAACGTGATCGTTTTGCGAGCATGCTCATGAAACACACCCGTACTATTGGCGTTCGCTATCAGCGGATGCAGCGGGTGATTATGAAACGTCACTTCAAAACAGTAGAAACAAGGTTTGGTCCGATTCGTGTAAAAGTTGCAAGCCATGGCGATCTTGTCAAACAAATGGCCGAATATGACGATTGCGCAAAAGCTGCACGCGAATACGGGACTTCTCTGGAGACGGTGAAACAAGAGGTAAACCGGCTTCTGAACAGCTGACAAAAAGAAAAGTGTTTGGAGGAGAAATTTGTGATTCATCAGTTATTGGCCGAATTTTTGGGAACAGCATTAATGATTGTCTTTGGCGTCGGTGTGCACTGCTGCGAGGTGCTCAATACATCAAAGTACCAACATTCCGGCCACATTTTTGCCATTACAACGTGGGGATTTGGGATTACCGTTTCTTTATTCATCTTTGGCGCAGTTAACATCAATCCGGCAATGACGCTGGCTCAAGCGATTCTGGGCAATATTCCATGGGCCAACGTGATTTCGATTAGTCTCGCAGAGGTTCTTGGCGGCGTCTTCGGTTCGATTGTTGTCTTCATCGCTTATTATGACCAGTTTAAGGCGTCCGAATCGATTGATCGTGTGGCAATCCGAAATATTTTCTCAACCAATCCGAACGTTCGAAATTTGCCGCGTAATTTCTTTGTCGAATTCATTGATACGTTCATTTTTATTACGGCAATCTTGGCGATTGCGGGTGCAACGACGAAAGCCCCGGCGCTGCTGCCGATCGGCGTGGGCTTGCTTGTCTGGGCGATCGGTATGGGCATGGGCGGTCCGACCGGATTTGCGATGAACCTTGCTCGAGACATGGGCCCGCGTATTGCGCACGCCATGCTGCCGATTCCTGGCGGCAAGGCGGATAATGATTGGCAATACGGAATCCTTGTACCGGGTATTGCGCCATTTCTTGGCGCTGCTTGTGCCGCATTGTTTGCACGCGGATTTCTTGGACTATGACCAGGCTGTGATCAATACAATGAAAATAAAAAAGAAGGTAGAAATTCATGCATACGTTAACTGAAAAAACACAAATGTTGACTGATCTTTTGAAGAAAATGGATCGTGTTGTTGTTGGCTTTTCCGGAGGAATTGACAGCACACTGGTTTTGAAAATGGCTTTGGATACGCTGGGCAAGGATCGTGTGTTGGCGGTTGTCGCCAATTCAGAACTGTTTACCGATGAAGAATATGAAAAAGCAGTTGCTTTAGCGAAAGCTCTTGGTGCTGAGGTGATGGGGACTCAGCTGAATTATCTTGCTGATGAACACATTAAGCATAATACGCCGGACAGCTGGTACTATGCTAAAAAATGTTTCTATGCACGGATGAACGTGATTGCGCAGGAACAAGGCTTTAATTATGTTCTTGACGGCATGATCATGGATGACAACAGCGACTTCCGTCCGGGCCTTCGCGCGCGCACAGAGGCAGGGGCACGCAGTGTGCTTCAAGAAGCCGGTTTCTATAAAACCGATGTGCGTGCATTGGCGAAAGGAATTGGCCTGACGAACTGGAACAAAGTTTCCTCCTGCTCCGTCTCTTCGCGCTTCCCTTACGGCACAACGCTGACGCCGGAGAAGATTGATCAAGTGATGGCGTCGGAAGCCTATCTTCGCGACCTCGGTTTCCCGGTTGTGCGCGTTCGCTATCACGGAGAAATTGCCCGTGTTGAGGTGCCGGCAGAACGCTTGAGTGACTTGCTTGAGCGCAGCGGTGAAGTAAGCGCCAAATTAACCGAGTTTGGATTCCGTTATGTCACGCTCGACCTCAGCGGTTTTCGCAGTGGTCGTATGAACGAAACGCTGTCCGAGGAAGAACGCAAGGCGTTTGTTTCCTGAGCGATCACCAATAGCGTGTACGCAGAAAAGAACGGCGACTTTTTCGAATCTGGAAAGAGCCGCCGTTTTTTCTAACAGGATAAGAAAGTATAGGATTTTGCCCCGTCTTCAAACCAATAGAC
>NZ_BJMS01000082.1 GCF_006539285.1 Sporolactobacillus inulinus
CCGGGCTAAATACGCCCGGTCCTCAATCTCCAGCCGTGTGTGCTGGGTTCGTGTCTTTTCGGTGCTGAATCGCCGCTTCAGTTGCTCGCTTGCCGCGGGCGTCTCGTATCTGCGCGTTTGATGCACAGTCTTTTGCATGACCAAAAACCACATACTTTCTTCACCTGTAATAAAAGACCGGACATTGTCCGGTCTTCGGCTTATGCATCGAATAACGCTCAAGAAATGTTCCGTGCATGGGTTTAGTCAAATCTCCACTCACTCAGTGAAGGCAGTGCAAAGGTCGGCTGCACGTCTTTCGTTTTAAGCACTTCTGGAGTAGTCACGCCGGTGTGGACCAGCAGCGTGTCAATTCCCGCATGGATACCCGCCAAAATGTCCGTATCATAGTTGTCGCCAATCATTAATGTATGCGCTTTTGACGCGCCCAGCTTCTCAAGCGCAAGATCAACAATAATCGGTTCCGGTTTTCCTATAAACGTCGGTTTTACCCCTGTAGAAACGCTGATCACAGAGGTTAATGCACCATTTCCGGGCACAAGACCGTGCTCATTCGGAAGCGCAACATCAGGATTGGTTGAAATAAAGGTTGCGCCGGAACGGACAGCCAGACAAGCTTTTGCATATTTTTCGTATGTAATTTGCCGATCCATACCAAAGGCAACAAAGTCCGGATGCTCCTCATCATAAATAAGCCCTGCATGCTCTATCGCTTGTTTTAACCCTTGTTCGCCGATGTAAAGGACTCTTGCATCTTTTTTTTGTGCTTTGATGTAGCTCGCTGTTGCCATGCTGGTCGTCAAAACATCATCAGGCGTGCAAGGGATACCGAATCCGCTTAATTGATCAGCAACGGTTTCTTTTGTCCGCGTTGAATTATTGGTGACAAACAAATAACGCAGCCCTTTTTCTTTTAGCGTTTTAACAAAGGTTACCGCTTCGGGGATTTCCTCTTTCCCCCAGTAAACGGTGCCGTCCAAGTCCAGTAAAAATGTATCATAGCTTGTCACATCTCTGCCTCCCGTTTTCATCCTATTTTTACCCATCACAAAATCCTTCAGGATCGGAATGTTCATTCATCAATTTTTTAATTTTGTACACACTAACAAACAAGGTTCAATCGAACATCATTTTTTGTTCACTTTTTTAAGTACAAAATAGGCACAGCCGAAGCTGCAATATTCGACAATATAGTCAACAAGTGTGCTTATTTTTGTATCGAAGGTTGATTTTGGATTGTGGTTATCGTAAAAGCCGCGCAGTCTCAGCTGCTCGTAGCCCCAATCCCCCACAATATAGTCGAATTTACCCAAGATTTCGCTGTATCTTTTTAAAAAGGCTTCCTCATTCCAGCCATTGCGGACATCTTCAATGACTTCATATGTATTGGAATCAACCGAGACAATCGAACCGGTCAATGGGATAACCTCCCCTCTGATTAGTAAAGCGTGCCGATCGCCTGCCGGAGCAAGACAAGCACGGTTCTCTTTACGACGTACTACTTATTATAGCAGATCATGCGCTTATGGTGAAAAGTGCAGCAAAAAATGGATCAGAATGAAATTATAGGAAAGGACCGCTGTTCATCAATGAAACGCTCACGAATGTTCCATCTTTTTTGCGTTATCTTAATTTGGCTCATGACACCGGCATTGGCGTGTCAAGCTGATTCACATGTAACGGCTCAAGATCGAAAAGCCTTATATTTAAAGACAGCCGCACTAACCGGGATACGTTGGAGCATTCTAGCCGGTTGCGACCAATATGCGCGCAACATCCTTGCGCTTGATTCAGAACATCCTCACAAAGATGAATTGATCAGCATTGCTTTTGCTAAACGCGCATGGGCCGGTCCGTTAAATCCTAATCCGGACGACCAAAATCCGAGTACGATTGCCTTGTTCGGTGGAATCGGAAGGGATGGAAATGGTGACGGTCGCGCGCAACGAAGCAGCGCAGAAGATCGGCTCTATACATTTGCGCAGTCCATTGCTCAAGCAGGGCCTGGTGAAGAGAACACGCGAATCGGTCTCTGGCAGTATTATCGGCGCGGTAAAGCGGTCGACCTAATCAATGATTTCGCGCGGCTCTTTGAACATGCAGAACCTGAGGAACTGGAAAAACATGTCTTCCCGGTACCGCTCAATTACAACCATGATTATGCATCGACTTGGGGGGCAAAACGCGGTTGGGGCGGCAACCGTATCCATGAAGGTACCGATATTTTTGCTGACTATGGCACACCGGTGCGCGCCACCTCCTATGGCATCATCGAACTGGTCGGTTGGAATAAATACGGCGGCTGGCGCATCGGCATCCGCGATCTCCATGGAAACTATCACTACTTTGCCCATTTGAATGGCTATGCACCGGGCATTCATCATGATGTTATTGTAAAACCGGGGCAGGTGATCGGTCATGTTGGCAGTTCTGGATACGGACCTAAGGGCACAATGGGCAAATTTCCCCCTCACCTGCATTACGGGCTCTACCGTGATAATGGGCGTGCTGAATATTCAGTTGACCCATATCCGGCTCTGCGCATCTGGGAACGGCAGGATGCTGCAAAAAAATGAGGCTAGCTAAGAAAGGCATGCCATTAAAGAAATTTCGTCTTACCGGTTGCTCTTTTTATTTTCAGAAGGCGTTTCAATCGGAACGGTGGGCGTAACGCCTGCACCATTTGATCCGTAAAAGTAAGGAACGCCCGGATTTAAACCTTTTAAGCCAATCGGGATGCGCTGCTTGATCGTCTGTGATTTCATCGCGAACGGAACAATCACATCCACCTTGACAGTCACAACCATGTAAATGGAGTAGAGCGGGTTATTGATACCGGCATTTTTATATTCCTCCTTAATATCTGTCTCAACGTTGCTGACGACTTCCATTTCTACGGGAACACGCGGGCCGTAATTACTGAGCAATGCGTTGTTTAAGATCTGACCGAGTGGAATATCGGCGATAATTGCGTCGCCATGGTGGTTTTTACTGTAAAAGAGATCATCCTCTGGACCATTGGTAAATGAAATACGGCCCTTCTCAGCTGCGCGAAGAAACCATAAGATTCGATTTGAGATCTGTCCTTTAAGCTGATTCGCTTTTTCAGAATTAAGCTCAAAATCAGTGATTTTCTGATCCTTGGTACGATGGGTAATGAACAATTCTTCTATTTTGGGAATTTCATTAGGATCATTCTCTTCAGTAATATTGCTGAGCACATGCTCTCCGATCCCGTAATTAATCGCGTAATGAGCCATTTGTTCCGTCTGCGTCTCTGCAATACTGAACAATGCCGGTTTCATTTTTTCGTTCACCAGCCAGATGGCTAAGGAAACGCAGAGGATGAAAATGAACAAAGAGAGCAGCAGCGATTTTTTAAAAGACAGGTTTCTTCGTCGATAACGTCTGCTCGGTTTAAACATGACAACCCTCCTCCACTTCAATATATATGAAGGTGAAGGAGGGTTCAGTCTTTTTTCTTTGGAAAGGCTTATTCCGGGTAATGGATGCTTTCCTTAGAAACCCATTGGGATCAATGGCTTATTTTTAACGTCAAGCCATTTTTTTTAATGCATCAATACCGCTCATTCCTGGATGAACACCAATTTTTTCTGCACCAACGGTTACCTCAGCCAGTGGGGCATGCAAAAGGTCTTCTAAGGTACGAACGCCGACTGCTTTGCCTGCGCGCACATCGCGATCCGCCAGTTTATCGTTCAGCAAACCGACATCAAGAGCGCCGCACATAATGTAGCCGGATGCCCCGGTGATGATCAGTAACGTTGTCTTTGGCAAGGAAACACTGATGCCCTGAACTAAGCGGCCGTCGATCGTAAAAGGTTGCACATGAATCATTCTAAAGCCTCCCCTCCTCATTCAGTTTATGGAGGGATGAGGCAATGGGTGACTGTCCTGTTTTGCGTCGCTGCGCTTACCAAGCTGCCAAGCAAGTAAATCGCGCAGCGTTTCCGGCAAGTAAAAGCGGTGCTCCGCTTTAACAATGGGCGGCAGCATCGAGCCTAGAGTAAACATATCGATCGATCCGATGCTGTAGCGTCCCGCTTGATCAAGAGGTTTACCGTTAATCCGAACATGAACAGCAGTCTCCCCTTCCCGCTCATAAGTCAGATGACTAAAAACAAGACAGCCGACGCGTTTCCCGCGAAAGCCGAACCCTTTAAGCGCATAATTTTGGAAAGACTTCTTCATGCCGAGCTGAATCATCGAAATAATCGCATTGCCGGACACTTCAACACGACACGGATTAATCGGGTGCGGACAAATCTGATGCACCATGAAGCGGGTCACAGCTCCTTTAGGAAGCGGACCAAGAATGACTCCTGCATTAACTAGGCCAATATCGGCATCGCACCATAAGCGAAGCGCATCCGCCATAATTGACGGCAATTCAGACGCTTTAAACCAGTCGACCTGCAATGGATGTTCCAAATAAGCAACACGATGCTGCATATTGGCAATCCCGCGATCCGTTAATCGTTTCACTTCAAGAGCGGCTGTTTGATCTTCAGGCATGCGCAGGGTGATCAAATCCGCACCTTTATGAAGAACCTTACGCTTTCGTTCATCGTATTCAACAACAATATGACCGGCATAGCGCAAGAATTTGCCTGTCTGTGCAATTAATGTGCCATCCAACAGTTCTCCTTGTTCAAGCACATGATGCGTATGGGCGCCGATGATCACATCAATCCCGGACAACTCCTTTGCCGCATGTTCATCAAAGGGCAGCCCGCAATGAGACAGAACAACCACAAGATCTACTTTATCCCGTACTTGATCCACTGCCGTCTTCAGCTCTGTGTAGGGGTCTGAAATGCTCCAGCCGAGCTGGCTGTAGAAGTTTGGGAAAGCAGCGGTTATCCCGATCAAACCCACGTTTATCCCTTGCATGTCAGCAATGGTCCAAGGCAGACACCACGATGGCCGCAAGCCCGAATGCTGATCATAGAGATTGGCAAGCACGACTTTGAATTGGCGCATGACATACGCAGCACTCAGTTGACCTTTGGTGAACGTGATGCCTTCATTGTTGCCGATCGTTGCATAATCATATCCGGCTTCATTTAATAAGTGTACGTTGCCTGCCCCAAGTAAGCCTTCGGTCAACGGGTTTACGCGATCCATATGATCACCGAGATCAAGGGTCAGATACGGTTCTCCGGCCTGATCAAGCCGGCGCCGTTCATCGTTTAAATAGCGGACCAGGCAGCCCCAATTGTTGAGGTGGCTGTGAATATCATTTGTATGGAAAAAGTGTAGTCGTATCACGCATTTGTCCCCCCCCGATCATAAACCAAACGCAAAACGAACGAAATCAAATGAATACTTCTATTTTCACCTCACTTCAGCTGCTCGCTTTACCTTCTTATTGTAAAACAAAAACCTTTCAATTTGCGCGTATTCGCGCATTGAAAGGTCTGCTGGAAAGGATCGGAAACCGGACGATCAGCCGATCGAGCCTTCCATGTTATATTTAATCAACCGATTCATTTCAACCGCATATTCCATCGGAAGTTCTTTCGTAAATGGCTCGATGAAGCCCATAACAATCATCTCAGTAGCTTCTTGTTCCGTGAGACCGCGGCTCATCAGATAGAAGAGCTGCTCTTCAGATACCTTTGAAACCTTCGCTTCATGTTCCATCGAAATATCTTTATTTAGGACTTCATTATATGGAATCGTATCTGATGTTGATTGATCATCCATGATCAAGGTATCGCATTCAATGTGGGAACGAGAATTCTTTGCTTTCGGCGAAAAATGAACTTTTCCTCGATAAGTAACGTTTCCACCATTTTTAGCAACCGATTTAGAGATAATTGTTGACGATGTATTCGGCGCAAGATGGATCATCTTTGATCCTGAATCCTGATTTTGTCCTTTTCCGCCAATCGCGATTGTCAACGTGCTGCCTCGTGAACCTTCACCCTTGAGAACAACCGATGGATATTTCATTGTGACCGCAGAACCAATGTTGCCGTCTACCCATTCCATCGTCGCGTGATCCTCGCAAATCGCACGCTGCGTAACAAGATTATAAACATTGTTTGCCCAGTTCTGAATCGTTGTATAGCGGCAGTATGCATCTTTGCACACATAAATTTCAACGATTCCGCTGTGCAGCGAACTGCTCGAATAAACCGGAGCAGTACATCCTTCAACATAATGGACAGACGCCCCTTGATCGACAATGATCAAGGTTCGTTCAAACTGACCCATACTTTCGGAATTGATCCGGAAATAAGCTTGCAGCGGTGTCTTGCATACCACACCCTTTGGAATATAAACAAAGGAACCGCCGGACCAGCATGCCGCATTAAGGGCAGAGAATTTATTATCGGCATAAGAGATCACTTTGCCAAAATATTGCTTAAAGAGCTCTTCATGTTTCTGCAGCGCGGAATCCGTATCAAGGAAAATCACGCCGTCCTTTTCCAGCTCATCTTTCATGCTGTGGTAGACCACTTCGGATTCGTATTGGGCAGAAACGCCGGCCAGATATTTGCGCTCAGCTTCAGGGATACCGAGCTTATCAAAAGTGTCTTTAATCTCATTCGGCACTTCATCCCAAGAACGTCCCTGATTATCCACCGGCTTTACATAGTAGGTCAGATCATCGAAATTCAACCCGCTGAGGTCGGCGCCCCATTGAGGCATTGGCCGTTTGTAAAAATGATGCAGACCCTTTAGACGATAATTGAGCATCCATTCCGGTTCATTTTTCTTCTTGGAAATTTCGCGCACAATATCTTCAGTCAGACCCCTTTTGGTCCGGAACACGGAGACATCTTTTTCCCTAAATCCATATTTATATTCTTCGATATCAGGAAGCTGCTGCTGTTCTGTAGCCATTGCGGAATTCCTCCTTTTTAGCTTTATAGGGCGATGCACGGCATCGCCTATTTATTGATCACAGAGATACACCGAATGTTAACCTGTTTGAATTCATTAAGTCGTACATAGTTTAAGTGTACCATAAGTCACAGAAAAATTGCATGTACTGCTCATTCATGATTCAGGTCTTGATCCGCGGTGCGCAGTGCTTTTTCAACGGCTTTCCACGCCAACGTCGCGCACTTAATCCGAGCCGGATATTGCGAAACGCCATGAAGTGCTTCTGCATCGCCAAGATCTAAGTCGTCATTGTGCTCGTGACCCTGAACCATTTCTGAGAAATCAAAAGTAAGTTGATGGATTTGATCAACATCAAGCCCTTTAATTGCTTCGGTCATCATCGAAGCGGAGGATTGACTGATCGCGCAACCCGATCCCAAGTACTTTACATCCTTTACCTTATGGTTCTCAATCTCCAGAGAGACCTGAATTTTATCGCCGCATGACGGATTGTTCATTTTCACCGTCACACAATGATTGCCATTGAGTTCGCCGCGGTTTCTCGGTTTCTTATAATGGTCCATGATGACCGATCGGTACAACTGGTCAAGATTATTAAACAACATGTCCAAAGAACTCCTTCGTTTCTTTAATTCCTTTGGCTAACGCTTCAATCTCATCCTCAGAATTATAGAAATAGAAGCTGGCGCGAACCGTTGATTCACACTTTAAACAACTCATCAGCGGTTGCGCGCAATGGTGTCCGGCGCGTACCGCAATCCCTTCCGAGTCAAGAGCTGTTGAAACATCGTGAGGATGTACACCGTTTATATTAAACGAAACTAGTCCGGAGCGTTTGCCCGGTCCATACAAGGTCACACCGTCAATTTGCGACAACAGTTCATAGGCCGTATTGGTCAAAGATTCTTCATAGCTTTGGATCTGATCCATGCCGATCTGTTGCAGATAATCAATCGCTGCACCAAGACCGATTGCGCCGGCAATATGCGGCGTGCCTGCTTCAAGCTTCCATGGAAGCTCTGCCCATGTCGCACTTTGAAAACCAACCTCATCAATCATTTCCCCGCCGGTTTCAATCGGTTCCATTGCCTCAAGCAGTTCCTGCTTGCCATACAAGATACCGATTCCCGTTGGTCCAAGCATCTTATGTCCGGAAAACACAAAAAAGTCAGCATCAAGCGCCTGTACGTCGACCGCCATATGCGGGGTACTCTGCGCACCGTCTACAACCATGATTGCACCACATTCATGGGCAATTTTTGCAATTTCTTTCACCGGATTAACCGTACCTAAGACATTGGATACTTCTGTCACAGACACGATTTTCGTTTTATTGGAAATCGTCTCACGTACTTTTTCAAGCGCAAGCGTACCGTCTTCTTCCATTGGAAAATAACGCAGTACGGCTCCTGTCTTTTGTGCGACCTGCTGCCACGGTATCAGATTCGCATGATGTTCCATCGGCGAGATAACGATCTCATCGCCTTTACCAAGACGTGCAAGCCCATACCCATAGGCAATTAAGTTTAAGCTTTGCGTGGTCCCGGTTGTATAAATTATTTCTTTATCGCTTTTCGCATGAATAAAGCGGCGTATTTTCTCGCGTGCTTCTTCATAGCGATCCGTTGCTAACGTCCCCAGTGTGTGTACACCGCGATGAACATTAGAATTATAGCGTTCATAGTAATCGACCATCGTTTGAATCACTGATGTTGGTTTTTGCGAAGTCGCTGCATTGTCTAAGTAGACAAGTTGATGTCCATTAACCTGTTGATTGAGAATTGGAAAGTCCTTACGAATTGTTTGAATATCCATTAGCCGACCTTCCTCTCAATTAATTTTGTCAACTGTTTCTGTACGCCTTCAATAGGAAGCAAATCAACAACCGGTGCAAGAAATCCTTCAACAATCAATTTTTCAGCGGTTTCTTGCTTAATCCCACGGCTCATTAGATAGTAGAGCTGATCTGGATCAACGCGTCCAACAGATGCCGCATGCCCGGCAACGACATCATATTCATCAATGAGGAGAATCGGATTGGCATCGCCTCGTGCTTGGTCGCTCAGCATCAGCACCCGCTGCGTCTGTTCACCATCCGCACCGGACGCCCCGTGTTCAATCTTTGTTCGTGCATTAAAGATCGAGTTTGATGCATCTTTTTGAGCGGCACGAACCAGCAGCTGACTTTTTGTTGCTTTGCCAACATGGCGCACATAATTATCAAAGTTTTGTTTTTGAGAGCCGCTGCCAATACTTACCGCCTTAATATCTGCTTCGGCACCGTCTCCCTCAAGGTTCGTTGCATTTTCGGACAAGGTATTGCCGTCATTCATTTGCCCTAGTGCCCATTGAATACGGCCGTCTTTGGCGACGTTGGCCTGTCGACTGACATAGGTGACAAATTGATCAGAGAATTCATCTACTGCGCCGTATTTCACTTGGGCATTAGCACCGACGACAACTTCATTGACGATATTGGCAACACTTGTGCCTGCCGCTGCATCAGACAGATAGCTTTCTACAAAGGTGACCGAACTGCTCTCTTCTGCGACAACAAGCGTATGGGCAATCAGCCCCGCTTCCGGTGCATCTTGGTAATATACCGCTTGGATCGGTTCGCTGACCACGACATTTTTCGGCACGTAGAGGAATGTTCCTCCATTGACGAGTGCTGCATTTAAAGCGGTCAGTTGGTGTTTATCAATGGACGTTGTCTTGAAATAATAGTTTGCGAGCAAATCGCTATGTTCACGAACCGCAGTTGCCAGGTCTGTATAGATAACGCCTTGATCCTTGAGGTTCTGTGATAAATGGTCAAAAACGGCCGAATTGTTCACATGAATCAATACATTGCCGACCTGATCGCCTTTGCCCATCAGAGTGCTGATTTCTTCAGGCAGATCACTTAATTGGTCAACCGCATCACTTTCGGTTTGAACGTTAAATTTTGTAAAATTCCAATCAGCGATACGCGTCTTTTCCGGTGTCGGCAATGGAAGTTCTTCTGCAAGGGCCAACCCCTTCAGACGGATCTCTGAAAACCATTTCGGTTCATTTCGATTCTTGGTAAAATTAGTGATTGCTTCCGCATCAAACGGAAGGTTTTTCAGCTGCATAGACATCGTCACCCCTCCTTACTCCTTCAACGTTTAGGCTTCTACCGTTTCGTCGTCTTTAATGCCCAGTTCAGCCTTCATCCCGTCATAGCCTTCTTTTTCAAGCTGCAAAGCAAGTTCCGGTCCGCCTGTTTTAACAATCCGTCCTTGCATCATAATGTGCACTTTATCCGGTTTAATATAATTCAACAGCCTCTGATAGTGGGTAATAATTAAGCAGCCAAAGTTCTCTGAGCGCATCGAGTTGACCCCTTTTGCCACCCACTTCAATGCATCAATGTCCAACCCGGAATCAATTTCATCCAAAATTGCAAATTGCGGTTCAAGCATCATCAGCTGCAAAATTTCGTTACGTTTTTTTTCACCGCCGGAGAACCCTTCATTGACATAACGTTCTGCAAAGGATTCATCCATTTCCAGCATGTTCATTCTTTTATCCAGCGTTTTGATAAACTTCATCAGCGGAATCTCATTGCCTTCGCCGCGTCTGCCGTTAATTGCTGTTCTTAGGAAGTCGGCATTGCTGACTCCGCTCACTTCGCTTGGGTACTGCATGGCCAGAAACATTCCTGCGCGTGCACGTTCATCAACCGCCATATCCAGCAGATTTTGCTCGTTAAGCAAAGCCTGTCCTGAAGTGACTTCATACTTCGGATGCCCCATCAGTGCCGATGCAACGGTTGATTTACCTGTTCCGTTTGGTCCCATCAAGGCGTGAATCTCTCCGCCCTTCATATCTAGATCAAAGCCCTTGACAATGGACTTGCCTTCAACGGAAACGTGAAGGTCATTTATTTTCAATTCAGGTGCAGTCATCTCAAAACCTCCAGTATGGATAATGTCAATTTGCAAATTGATTCACATTCTCAATCTATTCTCATTATCATCTTATATCAGATGTAAATAGATAGCAAATAAAAGGATATCTGCATCATTTATAAATGTATGTACCCGTATTATACCGCTGTTTTCAAGATTGATCATTGATCTTTGATAAAAAAACAACTTTATTCATTATTTTGTAAAAGGAGAAATGAATCGCCCTGATGAGAATAGAAAAAAACCGCTCGCCATTGCTAACGAGCGGTTTCATCGCACTTGCACTTGTTGTTATTCAGATACCGGCAGCACTGCGCCTTTATATTCTTTATTAATAAACGATTGGATTTCCTTCGATTGAAGCACATGGACTAACTCTTTAATTGCTTTTTTATTTTGATCGCCCTTACGTACGGCGATAATATTCGCATATGGCGATGAAGCTCCTTCAAGAATCAACGCATCCTTTTTCGGCTGCAATTTTGCTTGAAGCGCAAAATTTGTATTAATCGCAAACAAGTCTGCCGCACTATTTTCGTAAGCCTTCGGCAGAAGTGCCGGATCAATCGGCTGCAGGAATTTCAGATGTTTGAAGTTGTCAATGTCTTTTAGTGTGGCAGAAATCGGGTCAACACCGGATTTGATCTTCAATAGCCCTTTTGACTGCAAGAGCAGCAGAATACGTCCTTGTTCCGACTTGTTGTTGCTGATTTGAACCGTTGCTCCATCTTTTATGTCGGTAACCTTTTTATATTTCTTTGAGTAAATGCCAAAAGGTTCAATGTGAATTTTTCCTGCATTAACTAAGTTCGTATTGTGTTGTTTATTATAAAGATCCAGGAATGGAACATGTTGGAAGTAATTGGCGTCCAATTGTTTTGATGCAAGCGCCTGGTTAGGCAGTACATAGTCTTGGAACACTTTTACTTTCAAATTAATCCCTTTCTTCTTCAGCAGTGGTACCGCTTGTTTCAAGATTTGTGCATGAGGAACTGCTGACGCACCGACAGTGAGTGTTTGCGTCTTTTGAGACGAACCTGCTGATTGTCCGCATGCGCTGAGAATGAGTGCAAATGCTAGAATGAGCGAAAAAACGATTGATTTTTTCATATTTGTTACCCCCAATTAAGATGTGTCGCTATGATTTTTTTTACCATCATTTTTTTATGATCAGCTTTTAGCTGTCTATCTCTTGTCTACACGTCGCGTAATGCGATCGCCAATGTATTGAATCAAGAAAACAATGACAAGGATGATAATCGTTGCAATGAACGTAATCAAGTTATTATTTGTTTGAAAACCTTCATTATATGCAATCGTGCCTAAACCGCCGGCACCAATAACACCCGCCATTGCCGTATTGCCGATCAGAGCAATAAAAGTTACCGTCATCCCTGAGGATAACGCCGGCATCGCCTCGGGAAGCAAGACCTTCAGAACAATCTGCCACTTCGTTGCCCCCATTGCCTGAGCGGCTTCGATGACGCCTTTATCCACTTCTCTAAGCCCAATTTCAACAAGTCGTCCATAGAACGGAGCCGAGCCAATAACAATTGCCGGCAACGCCGCGGTTGCCCCGATCATTGTGCCAAGAAGGAGCATTGTGAACGGGATCAAAAGAATAATTAAGATAATAAACGGGATCGAGCGGAAGGTATTGACAAATGAGGCGATCAGTCCATAGATCATCTGATTTTCAAAAAGTCCGTCTTTTGCCGTTAAATAGAGCAGTAAACCTAAAAGAATACCTAAAATAAATGTAAAAAACCCAGATATAATCGTCATATAAAGCGTTTGTCCGGTTGCCAGCCACATGCCGGGCCAATCAACCGATTGAAGCCATTCACTCATTAGAATTGAGCACCTCGATTGCTGCATGCTCAGAACGAATCGCTGCAAAAGCATCGTTCATCACATGGATCGTTCCTTCGACGGCAAGTAATGTCTTCTCCTGATTTCCCTTATCTTGGCGCTCTGTCCCAAGCACTTTAATTGAAAGGTTGGTGTTGGCAAGCAGTCGGGCAAGATTTTTCTGAAGAAGCTGCGGATTATCAGCACTCAGATGAACCAGTGTTGCACGCTTCGGCGCCAAATCACGCAAACGCATTGCCTTTTGCTCCTGATCGCCATCGGAACTCCCTATGAATTCTTTCGTTATCTGCTGTTTCGGGTGTTGGAACACCTCGGTAACGCTGCCCTCTTCAACAATGCATCCCTGATCAAGAACTGCGACGCGTCTGCATATCTTTTGAATGACGGACATTTCATGTGTAATCAATAGGATCGTTATTCCTAATGATTGGTTGATTGATGACAAAAGCGAAAGAATTGAATCGGTTGTTTTGGGATCAAGTGCAGAAGTCGCTTCATCGCACAAAAGCACCTTTGGGTTGTTTACGAGGGCGCGTGCAATGCCGACACGCTGTTTTTGACCACCACTCAGTTGCGCGGGATATGCCGATTCTTTTCCTTCCAACCCCACCATTTTGATCAGTTCTGCAATTCGGGACTCACGCTGACTTTTTTTTGTATTCGTTAACTCTAAAGGAAGTGCAATATTCTCGGCAACGGTTCGCGACCAAAGCAGATTGAAATGTTGAAAGATCATCCCGATATTGCGTCGTTCTTTACGCAACTGACGCTCATTCAGCTTCGTCAAATCGTGACCATCAATCGTGATGGTTCCTGAAGTCGGTTTCTCCAGTAAATTAATTAACCGAATTAGCGTACTTTTTCCAGCACCGCTGTACCCGATAATACCGAACACTTCTCCTTCTTGAACCTTGAGATTAACCCTTGTTAAGGCTTGAACAGGACCTCTCGCAGTTCGAAACGTTTTCTCAATATTGCTTAATTGAATCAAATTCGTTCACCGCTTTCAAAAATTACACAACGCAATCCAAGACATAAAAAACTGTTTTCCTAATGTTTTCGTTCACTCATGAAATGATGCCGGCCCCTTCACCTCTCGTCCATTCATTATTCTCCAATAAAAAAACCCGCCTTGAGAGAGGTGGGTCCGCCTCTCTCATCTGCCAGAACGCATCGCGTTTCTGTTGGAATTAGCACCTTGACTTTGCGCATGCGCAATCAGGTTGCCGGGCATCATTGGGCCAGTCCCTCCGCCACTCTGGATAAGAGTTTTTCTATTCAATTGAGTGTACTTAATTTACCATCCAAAACGGTTCGTGTCAATTCTTTTTATCAATCATCGTGCTGCTCCGATCAAGCGTCTCACGGTACATAGCTCTATACCGTTCAGGCATAACGCGCAGTGCGGCTATTCAGATCGTGGTAACCGCTGTCCTTTTGATCGATGAACCGTTCTTTCGATTGAAACGGATTCTGAAAGAGCGGATGTGTATGCTTCCAGTCCGATACAGCCTGCTCCACTTTTGGATGATTCGCTCGAATACTTCTCGTTTCTTTAAATAAAGCGCGCCATGGGAGGGAAAGCGACTCCGAACGCTCGCGAATTTTCTCTGCGGACAGTTGCCGGGCATCATCAAGGGACAGCGTTTTCCCATAGGCATTCGCATTTAAATAAAGCAGATACTTGCCCGCCGACAAACCGCGTGCTTCAGCCTCTCGTTTCTGCTGAAGCGACGTATGCAACCATTGCACATCGATGCCGTTCGCCTCTATTGCGCGACGTGCACTGCTTTTGAATGCTGCAGTCAGACCACTCGTAAAATCCGTTCGCTGCGAATGACTGATTTGATCCGTAAGGACGGACGTAACAATGCAAAGCGAGCTACCCGAATCCTTACCCAATTTTGAAAGCAGCGTTGCGCTCAGTTCTTGAAAAGACGCATTCTGAAGCATTGGCCGTTCTTCAATAAATTGTTTTGCCTCCCGGTTTAAGGGTTGAACAGAAATAATGTTCATGTTGCGATCTACACTCGCTTCAACACTCGCTTTCAGATCAAAAGATACATAAGCGGCCACAGGTCCGGGGGGTGCGTATGAGCTGTGTGAAAGCGGTAGAAAACAGAGCACGGAGAAGCTCAGTGCCATCACCGGTATCATAAGTGACTTGGGAAGAAGGAAGAAATGAGCAAGGTGTGCCGCCTTAACGGTTTGACCAATCGACAGTCTCGCCGTCCGTGTAAGACGCACGGACTTAAAGTCCCCGTCATCAGTTAAAACAATGGCACGGCGCCCTCTCTTGGAAATGAGTACACCCTGATCTTGTTTAATCAGTGTTTCTCCCCACCTTTCTCAGGTCGTCATTGAACCGTCTCCATTTCCGGTTCAATATAGGACCGTAATGCGCTGAACCCACCAATATAGATGAGTGCTAAAGCTATTATATACTTTCGATTCCTCTCAATCGTTTTACGGGAGCACGAAACAAATTGTAACAAATCTTTTATCGGCAACTGCTTTTTTTTCTTTAAATAAGCGACCAATTCCTTATGTTCAACAAGCAATTTCGCAGAAACTTTTGCATTTTCGCGTGCATCTGCATGCTTCGGGCAGTGTTTGCTCAGTACATCAAACGTAATGCCGTAATCGAGCAGCAGTGCGCGGTAGCTTTCAATCTGTTCCGTGCGTTCTTGAATGCGGCGCTGCTCTTCATAGTGATCAATCGCCGCTTGTTGTTCGATGAAGCTTTCCTCCATCGTATTTTCATCCGACGGTTTTGTCTGATCCAAGTAAATATGGCGCACTTGTCGCGATTCTTTTCGAATAAAATCGATGATTCGGCGACGAATAACCATATCGGCAAAAGTCAGAAATTTACTCCCCTGACCGTTCTGATATTGATTGATCGCCTCGTTGAAGGCAACGAGACCCACACTGAATTCGTCCATTGTTTGATCGATAAAACGATTGCATACTTTAGAAACAACCTTTTTAATAAAAGGTTTGTAGGATTCGATAATTGAGTTTCTCAAGATTTCATTTCCCTGTTGTACTTGGGATATATTATTTTCAAGCGGAATATTAAACGCTCCGCCTAATGTCATCTGGTTTGCGCTCATCAAAACACCCACCTCTCGCTTTTGCTTCTTTAAATAAAATC
>NZ_BJMS01000083.1 GCF_006539285.1 Sporolactobacillus inulinus
AGGCGCCAGAGTATCTGCGCTTTGATTCTTGGCCAAAACACTGGTCTATTAGTTTGAAGACGGGTTAAATCACATACTTTCTTTTCCTGTAAAAAAAGCACCGGATTGCTCCGATGCGCTACTTTGTTCGTTCATTTTTTACTTATCGTTGAAGAAGCTGTGGTGTGTACTGACCATTGCCTGGGCCGGTGCTTCCGGTTCCAGATCGTGCTTCACGCTGTTGACGGCTATTGGACCTTCAACAAATCCGGCGGCGATCAAATACAATTTCTGCGGATAGGAAGCGGCATTGCCGATTGCATAGATGCCGTTTACGGAGGTCTGCATGCTTTGATCAACGCAGATTCCGCTGTTGTCAATGGTCATTCCCCAATCATCCAATCCGCCGAGGCTGAATTGAAAACCGTGATTGACAATCACCGCATCGGCCGCAACCGTCTCCGAACAACCGGATGCACTGCTGCATACGGTAACGCTGCTCAATTGCCCCTTCGTACCGCTTAGCGCAACAATTTCAGAGGACATTTTCACGTCTACCTGATACGTATGCAGCCGTTCCACATTATGCTCTAAAGCATGAACAAATTGGTCTCCTCTGTAGATCACCGTAAGACGCTTACAATGAGGCGCAAGCTCTGCCGCCCAATCCAGTGCGCCGTTCCCGCCTCCGGAAATCACCACCTGTTTGTCGGAAAATCGTTGCGGATCGCCGGCAGCGTAAAACAGGCTCGTATTTTCATATAAAGGCGCTTCTTCGAGTGGAAGCTTGTTGACTTCAAAAATGCCGCTGCCAACCGCAAGAATGATCCGGCGCGAGTAGTGAACAGCACCGTTTGAAGCAACCAACTTGAAGGTCTGATTCTCCAGCCTCTCCATGTTCACAATTGTTTGGCCGGTGATTATCGCCGGATGAAAGGTCTCAGCCTGCCGATTCAAGTGCTCGATCAACTGCGCGCCTTCAATACTTGGGATACCGCCAACATCATAGATGGTCTTCTTGGGATAAAAGTGCGTGACCAAGCCGCCAAGATCACTTTTCGCTTCAATAATTTTCGTTTTGAGCGCGCGCATCCCACTGTAAAAAGCGGTGTACAGTCCGGAGGGACCGCCCCCGATAATGGTTACGTCATAAAGATCGAGCACACCCTTCTCCCCCTCACATGAGTTCATTTACTGTATCATAGGGAACGCAGAGCGGCAGCTGTGTCCGCTGATCGATAAAAATATCCGACTTCACGCCAAATGCCTGTTCCAGCACCTGTTCCGTTACAACGTTCCGCGGCGCACCTTCGCAGATCACTTTGCCCGATTTAATGACGATCATATGATCCGCAAATCGAATCGCATGGTTGAGATCGTGAACAACCATCACAACGGATCGCTGCTCCTGTCGATTCAGCCTGCGAATTAACTTCAAAATGTCCAGTTGATAGGTCATATCCAGAAAGGTTGTCGGCTCATCGAGGAAAAGCCAATCGGTTTCCTGAGCGATCGCCATTGCAATCCAGGCGCGCTGGCGTTGCCCGCCGGATAAACTGTCGACTGCGCGGTCAGCAAAGGAATCCAAACCCGTTGCGCGGATGGCCCACTGAATCGCTTGCCGATCTATCTCGCTAAGCTGCATTCCCTTTTGATGCGGATAACGTCCATAAGAGATCAGTTCTCGTACCGTCACGCCTCCGGGTGCAATCGGATTCTGTGGAAGAATAGCCAGTTGTTTCGCTACTTGACGTGTCGGCTGTTTGTGAATGCTACGGCCATCAAGCAGCACGCTCCCGCCTTTTGGACGCATCAAACGAGCCATTGTTCTTAGAATCGTAGACTTTCCTGATCCGTTTGCTCCAACCAAAGCAGTGATTTTTCCTTCGGGCAGATCAATGGTCAAATGGTCAACGATCAGTTTATCTCCATAAGCTATATCCAGTTCTTCCGTATGCAGCCGTCCCATGCACGATCGCTCCCTTTTACTTACTTTGAGTCATATTTTTCAGCACACCATCAATGATTTGTGAATTGGCATTGGGTCCTGAATACAGCCAGCTTGCGTCCGCGCCATACTCAAAGACATGGTGATTTTTCACTGCAGGAATGTTTTTCCACACGGAATCTTTGAGCATCGTTGCACCGCTACTTTTGTCGCTATTAATTAAGAAAAGATAATCTGTATCGAGCTTAGCTAATTTTTCAAGTGAAATCGTCGACCAGTTGGCTGTTGCACTTTTTGAAATTTCTTGAACGACTTGCGGTGCTTTTAAACCAAGGTCTTGATAAAGAACCGCACCGCTGGATACATTGTCGCCAACGACAAAGAACTTGTTCCCGGTCAGCCAAATCGCGGCTACAGTTGGCGTGCCTACTGCATTTTTCACCGTCTGCTTTGCCTTTTTGGCTTTGGCATCATAATCAGCAAGTACTTTCTCTGCTTGTTCTTTTTTGCCAAGAACAGTACCGACTTGAAGCAATTTGTCGCGCCAGTCGCCGTTCACATCTTTATTCAAGACGTATGTCGGCGCAATCTTCTGGTATTGCGCGTATTTGCCTCCGCTTACTGCGCCGGCTGAGTCAATTAAAATAAGATCCGGTTTAAATGAGGCAACGGCTTCATAAGGCAGGTCAGAAGGAACAGTAGGAACCGCTTTTAGATCCTTTTGAAGATAGTCCTGAACACCTTTACCGTTGTTGATCGACCATTGGGCGACCGGTTTAACACCAAGCGCTACCAGATTATCCTCTAAATAAGAGGCAAGAATCCTTTTCGGTTTTGTCGGAACCTTGACGTTGTGACCCATCGCATCTTTAGCAACACGCGTTTTTGGAACAGACGATGTGTTGTTATCCGATGCATCGTTCGCCGTGCTGCATCCTGCCAATAGGCTTAAAATGAGTAAAACACTTGCGAAAGTAACTGCCGCTTTTTTTATGTAAATCAAGAGTGGTTCCTCCCTAATTTATTAACTAATTGTGACATTTTTATGATAACGATATTCATTATCAATTACAACTATTTTTTTTGATTTCATACTATTGATATTCATTATCAATTATAATAGAAATAGAGTTCATAACTAAGGAGCTTCATCGATGTTCATTTCATTCATTGCAAAACAACAAGCACAACGACCCAACCGCCGAAAACCAACGCGGGCAGCGCGGGCGTTAACGGCTTTGATTGGCGGCCTCATTCTTCTAGTCGTCACTTTTATTCTGTCACTGCTCTACGGCGCGGTACACGTTCATTTCTCAACTGTATGGCAAAGCTTCACGAATGATCAAATGCTCACAGCCAATCAGCAGATTATTCGTAATATCCGAATACCTCGAGCGATTGGCGCGGCGCTGGTCGGCGCCCTCCTTGCTGCTTCTGGAGCCGTCATGCAGGGTATGACCCGCAACCCACTGGCCTCACCTTCACTGATGGGGGTCAGTTCCGGGGCTTCGCTTGTCATGGTCTGCACGCTTGTTTTTGCTCCACAGGCTTCCGTTCTTTCACTGATGCTTTGTTCGTTTGTCGGCGCCGGCATTGGTGCATTGCTCGTTTTCGGTATTGCCCTGTTCTCACGCGGCGGCGTTTCTCCGATTAAACTGGTTCTTGCCGGGATGGCGGTTACCGCCTTTTTGAATGCCTGCACATCAACGATCGCCATTCGTTTTAATGTGGCGCGCGATTTGAGTTTCTGGTATGCCGGCGGTGTATCCGGTGTTCAATGGCTGCATGTCCAACTCTTGATTCCCGTCGCCGCAATCGGTATTATCCTCGCCTTGATGATTTCACGCTCAATCAATGCACTCAGCTTAGGCGAGGAGACCGCCAAAGGACTTGGCGAACGCACCCTACTCGTAAAAACAATCGCTATTCTGGCCGTTCTGCTGATGACCGGCGCCGCTGTATCTGCTGCCGGAGCGGTTGGATTCATTGGTCTGATCGTGCCGCATATCACACGATTTCTGATTGGCGGCGATTACCGCTGGCTGCTGCCTTGCTCAGCCGTATTTGGTGCTGTCCTGCTGGTTGGCGCCGATCTGGGTGCGCGGATGCTTAATCCGCCTTTTGAGACTCCAATTGGCGTCGTTACCGCCTTAATCGGCGTCCCTTTCTTCCTCTATCTCTCGCGCCATGCTGCAGGGGGGATGCGCAGATGATCGCGAAAAAACGGGTCCTGAGCGTCACTTTAGGTATGGTTTGCGTCATTGGGGTTACATTGATCATAAGTTTAAATACCGGCTATTTACGGATCGCCCCCATTGATGTACTGCGGGTGCTTATAGGAAAAGGCAGTCCCCAAGATGCGTTGGTGCTCATTCAGTTTCGCCTACCGCGCATGGTGATTGCGTTGTTTATCGGTGCGGGCATGGCAGTGTCCGGTGCCCTTCTTCAAGGCATCACACAAAACGACTTGGCTGACCCCGGTATCCTCGGGATTAATTCCGGTGCGGGATTGGCTGTTGTTTTTTACATTTATATGGTTCAGGGTCAAGCATCCGCACTGAGCGGGCTGTCCTTATTCTTAATGCCGTTTTCCGCACTCTTTGGTGCAGCGCTGGCTGCTTTGCTTATCTATGCACTTGCTTGGCAGCATGGCGTCACGCCGCTGCGGCTGATTTTATCAGGAATCGGCGTCAACGCCGCATTGATGGCTCTGATCACGATTATTCAGCTTAGGATGGATCCCAAAGATTTCATGCAGGCGACAATCTGGCTGTCGGGAAGCATCTGGGGAACCGACTGGCCCTATGTACTTGCCGTTCTTCCGTGGATGCTCATTCTTATCCCGCTAGCCACTTTCAAAGCGCGCACACTGAACATTCTTGCGCTCGGAGACGCAATGGCCAGCGGTCTGGGCGTGGCGGTAACTCGTGAACGGACGCTGTTTCTGGGCATCGCGGTCGCCCTTGCCGGAGCCAGTGTGTCTGTCGGCGGCGGCATCGCATTCCTTGGTTTGATTGTCCCGCATCTCGTCCGCCGGATCATCGGACGCCGCCATGAAATTCTAATCCCATTATCTGCACTGATGGGGGCCTGCCTGCTGCTCATTGCCGATACGCTTGGACGAACGATCTGGGCACCGGCAGAGGTCCCCGTCGGTCTTGTTGTTTCTGCGATTGGTGCACCGTACTTCATCTATCTCTTATTTCGAGAAAAGATTTAATGTTCAGAGGCAGCCATTGAGGGTACAAAGAGAGGCTGACACTCCCGGCAAATGCCGCAGTGTCAGCCTCTTATATTCTTTAATAGCGTTCCATCATCCATTTTTCTATTGGAATAAAGTTGAGTTTTTCGTAGATACGTGCGGCCGCCGGATGATCATAAAACAAACAGGGCCGTTTATGCTCGGCTTGCAGCGCGCTGATCGTCTTAATCAAACAGCTGGTCGCAAATCCTTGGTGCTCATATTCTTTTTTCGTACAAACACCGACGATCATCGCCGCTCCAGCGGTCTCGGCTGTGGTCGATACACTGCTGACGGGTTCATTATTGCGTTCAATGTAGAACGTTCTGGAAATCCCTCGATCCATACTCTTCTGAAGGGTTGCCGCCGTCTCAGCATGATTAGAGAAAATCGTCTGACGCAGTGCAATAATTTTTTCTGCTTCTTCAGGAAAGAGCATTTTCACATCTTTACGTGCCGTTGATTTATCAAGCGGTGCCCCAAGATCTCGCGCTGCGTAATAACAGAGTTGCTCCTTTTGCACGGGCGTACTCATGTAAGGAAGTATTTTTTTCACTAGACTTTGCAGGCCGGACAGGCAAGTTAGCGCGCTGCATCGCCCAATCACGTCCGCCCATGCCTTGCCGTCGAGCAGCTCAGCTTCTCGCGCGTAGGGAATAAAATTGCCAAGATAACGGAGCAGTATGCTGCGCAAGGCCCCCTGCCCGTCAAAGTCTCCCCAAACGGTAACAACGTCGCTCTCTAAACCATACGCTTCGATATCTCCAAATATAAATAGATTCTCTGCCGGTCGATCGCCAGCGAAGCTCATGACCTGGTCTCTGTCTTTCTCTGTAAGCTGTCGAATCATTCACACAGCCCCCTCTCCCACTCATGTTTCGTACCATAACCACCGAGTCATGAATAGGCGATGATTATGCCTCGATTCAGACACAAAACGCTTCAACGGTTCAGCCGTAGAATTTCTATACAGTTTAGCCTATCTTTCGTGGATATGAAGTGATCATCGGCACACTTGCACCCATAAATGAACGCGCTTTCCTTCATCCACCAGCTGTTTATTCCGCGCGGTCACGAATCATTTTCTGTTTGACAAAAAGTCTGCAGCAGACGCACATGCGCCGATTCGGTTTCATGAGATTCCGCAAAAAAACGCTCTAAAAAGTCGACCATAAAGCGATGCCGTTCTTCAGCCAGTTTTCGAGCTGTTTCTGTGTTCATGCGATCCCGAAGGAGCAGTAACTTTTCAAAGAAATGGTTTACGGTTGTTGACTGCTGCGCCTTGTACTGCTCTGCCGTCTGATGCAGATGCGGCAGCGCTCCCGGATCAAACATCATCCGATGCTTAAACCCGCCATAGGAAAAGGCGCGCGCAATCCCAACTGCGCCAAGAGCATCCAACCGGTCCGCATCTTGGACAATCTTCCCTTCAAGGGTTGACATTGGGGTCTGCACACCGGCCCCTTTAAACGAAAGCTCCTTGATCATGGTGCAAACGGCCTGAATGGTCGTCTCGTCCGTATGTAATGATTTCAGCCACTTGGCGGCGGCGCGCGGGCCGGCCGAATCATCGCCGTGATGGAATTTCCAGTCGGCGATATCATGCAGAAGCGCGCCTAGCGAAACAATTTGTTTGTCTGCCTGGTGCGGCGCTTCACCCGCCAAGATTTGCAGGCTCGTCCGATACACGCGGTGTAAATGCGCCCAGTCATGGCCGCTACTCTCGCTCTTGAACTTTTCTTTCAGATAACTTTCGGTCTGCGCAACGCGATTCATTGCTCCCTCACCCTCACTTTCTCCCATAATTATAGCGCATCCCTCATCTGTAGCCACAACGCGAAGCGCCGATAGCGACGTATGTTTCGAAAACCAACCGATCGCTTGCTATAATAGGAGTAGATCAATCTAAGGAAAAGGGAGGCGTTCCCATGTCGCTGCTTCATCAGCCTGTTTGGCGTGTGATCGATCAAAGCAGCTTAGGCAGAGGCTTTGACGGAAGACAGTCGTTTGCAATGGATGACGCCATCTGTCAATCGGTTGGAAGTGGCCAGTCGCCGTGTACCGCCAGGCTTTGGGTTCACCATCAAACGGTGATGCTCGGTATCCAAGATACCCGGTTGCCCCATCTGCGTGCAGGGCTTGATGTACTGCGGGCCCATGGATTCAACTTCATCGTGCGCAATTCGGGCGGACTTGCCGTTGTTCTTGATCAAGGCGTGCTCAATCTCTCTTTGATTTTTCCGGAAAAGGATGGGGCGTTGACGATCGATGATGGGTTTGAAGCCATGACAGCATTTATTAAGAAAATGCTGGCGCCGCTGGACATCGCCTTCGACTGTGGCGAAATCAAACGGTCCTACTGCCCCGGTCGCTATGATCTGAGCTCGAAGGGGCGAAAGTTCGCCGGCATTTCGCAGCGCCGCGTCAAGCAAGGCGTCGCCGTACAAATCTATCTCTGCGTCTCTGGTAGCGGTTCGCAGCGCGCGCAGCTGATTCGTTCCTTTTATGCGCAAGCGCTGCAAGGGGAAGCGACACGTTTTGCTTACCCTGATATTGATCCGAAGGTTATGGCATCCTTAGAAGAAATCAGCGAGCGTCCATTAACCGTTCAGGGACTTGTTCACGCTTGCCTGCGCAGCCTACAAAGCTTGGGAATGGTCCAATCTTCCTCATCTTTATCGCCTGAGGAGTCGCTTGCCTTCGGTGGCTACTACGAGCGAATGATTCGTCGGAATGAAAAAGCGTTCGACTCCATATAACAGATCCCCAAATTGGTGTACCGGCAGTCGAACAATAAAGGGACGCAGATCTTTATCCATTTTAAGAAGGCTAGACAATCATGAACGTTTTCTATAAAGTTTGCATTGTTTTTGCGCTTATCGCAGCAATAGGCGTCGCCGCTTTTTTGCCGACACTTTCTTCGAACAGCTTTTCCGGTCATCAAGCGGAGAAAAACCAAAACAACCACAAGCTCAACAACGAGGGGAAAACGCCAGCTTCCCCCTCAGAAACGCGGCCCGTCTCTTGGAATAAACCGTCCGGCGGCAGTTATCCGATCATCGGAAAGAATGAGCCGCTTTGGATCGATGTAGCGATCAAGAAACAAAAAGTGTACATCAAAAGCGGCAGCCGCATCTTATACACCATGCAGGCATCAACGGGTCTTGATAGCAGTCCGGACACAACCACACCGACCGGAACCTACTACATCCAAGCGGAACGCGGAAAATGGTTCTACTCCCCGAAATACCAAGAAGGTGCAAAATACTGGGTATCCTGGAAAAACCACGGCGAATTTCTCTTTCACAGTGTCCCAATGAACCAAAACAAACAGGTGCTACCGGCCGATGCAGCCAATCTAGGTAAAAAAGATTCGCACGGATGCATTCACCTCACCGTTCCCGACGCCAAATGGGTATACGAGCATATTCCATATAACACCAAAGTAGTCATTCATGACTAAAAACAAGCAACTTGGTTCTCTATGGAAACCGAGCTGCTTGTTTCATCTCCATTTAATTAAGCGAAGGAAAACGATTTTCTTAGCTGACCTGCGCGACGTCCTTCAACCACAACAAGACATTCATCACCCTTGTAATTCGCGACACTTCAGCTACTTGCATCAACAGGGTGCGACCCTGTTGGCGCCCGAGCACCTCCGCTTTGATTCGGCCAAGACACTGGTCTATTGGTTTGAGGACGGGTCAAAATCTATATTTCTTAACTTGTGAAAAAAGGGCGCCGCAAAGTCATCTAGGACTTTGAGGCGCCCGCTTTCAGGTATTGTTTATGCTTTAATATCGCGGCGTGTGTAGAAAAGCCAGCCGACCAAAATGAAAATGATGTAATAAGCGACGAGAACTGCGAGTGAAAAGCCGAGTGTCATGTCGTCGCGCAACGGCGATCCGGTCGTATACTGCGTCAGATCGGTATTGGCAAACAGCACATATTTTACCCAGTCATATTTGGCAAGCAAACTAACGACAATTGAGGAAGCCATCAAGGTAAAGATCGATAGGCCAATCGCAAGTCCTCCGTTTCGGAATGCGGCGGCGATCAGTCCTGCGAACGTCACCATCATGAAGAGTGAGACGCAATTGAGCAGGTAGGCGTTCCAAACGGCGAGCGTCCAACTCGATTGGTAGACCGTGCCATGGTCATACACCAGATGGGCCTCGCCCGCACCGCCAAAGCCGAAGAAGATCCCGCCCACAAGCCATGAGGCGATAAACAGCGTGATCAGACAAACAACGGTGAACAATAAAGTAGAAATATATTTCGACAGAAGAATTTCCGTGCGATAGATCGGACGAATCAGCAGCAATTTAATCGTCCCCGTGTCAAATTCGCTGGCAATGGAAGTGGACACGACGATGATGGTGAAAATGCTGATGACAATAATCAGGTTGCTGCCCGCGCCTTGAACAAAGCTCCACAACGTTTCGCCTTGCGCCGGTTTTAGATTATGATCGATCCGGTACTCATTCATCTTGATTGTTTTCTTAAAGTAATCGGTGGCTTGTTTGTTCCCTTCTACCGATGCCATTTGTTTTTCCATGTTCTTATTGTCTTGAACCAGCGTCTGTTTCCAATTGTGATCATTCTTTGGCTCGGGACTGTTTAGTTTAATGATGAGACCGGCTGTTAAAATCAGCCCTAAAAGAATGATAATCATGACCTTCGCTGATGTTCGGCGATAAATTTTCATGTTTTCATTTTGCAGCAGTCCAAAAAAATTACTCAACGCTCTTCCCCCCTGTAACTTCCAGGAATCTGTCTTCCAGTGATTTTGCAACAGCGGCTACCCCGTAAATCTTTATTTTTGAAAGCACCAATGTATCGACAATGACCGGAATTTTTTCATGTTCCACCGGCAGTTCGATTGTTGTGTCGTCAACCCGTTCGGTTTCAATCGCCAGTTTCTCTTTGATCGCTTGTGCGGCTAGGCGACCATCATCAACCTGAATCCGTACTTTTGCCACACCCTTTTCAATGAATTCATTGACTTTTTCAACGCCGACGAGTTTTCCTTTTTGCAGAATGCCAATGCGATCGCACATCAGCTGCATTTCGGAAAGCAGGTGACTGGAAACAATCACCGCCACGTTTTCTTTGCGCGACAACTCATGCAAATAGTTGCGCAAATCATGAATGCCTTGCGGATCAAGTCCGTTTGTTGGTTCATCTAGGATCAGTACTGATGGATGATGCAGCAACGCTTGAGCGACACCGAGGCGCTGACGCATTCCGAGCGAATAGCGCTTCACTTTTTCATGAATACGATCCTGAAGTTCAACCAGTTTGACCACTTCTAGGATTCGGTCTTTGCTAATTCCCGGGATCATGCGCGCATAGTGAATGAGATTCTGGTACCCGGTGAGGAATTTGTACATTTCCGGGTTCTCAACAATCGCGCCGACCTGACGGATTGCTTTTTTAAATTCGCCGTTGATGCTGTGCCCCTGTATGTAAATGTTTCCTTGGGACATTCTCATCAAGCCGACGATCATACGAATGGTCGTCGTTTTCCCCGCACCGTTGGGACCGAGAAATCCGAAGACTTCTCCGCTGTAGA
The DNA here is from genome assembly GCF_006539285.1 of Sporolactobacillus inulinus. Lineage (GTDB taxonomy): Bacteria > Bacillota > Bacilli > Bacillales > Sporolactobacillaceae > Sporolactobacillus > Sporolactobacillus inulinus. The sequence goes on from NZ_BJMS01000083.1 coordinate 10,744, forward strand.
TCTCAAAGCTTAAATCGTCAATAATCATTTTCCCGCCAATACGTTTACTCACATGTTCCAAGCGCACGGCCGGTTGCTTTTCTGCGGCATTAATCGCCATACTTTTCCACCATCCAATCACTCAGACTTAAATTCTCGTTGCGACGAATCGCTTCAACACGCTTTTGATCGAGGATCACTCCGTTTTTAATCAGAATGACCGAATCCAAGAGTGGTTCGATTTCCTGCAACTCATGCGTTGTGATGATCACCGTCTGTTTTTCCAAATCAACGAATGAAATCAATCCCTTAATAATTGAGCTGCGCACCATTGGGTCTAATCCGGAAAGCGGCTCATCCATCAAAAGAAACGGCACCTCGCGGGCAAGCGTCACAACAATTTTCAAACGGCCGCGATTGCCTTTTGAGAGATGTTTGACCTTCTGCATACGATCCAACTTCATGAAGTCAAGCATCTCTTCAGCCTTCACGCGATTAAAATCACTGAAGGTGCGCGCGTAAAAGTCAACGGTTTCCAAGACCGTAAAAAATGAATAATAGCTGTCCAGCTCCGACAAATAGGCGACCCTTCGACAGATTCTTCGATTGGCCGTCTCGCCATCGATGAGCACGGTTCCACGTGTTGGTCGGAGCAGTCCGGCGATCAGTTTCAACGTTGTTGACTTGCCGCTTCCATTTGAGCCGATCAGCCCGGTGATCTGACCCGGTTCGATTTGCAGGCTGACGTCTTTCAGTGCTTTTTTCGTCAGGTAGCGTTTTGAGACACTTTCTAGCTGAATCATTCCTATTCCTCCTTGTCCGTTAAAAAGTCTTTCAATCCATCAAGCATTTCCAGTTCTGTGTAGCCCATTTCACGCATCTCAGACACAAACAGCATGATATGTCTCGTTTTCAATTCCTCGCGCATACGCTGCAGTACGGCAGGGTTCTCCGTCACAAAGGTCCCCTGTCCGCGCTTTTTCTCAACGATGCCCGTTTCTTCAAGTTCTCGGTACGCACGCTGCACAGTATTCGGATTTACTTCCACGTCAATAGCCAACTCCCGAACGGAAGGCAGACGTTCACCTATCCCGATTTCACCGCGGATAATCCTGTTTTTAATACGCTCGCACAATTGTAAATAGATCGGAACAGACGGGTTAAATGGCTGGGCCATACACGTTCTCCTCCTTGCTGTCACATTCGTTGTTCATACGCTTATGATGCCTCCAGCTTATGATCGGTTAACCTAGCAGTCAGAATAAAAAGAATCAGCGTTCTCACTAAATCCAAAACAAGATCACCCATCGTCAGCCCAATCGGATCGGCCGTTGCAAAATTTGCGCTCATACTTGTGGGTGCGCCATGCGGCATCACAAAGTGCAGCACCGTAACATTCTGAATCGCTCCCCAGTCCGTTAGAAAAGCGAATGCTCCGGATTCAATAAATTTCGCATCAATCAATGAGTAAAGAATAATGCCGACAATCAAAACGATCCAAGCCCATTTTCCAATGCGCGAGCGCATCGTGCGCTGAATCGTCCAGAGGAAAAGAAGGGCGACGCCCCCGCCGATGCCGCTCCAAATCAAGATTAATAAAGCAAGAATGGTGACGCGAAAGAGCGACAATTCCTGCGGCATCTCGGTGATTCTCGTCAGACTTGCCCATGTATAGGTTCCGATAATAATCATGGTCCCAATAAAATAAACAAATGCCCCTGACAATTTTGCGAGCAGCATTGACCATCCGGGTAGCGGATTTTGCATCCAGATATGAAACGTCTTCCGGCCCTGGATGACATTAAAAAGCAGGTAAACCGGAACATAGAACAACAAAAGGATGCTCAGCATCACACCAATAATCACTGGCCAGATTTCTGCGTCCTGGCCATAGCGAATATTCAAGAAAATGCCCAGAGCCATAAGGAGCAGCTGCAGGATCAGAAAAATCAAAAATGCCATCCAACCGTGGCGCAATTCCTTTTTAAATAAAGTGAACCAAACCGACATCATGTGTATCCCCCGTTTTATTTATATTACTGTATTAGGTATATAGTACACTAGGCGTTTCGTGCTGTCAAATCAACGATGAACCGTGTTATAATTTCTCAATACCGAGCAGAATCGCCACACTATTAAACAGAAGCAAGAGGATTATGGGAATGGAGGTAAAAAAGTACACCCACAATTTCTTTTCCGGACGCTTCTCCCACGCATCATGCAGCCAGCTTCGAATAGAATTTCTATTTTTATAGAGAAAAACGCCAAGAACAAGGAAGACCGCAACAAATAACCCGGAATTCAAGATAGCCGCTAAAGCCTCAGAGCGCACCGCACTGATCGCTTCGCTCAGCAAGTTGTTCAAGCTGTGTATGAGTATAGTTAGCCAAATCGAATAGGTCTTTGCCAAATAGCCAAGAACAATGCCGATTCCAAAGGCGACCGGCAGTTGAATAATATTACCGTGCATCATGCCGAACAGCAGCGCTGAACCCGTAATCGCAAAAAATGAGCCAAATCGTTCCAAACTGCGCAAGACAGCGCCGCGATAAATAAATTCTTCAAAGATCGGTGCAATCAGGCAGGTATAGACAAACATACTGATTGTTTTCGAGCCTTCCAGAATTTCTTCAGACGGCTCTGCCGTGTAACCGAAAAGATGAAGCAGTCCTTCGACCGGATACATGATCAGCATGAAAATCATATTGAGTCCAAGCACAAACGCAAACCCGATAAAAACGATGCGGTGATTCATCCTTTTTCCAACGGTTTTTAAATCATGCGTCCAAAACAGCTTCTTTCGATAGATCAGGAGCGGGATAAAAGCGATCACCACCGCGATAATCATCGGCCAACCGCTTTCTTGCAGCGGATTAATGAATTGTTTCTCCATCTGTTGTTCCGTCAGGTCAGGGGTGAGAAACATCGCTCGGAACACTTGAACAACCATGAATGCAATCACAACGGCCCATAATAATCCCCCTTGAAACAGCAATGAAATCCCCAGTTTTCTAAAATGACGCTTTATTTTCTTTCGTTTTGCTCTACGATCATGCATCAGAATCCCTCTAATATATCATTGTATTAGTAAAATAGTACAGTAATTATTTATTTCTGTCAATCCCGTGTTGCGCGTTAGCGCCCCGCGCAAACTGAAAATTCCCGCGTTCCTTTACTGAAGCTGGGTATGCTATAATGAACCGACAAAACGAGAAAATGGAGTTGAACGCATCTTTGTTACTTGATTTCAATCAAAAACTTGCGATTATTGAATCCTTTAGCGAACTTGAACAAAAGAAAGTCTCACTGGGACGGCTGAATTTCCAATACAATGGCAGTGCGACAGACAAGAAAAACGTCGTCTATCATCTGCATCCGAACGGCAACGGCTACGTGTACGCCAAAGGAATTGACGGTTACGATGCTGATGCAAAAGGCATGGTCAACATCCGCGACTTCTCTGAAGAGGAGCTCCGAGAATTACTGAAAAAAGCCATTTTCGCTCTGTCTCCTGAAGGTCTCTACAAAAGAGAAACCGCGGACGGCAACGATCACGAACTTTGGGTGACGCCAAGCGGTCGAAGCGAACTGGAAATTGTCTATGACAATGAATTGTGGAATGTCTATGCTGGAGATTTACTTGACGGAACGTTCCGAACCTATAAAGAAGCTGTGGAATATTTAACGGAAGAAGGCTTCGTCCGGAAATGAAGCGCCGCTTGCCTGCGGCGCTTTTTTCGTATGTGATTCTCATTTGCACTTCCGCATCTCTTCTTGCTCATTCCCCTTCTTCCTTTGCTCGTTTCTCGAGGCACATTATAATAGAACCATCACGGATTGGAGGAAATGAAAATGAGAACGGAACATCAAATGATGGCCTTGATTCGTAACCAAGCCATCAACGATGAACGCATTCGCGCGGTCATCCTGAACGGCTCACGGGCAAACCCGGATGCGCCGCGTGATTGTTTTCAAGACTACGATATTGTTTATGTCACGCGCGAAGTAGTCACGTTCACATCTGACCACCGGTGGATCGATGTCTTTGGTGAACGACTCATCCTGCAAATGCCCGATCTGACGGATATCGGCAACGGAAAACCGACATTATCCAATCAACAATTCACCTACTTAATGCTCTTTAAGGATGGCAACCGGATCGATTTGACACTGATGACTCCGGAACGTGCCACCGATTATATAAATGGCGACAGTCTGAGCATCATTTTGCTTGATAAGGATCAGCAATTTAATGCCGTGCCGCCTTCAGACGACCGGGATTACCGGATCATATCGCCGAGCAAACAGCAATTTGCCGACTGTTGCAACGAGCTTTGGTGGGTGGCACCCTATGTGGCTAAGGGGTTATGGCGCGGAGAAATTCCTTATGCCAAAGCGATGCTGGAGCAGCCGGTTCGCGATATGATGCTGCGCATGCTTTCCTGGTACGCAGGCGTGCGCACCGGTTTTACCATCAGTGCCGGCAAATGCGGCAAATACTTGCCTCGCTATGTCGACGCTGACGTTTGGCAAGACTATCTAAGCACGTACCCGGATGCAGATTCAGAACACGTCTGGCAAGCACTCTTTCGAATGTGCGCCCTTTTCCGGCGACTTGCACGGCACGTGGCAGATCATTTCGGCTATGATTATGCTGAGGCCGATGATCGGAACGTCACGAATTATTTGCATCACGTGCATGCGCTGCCTAGAGAGGAAAAGGTGTTTGATTAATCGTTTGACAATAAAACTCGGGCACCTGTGTGTTCCGAGTTTATTATTACACTGGTAAGTAAGTCTAAGAAATAAGAGATTTAA
>NZ_BJMS01000084.1 GCF_006539285.1 Sporolactobacillus inulinus
GATGCAACCAAGGCCATTGTAATGATCCCCATCGTCTTCTGCGCATCATTCGTTCCGTGAGCAAACGATTGAAGAGCAGCGGTAAAAACTTGAAACAACCGAAAACGGCGATTTGTTTTGACGAGTGAAAAGTTATGAAAGACGATTGTAAACAGCTTCATTACAATAAAACCGATCGTTATTGCAGCGATTGGCGAAAAGATTAAGGCTTGAAAGATTTCGATAAACCCTTTATAGTTCAGTGCCCCAAACCCAAGCGCTGCGATCCCGGCTCCGGCGAGTGATCCAATAATTGCATGTGACGAGCTGCTTGGCACACCAAATAGCCAAGTAACTAAATTCCAAAGAATCGCACTGATCAAGGCGGCCATTACGATAATCAGGCCTGTTGTTTCATCTTGAATCGAAAAAGGATCAATAACGCCTTTACTGATCGTTTGCGCAACTCCGGTAAATGTAATCGCTCCGAGAAAGTTCATGACTCCTGCAAGGATGATCGCTGCTCGCGGACGCAGCGCACGCGTCGATACAGAAGTGGCAATGGTATTTGCTGTATCGTGGAAACCGTTAATAAAGTCGAAGATAAACGCGAAGAACACAATCATCAGCGTCAACGCAAACAAACTTTCCATGATCATTAAACCCTTTCGTTGTAAAAAGTGAATAAACAGTCGAACAAGTATTTTAATTTACAAATAAGTGTCTCCGCTCAATACAGGATTAAGCGTTTCGCATCATGATTGTTTCGAGTGTATCGGCGACGTCTTCGCAGCTGTCTGCAACGCTTTCAAGCATCTCATAAAGTTCTTTATATTGAATGATCTTGATCGCATCTTTTTCATTCTTAAATAGATTCGTAATGCACTTTGAAGTCAACTCATCGCATTGCGTTTCATACTCATTAATTTTAATCACACTATTACGAATACCTGATAAATTTTTCTTGCTCATCAAGGTAATCGCTTGATTGATCTCTTTGCATGAGTCAAAGAGCAAGCCAACAAATTCAACCATAAATTCATCAGCATGAGAAATTCTGTAAATCTCCAGTCTCATCGACCATTCTTCAAATCCGTCAAGCACGTCGTCCATTTTCATTGCCAATTCCAAAATATCCTCACGCTGCAGAGGCGTCACAAATGTTTTGTTCAGTGCAATGATCAATTCATGAACGTACGAATCCCCTTTCCGTTCAAAGCTCTTCATCTTTTGAGAAAATTCGTGCAAATCCGCTTCACTTTTGATTTTACTTTGATCAAAATACTTTGCGGCATCTTCTAGATTCAGTGAAATAATCGATAGCATGTTTAAAAACTTGTCATTTTTCGACAAAAAGTGCACAAAGTCCACCTCTCCATTCCGTATTCCAGACATTGCAACAAGCTGCTTAAAATGAGCCCAATCTCCATTTTAACAGAACACAGTAGATTTACAATCTGTTTTCGTTTCCTTAAAATAAGATTAACATAATTTTCGACAAGCGGCACTTGTACCTAATGAGAAAGGAAAGCAGCCGGAAGCTCATCCATACAGGCTCCGGCTGCTTTACGATACACTCATTCAGCGTGTGATTAACGCTTTTCGTTTTGTAAAATCAACATCTTTATAGTAAGTATTTTTCACGAGAACATTGGGACCGAGGCATTTTACCGCTGGACAGTGGCAATTGAGCGATTGAGCAAGCGGTGTTGTCCGCCAGTATTGGTAAGCATCTTCCAGTGACGTTGTTTTAATATTGCCCAATGCCGGCGCATCAGCAAAGTCGGTAACAATAATGTCTCCATCAAAGATATTAACGTTCAATCGGGAGCGTCCGTCCGGATCATTTCGTACGGTAACATTTTTCTCATGATACAGGCGATCGAGCAATGCAAGATCTTTCTCATTTTTATTACACGGGTAAAAAGGCAGCGTCCCGAAAAGCATCCAGACATCCTGATCACGACAATCAAGCAAACGATGGATTCCGGTTCGTATTTCATCAAGTGAAGCGACCTGAAGACTGCTTGCGAAGTCACTCGGATACATCGGATGCACTTCATGACGCTGGCAGCCCATTTCGACGACTTGTTCATGAATCCGTTCGAGATGAGGGAATGTGCGCTTGTTGATCATCGTTTCCGCCGACACAATGACACCGCGAGCAGTTAGTTCCTGCGCATTTTCAATCATCCGATTAAAGAACAGCTGCTGTGCCTTGACATTCGGCTTTTTTTCCATCACCGCAAATCCAATTGATGAATAATCCTCAAAACTACCATAATTAAAGGAAATATGCAGTACATCAAGATAAGGAATAATCAATTCATAGCGGGCCAAATCAAGCGTCAAATTTGAATTGATCTGAGTTCTCAATCCGCGTTCGTGTGCATACTTTAAGATGGGCACCACATACTCTTTCACGGACTTTAGCGAAAGCATTGGTTCTCCGCCCGTTATACTAAGCGCATGAAGGTCTCTGGCTTCATCAAGACGCTTAAAAATCATATCTAACGGCAGCGCATCGGGATCATGTTTCCGTAGCGTATAACCAACCGCACAATGTTCGCATCTCATATTACAAAGCGTTGTGGTCGTAAACTCGACATTGGTTAGTTTTAAATGTCCATAATGCTCCATATCAAAATAAGCTTCCCACGGATCATTTTCAGGACGGATTGGCGCTGTCCGTAAGTCTTCCAGTGTTGTCATGCAAAGTCGTATCCTTTCACTATGAATTCATCACACTCATACTATACCATACTGAAAAGATTTTTTTATAAATTGTCACATGTTCAACCATTTTGGTTATTGACATTAGGCAGTTTGCACACCAGACAGATGTTTTGAAATGTAGTTCTTCGTTTCATTAATCCCGCTTCCTTCAATGACAATTAAGCATTCGTGATCATGAGAGAACAGGATAAAGGAAAGCAACTCAGACAGGCGCCGAACCTTATGTGCCTCATTATTACCATATACATAAATGTTTTGATTCCATTGCGTGCAATAGGCGTAAAAATCAATGAATTTATTTAACTTTAGTTCTGAAGGGTTGAATTTGAAAGAAACGATGTTTGGCATCGCTGCTGGCACTTCCTTTCACATAATTAATGTACCCTTATTGTCACACATTTCGCTCAAATTCTGAACGGGGTTTTTTTGTCGAGGAAGCACTAGTTTCGATGAAGCTTTTCATAAAAAATCGGTTGACAAATCCACTTTATGCGTTTAGGAAAAAACTAAATAAAAAAGGACCAGACTTCATTTGTAGCTGAATTCTGGTCATGAGTTAATAAAACAACCCAACGATAATCAAAAGAATGAACATCACAACAATGAGAAGAAACATGTTGCATCCTCCCCTATTTTTCTATAGTCTATGTAACTTCACGCTGTGCTGCATCGGCGTTCGCACATTTTCCGACAAAATTTGTGCCACTTTTTTCGCTTCTAAACGAAAAAAAGGAAATCGCCAAAGTAGCGGTTTCATCACGCATCTAAGGAAGCAGAGGTCATGCAAAAGCATTCTCAAGAGATTTAAGACAAACCGGGCAAAAAGCGCCCGGTTCTTAATCTCCAGCCATGTGTGATGGACTCGTATCTTTTCGGTGCTGAATCGTCGCTTCGGTTGCTCGCTTGCCGTGGGCGATCTGGAAGGCTCCTCGGACACGCAATTTATCTGCGGGGACTCCCTTTGGCCTGCGATCAACAGAGCCGCTCCGCTGGCGCCCGAACACCTCCGCTTTAATTCTCGGCCAAGACGCTGGCCCCATCCCTCTCACTTTCTTTCATTAAGCATTCTGATCCTTAATTAAGTTAAAATAAGCGGAGATTTTTCGATTATATGTAGAGCAGAGCTCATTTCGGGGATATATAAGGGGAGGTTTTCCGGTTATCAGAACAAAATCCCCAATTTTTACGTTTTTCACGTTGATAAGCGGAATCTCTCCGTCTATTTAAACTATTATTTCTTTTATCTTCTAATTAAGCGGAATCTCTCCGTCTATTTATCGGATTGGGCGCTTAACCTGATCCACCAACGGATAAGTGCGGATCCTCTTGATCCTAGATGCGCATACTTTCTTTACCTGTAAGAAAAACTGGTCAAAAAGCGCCCGGCCGTTAATCTCCAGCCTTGTGTGATGGTCTCATGTCTTTTCAGTGTAGAATCGTCTTCAGCTGATGTCGAAAAATATAGTTGCGCAATGAATAAATGATCGATACAAGCGGTACGCCAAAACTGAAAATAAAATTAACTTTATTGTATACCATGACGCGTAAAAAATGTTTTGTCATTGGATAAAGAGTCATAAGCTTTCCTCCATCACTTAACTCAATTACCTAATCATCAGCTTCTATGATGGAGTTTACACCACGCGCTTCACTACAACTAGTGCCCGTGATCATACAAAACGAATGACACCTGTCATCTTTTTTGTATCGAAACAGCTCCGATCCGCATCAGTATATGGTTCTAACAATATAAAAGGCACGAGAATATATATTCTCGTGCCTAACTTCTTCTATACGATAATCGAACAAATGGATCAATTAAGGATTCTGCGTACCACACCGCTGAATTTAGACTTCCAATACGGATTGCTCATGCTGACAATCGCAACACCGGTGCTGCTTTGGGAGCCGATAAAGCGGCCGCCGCCAAGATAAATGCCGACATGTCCGTTGGTTTTATAAGTATTAAAGAAAACAAGATCGCCAGGTTGCGCGCTACTAAAGCTGACTGCTCGTCCTTGGCTTACTAGGGCACCGGTGCTACGTCCAACTCCGATTCCATTGGCTGCAAATGCTGCGTGGACAAAACCGGAGCAATCAAATTGTCTTGCTGAAGGATTCGAAGCGCCAAATACATAAGTTGAACGACCAATAAACTGATTCCCGTAATTGAGAATACCGGAAATACCACCGGTAGCAACAGAGGCGGATAAACCAACCGACCGACTTTGACCGGAATCCGAGTCGTTTGATGCCCCACTATTGCTCCGTGCTTTATCTGCCGATTTTGTCGTTGATGATTCATTTGAACCCGAATTGTTTGAACGTGACTCATTTGAATTCGAAGCATCTGAACTCGATTTGGAATCTGAATCGTTTGAAGGAGAATAAGAAACAGGCTTAACGGCCGCACGCTTCAAGTCTTCCGCTGCACTTGCCAAAGATGCAAGTTGTGCGGATACACCGTCTTGTTTGCTTTCTAGAGCTTTGGCCGCAATCTTTTTCTGATCTTGGAGGGCAACTACTTCAGCAAGCGTCTTCTTCATTTTTTCCAGTTGAGCGACGTTAGCTGCCTGTTTTTTTTCGATGCTTGCTTTTTTCTGCTGTACAGCAAGTTGATCATTTTTTTGATCCGTAATGATCTTTTGATCTTGATTCGTAATGGTTGTCAATGCAACGGTTCGATCAATAAAGTCGCCAAAGTTTTTTGAACCAAATAACACATCGAGATAGTTTACCGAGCCACCGTTCTTATAGATGGAAACCAAACGATCTTTCAGGATATCTTTACGTTGTTCAATGCGTTTGTTAATCTCAGAGATCTCCGCTTTCAGAACACTTATTTTATCATTTGTTTTGTTGATTTCAGCTTGCCCGTCACTAATTTGACTCGTTAGGTTCAATTGTTTCTTATTCATTGCATCCAATTCGTTTTGAATCTTCTGCTGCTGCTTCGTCAACTGTGCTTTCAATGATTGCTGCGCCGCAGTTTCACTATTAACTTCTGCAAGATTTGGTGCTGCGTATGTAACATTTGGTGCTAATGTAGAGTATGTCAGTCCGAACGTCAGTGCCAGTGTCACGGTCGCTTTCTTCTTATCCATTTTCATGATCGGCCTAGTTCCTCCCCAAAACAATTGATCTCTTTGTTCTCTATTTTCTGTTTTTCATTATTCTTTCATTTCATCTACTCTATCGACTTTTTTATTATAGCACCGTCATATTCCGAACAGATATTAAGCTTATATGTCGTAACGAAACATAATTGTAATATAAGAATGATTCCCCACGAATTCGTTCTTCACTCAGAGGAAAGCGTTTGACTGCCCTATAAATAGTCAAAAAAAGAAAAGAATTTTTGCATGGTCTAAGGAATAGGACAATTCATTTAAGACATACATTTATCGCGTAGACACCGTGCGTGGAGGTGGTTTTTATGTTTTTCATTTTAGGGACACTGTTGATTGCTGCGGTTTTTTTCAATCAGTTAAGAGAAAAACCTTTGACAGCAAAGCTTTACCGCCAACCTTTGGCCCTGCTTTTATGTGCCGGTTTGTCGCTATCCACAATGCATCCGTTACCGCTCATCGATTGGTGCATGATGATCGCTACTCTCGGTTTCTCTTTCATCCTTGGCTTAATACAAGGACGCTACACACCGTTGTTAAATCGTGATGGCGCATGGTATTTAGCAGGATCGTTAATATCTGTTTTCGTTTGGTTTCTTTCGATCCCGATTCGATCCATACTTAAGTTTATGTCCATCCATTATCTCGCATTGACCCCATCATTAAATGGATCGTCCAGCTTCATTATTTACTTCATCTTTATTGCAGGATTTCTTTTCGGACGTTATAGTATGCTTCTCTTAAGATATCCCTCTCTGTTGAAAAATGTTGAAAAAAATGAGCAAAAGCTGAAGCGATTGCGCAGCGCACGCTGATCAAAATTTCTCCTTTTCTTAACGCACACGCAACCTATTCATGGTCTCCAATTCATGCACAAAGGGCTGTTTCCTTGTGCATTTTTTGCGTTCCTTTCGAAACAGTATTTGAATCAGTATTTTTTTCTTCCTATATTATATCAAGTGACCATTAGACATAATTCGTTATTTTTCGCACGCCCCCTGCAGCAAACATTTCTGATTCTTGACTTTTACATAAAAAGATATAGAATTATCTAAGGCTTGAAGTGTCCTTTTTTTTACACATTTTTAACAGAGGATCAATAAATTTCATATGATCATATTATAATTGATTAAATACTCAATACTTGACAAAACTACCCTATGTGATCACTTTTCATTTAATCTTAGGAGGTTGAACAAACGTGAGGCATTTGCTAACTGTGAGTCAACGTGTGTTATCGAAAAAATATGCGCTTTTCTTGCTCACGGTCTTTTTATTTTGGCTGAAAACCTATTTTGTCTATTTGACTCAGTTCAGCCTTGGCGTAACCGACAAGATGCAGCAATTCCTGCTTTTTATTAATCCGCTGAGTTCAGCATTGCTCTTTCTGGGTATTGCCATTATTTTTAAAGGTCGTCTGCAGCAGTGGTTGCTCATTTTTATTAATTTCATTCTTTCGTTTTGGCTCTTCGCCAATGTGGTTTACTACCGCTTCTTTAACGATTTCATCACTTTTTCAACAATGACTCAATCTACAGGGAATGCAGGTGATCTTGGCGGTAGTATTCTCTCGCTGATGAGTCCATTTGATTTCTTTTTCTTTACCGATACATTAATACTTCTCTTATTGGTTGTTTTAAGAGTCGCACGGCCTTGTATGGAACGCTGGCATGTTCGTGCTATTTTTACCGTGTTCGTATCTGCGATCATGATTTTCATTGTTAACCTAAGTCTTGCCGAAACCGATCGTCCTGAACTGCTCAGCAGAACGTTTGACCGAAACTATATTGTGAAATATCTTGGGGCTTACAATTTCGCCATCTACGATACGATTCAAAATGCACGTTCAAACGCTCAGAGGGCGATGGCCGACAGCAGCGATATTAATGATATTCAGAACTTTGCAAAGTCGAATTTTGCAGCGCCGAATCCGGATTACTATGCAAAGGGCAAGGGAATGAATGTCATATATATCTCCCTTGAATCACTACAAAGCTTTATCATTAATTACAAAATGCCTGATGGAACAGAAGTTACGCCTTTCTTGAATAAGCTAACGACAGGTGCCGACAATACGACCTATTTTAAAAACTTCTTTCACCAAACCGGGTCAGGAAAGACGTCCGATGCTGAATTTATGATGGAAAATTCACTATTCCCTCTTTCTCAGGGACCTGTCTTTCAAATGAAAGGAACCAATGCATATCAGGCCGCACCGGCAATAATGGACCAACACGGCTATGAAACCGCAGCGTTTCACGGCAATGTGAAATCGTTCTGGAATCGTGACCAGATGTATCGAGCACTTGGATACGAGCGATTCTTTGATGCGAAATATTATGACATGAGTTCGGAAAACACTAAGAATTACGGGATGAAAGATAAATCGTTTCTTCAAGAAACGATGCCGTATTTGAAGAACTTAAAGCAACCTTTTTACAGTATAAATTGATTTTGTTATCGAATCATTTCCCGTTCGGTATGGATCCCGAAGATACATCGTTCAAGCCTGGAGACTTCGGTGACAAAGTTGTGAACAATTATGTTCAATCGGCAAACTATATGGACCAAGCGGTTGAACAATTCTTTAAGGATTTAAAAGAAGCAGGTTTGTTTGACAAGTCAATTGTTATTCTGTACGGAGATCACTATGGTCTGTCCGAAAATCACAATGATGCGATGGCTAAAGTATTGAATAAAGAGCAAATTACGCCCTTTGATAACGCACAGCTGCAACGTGTACCGCTGTTTATTCATATTCCTAAAGTTGCCGGCGGAACGGTCCCTACCTACGGAGGCGATGTCGACGTCCGACCGACTTTAATGAGTCTGCTTGGGATTAACACAAAAAATTACATTCAATTCGGCACCGATCTGTTTTCCAAACAGCATCAACAAATCGTTCCATTTCGAAATGGCGATGTGATCACCAGTAAGTATTCAATTGTCGGCGGCAGTGTTTATGATAATGCAACCGGTAAAAAAGTTGACCGTTCATTTGGGAAGCCTTATGAGACGCAAGCAAAAAAAATGCTGGATTATTCGGACAAGGTAATCTACGGCGATCTTCTTCGTTTCTATACACCGAAGGGCTTTGTTGCTCCGGATGTATCGAAAATCAATTACAATACAGATCAAAAAATCCAACCGGATACGAATGATGCAGGTATCAACGCAAAGAACTATGGTTCTGATGATAAATAAATAGAAATCACCACCAACCCTCGAAGCTTAAGATCAAGCTTCGAGGGTTTTCAATTACAATCTATCACGAGTTGCATAATAGACTAAAACTTGTCTATGATAGTTATAGAAAGTGAGGTTATCGGTTTGCAGACAATCAAACGCTTGCTTGTGATAAGCGATATGCACGGTCAAATCGATGCATTCAATGCACTGCTTGAGAAAGTTCATTATTCAATGGAGGAGGATCTTCTCTTCTTATTGGGCGACTATGTCGACCGTGGAACGAATCCAAAAGCGGTTATTAAAAAGGCTCGAGCGCTGGAAAAGCAGGGAGCGATTGCGCTAAAAGGCAATCATGAAAGTATGATGGAAAAAGCCTTGATCGGTAAAAATCTGCACGCCGTATCCCATTGGGCGGTTAACGGCGGTGCCCAGACGTTGGCAAGCTACGGCTTAACGATCGGCAGCGTTTACCGAGGAATTCAAGATGGAACGCTAACGCTTCCGGATGAGCTTCAATCGGACTTGGATTGGATTCAACAGTTGAACATCTACGCTGAGACGGAGCACTATTTCTTTGTCCATGCAGGGGTAGATCCAGAGAAGCCAATCAGTGAAACATCTGAGGACACATTTTTATGGATTCGCGAACTCTTCTTTAAAGGTTACCATGGTGACAAAACAATCATCTTTGGACATACTCCGACCGTGAATTTACATGAGTCACATGATTCATATGATGTTTACTTTGGCGAGAATAATATTATCGGTATTGATGGCGGCTGCGTCTTCGGTGGCCAGCTCAACTGTTTGACACTTCCGGCGAAAACAACGGAGCATGTCGGGTAACACCCAAACAAACGCATCCGCTTGTACATAAAAAGCTCTTCACGCAGATTGCATCTGCGTGAAGAGCTTTTTAAATGGCTAATATTTGTCTCAACGGTACGGTTCATTGTCCTTATTCAACAGATTAGAAGCCGCCTGTTTCACTTTATCAACACTGCAGTCAACCAATTCTTTTACGGAAAGATCTTTGCGAACTTCAGCGCCCGACTTTGGTGCAAAAAGTAAAGCGATCGATGCCCCGATTGCACCGCCGATCATTCCGCCAACCAACATTTCCTTGATACTTGCCCCGCTGCATGAACATTTTTCTTTGTCACTCATTGAAAACGTCCTCCTTGTCGCCGAACATAGATTCAAATCTCTTGAATTGTTTCAACTAGAAGTATACCACTCAATGAAGGTCACCGCTTCTTTTTCGATTACATTTTGTACGATAAGTGTAGGATTTATGCGCGAGGCATCCATTTAAAATTGAATCAGTGTGTATTTTTTCTTGCCACGACGAATAATAATGTACGTGTTATTGATTCGATCCTCTTCGGTCAGGACATCCTGCAGGTCGGTTCGACGTACTCCATTGACATAAATCGCACCGTTTGTAATATCCTCGCGTGCCTGACGTTTTGATGACGTCACTCCTGCTTCCACCAGCAAATCGAGAAGTTTGACCGGTTCATTGCGTGGTGCTTGATACGTTGGTACATCCTTAAATCCTTGCTTAATCTCCGCACCGCTGAGCTGTGCCACATTCCCGCTGAATAAAGCTTGTGAAATATGCTCCGCTTGTTTCAATGATTCTTCCCCATGAACCAGAATCGTCATTTCGCGTGCAAGCGCCTTTTGTGCTTTACGTTCCTCTGGATGCTCTGCAACCTCTTTTGCGAGGGCTTCGATTTCATCCTTAGTAAGGAAAGTAAAGTACTTTAAAAAGTTAACGACATCATCGTCTGAAGCGTTAATCCAGAATTGATACCATTCGTAAGGCGTTGTTCGTTCAGGGTCAAGCCAAATTGCTCCGCCCATCGACTTTCCAAATTTCGTGCCGTCACTCTTTGTAATCAGCGGGAAGGTCATTGCGAAAGCTTGTTCCTCATGCCCGCGTTTGCGAATCAATTCCAATCCAGCGGTAATATTCCCCCACTGATCGCTGCCGCCGATCTGCATGCGACAGCCCTTCTTCTCATAAAGATTTAAATAATCAAATGACTGAAGCAGCATGTAGGAAAACTCGGTGAATGAAATGCCGGATTCAAGTCTCGTTTGCACGGAATCTTTGGAGAGCATGTAGTTAAGTGTAAAATATTTACCGACATCGCGTAGAAATTCAATGGTTGAAAGTTTATTTAACCACTCGGCATTATTCGCAAAGGTTGCATTACCCTCGTTAAAGTGGAGGAAATGATCCAACTGTTTCTTCAGGCTGTCTGCGTAAGAAGCAACAACCTCTTTTGTATTCAGCTGTCGTTCTGTTGAACGCCCGCTCGGATCGCCGATCATACCCGTTCCGCCACCGACCAGTGCAATTGGATGATGTCCCGCCCTCTGCAGACGCATCATAATAACAATAACCAGCAAATTTCCTGCATGCAGACTATTGGCGGTCGGATCGAACCCACAGTAAAAAGTCGTTGGCTTTTTCAGCACTTCACGCAGTGCTTCTTCATCTGAAACTTGGTTGATTAACCCCCTGTATTTCAAATCATCAATGATATCCATAAAGGAAACACCCTTTCTCAATAGTTTGACTGGAAATCCCTGTTTCAAACAGGAAAAAGAAAAAGCACTCCTAAATAAGGAGTGCTGATCGCACGGTACCATCCTCGTTGACTGCTCATACATCAAACAATCACTTAATTGTCGCATAACGGTTGCGGCCGTCTCCCACTACTCGATCGTATCGTTCGCAGAAGAAACTCTGGGAGGTAATTCACCGCCGGGGACTGCTAGGCTTGCACCAACCGCCTGCTCTCTGCACAAGTCCTTTCGACCGTTACTAATTCCCTTCATCGTTTATTGCTCTATTGTGTACTGTCATTTTGCCACGTTTCACTACTTCTGTCAAACAAATGAAAAAAAGATGAACAATGCGTCTTATATGTAAGAAAATCGTGTGACGCCTTAAGTCACACGATTTTCTGTTCAAACTTTATCATTTGGCTGTAACGTTAATCTTACCTTCTACTTCGTCAACCGTTATTTTCTTTGCTTCACTGTGGTCGAGAAGCAAATCGGAAATCTGGTCCTCAACCTTTTCCTCTAAGACACGGCGCAAAGGTCGGGCACCGAATTCAGGACTATAACCCAAAGCTGCAAGTTTCTTTTTAGCAGCGTCAGTGACATCGAGTTCGATTCCTTGTTCTAAGGCGGCTTTGCGGATGTCGTTCAGCATCAAATCAACGATTGAGAGCATGTCATCCCTCTTCAATGCGTTGAATTTAATAATTCCATCCAGACGGTTCAAAAATTCCGGTTGGAAATAATCTTCGAGCTGCTTAATCAAGTCTTCACGATCGCTTGATGCGCCGAAACCAACGGATGCGGATCGATTCTTAATTCCTGCATTGCTGGTCATGATAATAACCGTATCCTTGAAACTTACTGTTCTTCCTTGACTGTCGGTTAAGCGACCATCATCCAAAATCTGTAGGAAGATGTGCATCACATCAGGATGCGCTTTTTCAATCTCATCGAGCAGAATGATGCTGTACGGTTTGCGGCGAATCTTTTCGGTGAGTTGACCTGCTTCGTCATGGCCGACATAGCCCGGAGGAGCTCCGATCAAACGCGATACGGAATGTTTCTCCATGTACTCGCTCATATCGATACGGATCATCGCATCACGTTCACCGAACATTTCTTCAGCAAGTGTCTTCGCCAATTCGGTTTTTCCGACACCCGTTGGTCCGACGAACAGGAAGGATCCGATTGGCCGTGTCGATTTGCGGAATCCGGTCCGGTTACGGCGAATCGCCCGCGATACTTTCTCGACGGCCACTTTCTGACCGATTACTTTTGCATTCAGCCGTTCCGCCAAGTTACGCATCTTGTTTTGTTCATCAGACTGTAATTTGCGAACGGGTATTCCGGTACGTTGTTCGACAATCTGCTGAATTAATTCAACATCAACGACTGAGCCCTTACCGGTAACCGGCAATTCTGCACCATTAGCCTTGATCTTTTCTAATTGTTCCAGCTGTTTTTTGTACGCATGCTCCTGGTCACGCAGACGAGCAGCTGTCTCGAATTGTTCCTGTTTTGTCGCATCCTCTTTTGCCTTGACGATTTCATCAATCTTCGTCTTAACACGCTCAGTGTCTACAGGCGTCAGATTCAAGTTGACCTTCGATCCGGACTCATCCATAAGATCAATCGCTTTATCCGGAAGGAAACGATCTTGAATATACCGTGCAGATAATGCGACACATGCCTTAATCGCATCATCGGTATAGTGTACATGATGATAGTTCTCATATTTCGATTGAATACCTTTCAGGATTTGAATGGCTTGTTCCTGAGTCGGTTCATTAACAACAACCGGTTGGAAGCGACGTTCAAGTGCAGCGTCTTTTTCGATTTTACGGTATTCATTTAACGTGGTCGCACCAATAATTTGCAGTTCGCCGCGCGCAAGAGCCGGTTTCAAAATATTCCCGGCATCCATTGAGCTTCCTTCGGCAGAACCGGTACCGACGAGAAGATGAACTTCATCAATAAATACGATACAATTTTTTCGCTTTTCAAGTTCTGCCATCAATTGTTTCATCCGCTGTTCAAATTGGCCTCTTATCCCTGTCCCTGCCACTAAGGAAGACACGTCAATGAGGTAAATTTCCTTATTGGCCAGTTTTGCCGGAACTTTTCCTTCGACGATTTTCAAAGCAAGTCCTTCAGCAATTGCCGTTTTGCCGACACCAGGTTCGCCAATCAATACCGGATTGTTTTTATTTCTCCGGTTCAACGTTTCGATAACGAGTTGAACTTCACGTTCGCGTCCAATAACCGGATCAATCTTTCCTTGTCGTGCAGCTTCCGTCAAATTTCTTCCGACTTGATCAAGAAATCCGTTACGACCACCGGATCTGCCGCCTGAATGTTGATTATTGCCGTGCAGTCCATCAAAGTGCATTCCGTTTTCTTGAGCTTTATTTTCACTGGACGCCATTGACGGCTGAATTAAACTGCGAAACAGATCATCGAATGGAGATGCTCCGCCTTGGAAAAATGACGGCATACCGAAATTATTTTTCATTTTCGCATAGCACTCCTCACAAAGATGGAGATGTTTTTGTTGTCCATTAATCATCACATTCATTTCAATGACTGCTTGATTTAACTTGCATTCATCACATAGCATGAGATCAAACCTCCTTCAGTTTGATTAGCGGCCAATCAATTCTTTATTTTGACCTTGTTTGACCTTATGTCTCTATTATAGTCTGACCTTATTTGACTTTCAAGTATAAAGTAAAAAAAACCTTTATAAAGTGTTTGCTTCATAAAGGTTTTCATTCATCTATTCATTTCTAATAAATGGCTTATTTCACAATAAGTACCGGACTTTTTGCCAATTGAAGTACTTTATTGCTGACACTTCCAAGCATGACCTGTCCAAATGCACCCATACCCCGATGCCCCATTACAATTAAGTCTTTCTTTGTATCACTCGCATAGTCGCATATTTCCTGTGCAGCAATTCCATAAAGGTGCTTTTTGCGCAAAGTTACTGATTTTGGTGCCGCAGCTTTCGCAATAATATCATCAAGCATCTGATTGCCTTCACGTTCTTCTACTTCTTTAACATCTGCGTCCAGTGATGGACCAACCATAGAATAAAATGGAAAATAGACTGGAGACGGGCTCACATAGAGCAGAGTAATCTCGGCCTCTTTCTTTCCTGAAGCAATGGACAACGCTTCGTCAACTGCCCGCATTGCGGGATCTGAACCATCAACAGGAACCAGAATCTTATACATTCTCATCGCCAACCTTCCCATGCTTCTTTATCATCTCTCTATTTATCATATACCACAAACACGAAAAATGTAAGCGCATTTTCCTTGAAAAAGCCTTCAATAATGACAATTTTTTTACATTCTGGAGAGTGAAAAGTT
>NZ_BJMS01000085.1 GCF_006539285.1 Sporolactobacillus inulinus
GGCGCGATCCCGCAGGCGCCAAAGCACCTCTGCTTTGATTCCTGGTCAAGACATTGGTCTATTGGTTTGAAGACGGAGCAAAATCCTATCCCTTTCTTATCCTGTGAAAAAAGGCAAAAATCCTGATCAAGGGTTTTTGCCTTTTTCTTATTGGTTTTCGATTTCTTCCACTTTTAACGATAATTCGGTCCAACGTTCCATCGCCTGATCGAGTTTCACTTCCATTTCCTGCTGTTTTTTATAGAATTCCTGAACCTTGCCCGCATCGCTGCCTGCTTGGGCAATTTCTTTTTTCAGCTGTTCGACCTGTTCTTCGAGCGATGCAATTCGATCTTCAATCCCGTTCCACTCCTGCTGCTCTTTATAGGTTAGTTTTTTCTTTTTCGCAGCAGGCTTTTGAATCGGTAGTTCTTTTTTGTTTGCTTTGGTCTTTACCGCCGCTGCCTGTTCTTTTTTTCGTTCATCCATGTATTCACTGTAGTTTCCCTCGAAGCGGCGGATGCGACCGTCCCCTTCAAAGACGATCAATCGATCGACAACCCGATCAAGAAAATAGCGATCGTGTGATACGGCCAGCACAGTGCCTGGAAATTGCAACAAGTAATCTTCGAGAACGGTCAGCGTCTCCGTATCCAGATCATTTGTCGGTTCATCAAGAAAAAGGACATTGGGTTCCGTCATCAAAATGCGCAACAGATAAAGCCGCTTATGCTCGCCACCGGACAATTTGCGAATAAATGTGCGCTGACGCGGGCGCGAAAACAGGAAACGCTCGAGCATCTGTTCCGCCGTCACCTGCTGCCCGTCATCCGTGCGCACCACTTGCGCTGCTTCCTTAATATAGTCGATAACCGTCAGATCTTCATTCATTTCGGCATGCTCCTGGGTGTAGTAACCAATCTTTACGGTCTCGCCAATAGCCACTGTTCCTGAATCCGGATTCAGCCGCTTAGCTAGAATATTAAGCAACGTTGTTTTGCCGCTGCCGTTGCCCCCGATGATGCCCAAGCGTTCGCCCGGTGTAACGAGCAAGTTAAATTCATGAAAAAGTTCGCGACCATTAAAATGCTTCGAAAGCTGCTCCGCCTCAATCACTTTCTTGCCGAGGCGTGTCGATCCGAGTGCTACGTCCACCGACTGTTTGATTTCCGGTCCTTTGTGTTCTTGAAGCTGATGTACACGCTCCACTCTGGCTTTTTGCTTGGTTGACCGTGCTTTCGCGCCGCGGCGCAGCCAAGCCAGTTCACGGCGCAACTGATTCTGCAACTTAACCTCACCGGATGCCGCATGCGCTTCACGTTCTGCTTTCTTTTCAAGAAACAGTTCATAATTGCCGTCATAGCTGTAAAGCTTCCCGTGATCCAGCTCAAGAATGCGTTTGGTTACGCGATTCAAGAAATAACGATCATGGGTCACCATCAAAAGCGCACCTGAATACTGGTCCAGCGCTTCTTCAAGCCAGTCAATAATGGCGTTATCTAAATGGTTCGTCGGCTCGTCGAGAATCAGCAGATCGGCCGGCTGAATCAGTGCGCGCGCAAGGGCAATTCGTTTCTTTTGCCCGCCGGAGCATTCGTTTGCAGGCGTGTCAAAGTCATGGATGCCGAGCCGGGTCAGAATCCGTTTTGCTGCAGCTTCCGCATCCCAGGCATTCGCCGCATCCATCTGTTGCTGGCGCTTAAGGAGCTGTTCTTGAAGTTTCGCATCTGCCGGATTCTTTTCCAATTGGGCAAGCGCCTGCTCATAATTGCGCACGGCAGCCATAATCGGCGAAACGCCTCCATAAATATGGTCCAGCGCAGTCACGCCGTCTTCAAAAACCGGGGTCTGAGGCAGATACTCGAGCCGAAAGGCATTGGCATGCCGCATACCGCCGCTTTCTGCCGAGTCACGCCCCGTGAGCACATTCAGCAAGGTCGACTTCCCGGTTCCATTGACGCCAATTAACCCAATCCGCTCACCCTCGGAAATGGAAAACGAGATATGGTCGAAGAGCGTCTGCACGCCATATGTTTTATACAAATCGTCAACATCAAGAATACTCAATGGGATCATCCTATTCTCTAAAAAATGATAAAGCGCGATTATTCATGCTCATTGATGAGCCTCAACACGAACCAGTTTGCCAATGACAATCAATCGATTCGGTGTACGCGTCGGCTTGTCACACGTGACTAATGTGATGCGTTTGTCATTGGTTTGGAGAGCGACACTGCCCTCGTTTTCAGAAACAATCTTTCGATTCGAGACCCGATACACGTAGTCAGTCGTCAAGTTGGTAATGACGACTTCATCACCGATTTTCACATGCATCAATGGACCAAAAAGCAGATTTTCACGCCGCATGTGGTGCCCGGCAAGCGCATAATTGCCGCTGCCCATTTTCTGATCCGAACGCATAGTAGCCGCACCGACCAGTAAATTGCTGCTGGTCGTCCCCTTTAAAATAGGGAGCGCAATCCCAAGACGCTTCACTTGAATGCGCCCGATCACCGCATGAGAGGAAACACGCGTCCCGGCCCTCACCGCCTCATAAAACGACGGCGGCTGAATCGATTTATAATCAAAGGAGGCATCCCGTTGATTATTTTTCTTAAGCTGAGTTGCTGTCAATTGCTCCGCATTCAACTTCCCGCTCAGATAACCGATCAAACCTTCCTTTAAAAAAGGAGAAGCAATCAAAAGAATACCTGCCGCGATGCAAAGTACAGCCAGCCATTTGCGCCACACAAACCATCCCGCCTTTTCAAAAAAATACCTAATCAAAGTGTACCATGATCAAGTGCCGAATGTTATCTTCCGCTAAGAAAAACAGTCGCGCTCAGCCATGCAGAAATTTACGTGCCTTCGAGCAACAGCGGTGCGCCGCAGGCGTCTTATAGCTCGCTTGCAATTCTCAGCCAACATTGGGAAGGAGCACATTTTTCGGAACAGAGTTGATGATCGAGAGCCGCCTTGGTTCCGGTACAACGATCACCATGCATCTACCGGATCGTTCCTGACGTGAAGCGATTTCCCCACTCGCCATCAGTGCCTGGATCGGTTTGCAGGTTTCCACAAAAATGAATACCTCCCAGCCCAAATGAACTGAGAGGTCTTTTATGCTTCTGTGGATTTATGCTGAACCCTCACAACTGCGTGCGTGTGTAATGCTCCGATGGAACCGTATCAAGAAATGGGCTTGCCGCCCCGCTTGAGAGCAGAACCAGTTCATGCATCGCACGCGTACATGCTGTGTAAAAGAGCGTCCGTTCACTTTCATGGCTGTAGTTGCTTGCCGAAGCATCATAGATAATCGCTGCGTCAAACTCAATACCCTTGGCCAAATAGATCGGAATAATAATAAAGCCCTTGTCGAATTGATACGTTTCTTGTGTAATCAATTTTACATCCGTCCGCTGTTTAAGCAGATCATAGACTTCTTGGCATTCCTTCATTGTTTTTCCGATCAATGCGATTGTTTCATGACCGTTTTGCTTGAAATCATCGATCTTACTTAAGATGATCTCTGTTTTCTCTGACTGGTTGTGCGTATCAATCCACTCCGGAAGCCTGCCGCTGCGATCAAACGGTTCAATAACCTTCCCCATTGGGACAATCGCTCGGGCAAAGTTCATAATTTCTTTCGTTGATCGATAACTGCGCAGCAAGGTTAATTTCTGCACGTCGTTCGGGTCGTATAAGTGCTCCGAAAGCATCGTGTCTTCGCCAAGACTTTGCGCATAGATCGCTTGATTCACATCACCGAGAATGGTCATTTGGCAGCGCGGAAACGCCGCCTTCAAAAACGCCAATTGAGCCGGCGAGTAGTCCTGCGCTTCGTCAATGATTAAATGGCGGATATCCCGATTACCCTTTCGTCCTTGTATCTTTTCCTTCATATAAAGGTAGGGTACAGCATCCTCCCAAGGACAATCCCCTTCTTCAAAGCGCATCCGCGTTGCGCGGCAAATCGCGCCCCATTCTTTAGGTACGGCATCCACACTGTATTTCTGATAGAAAATCTCGCTATATACCTTTTGTGTGTTAACAAAATCCAGTTCCTTCACTTGGCGTCTCAACCGTTTCAAGTGCCGGTTCATCACGATTTTGCGCAGCAGCAGTTCTTCCCGATCATAGTCGTCAAAGGTCGCATCACTGAACTGTTTCTCTTGCTGCAGCTTATCAAAGATATTTTTATAGTCTGATTTGTCAAGAAGTCCGGCCTCCTCCAGCACCCAATCTTCCTGACGTTCATGCTTCGAGAAGATGGCGATACGACGCAAGAGCCAATCACGCACGTGTTCGAGGCGATTAAGCAACGTCTGATCTTGCGGCAGCGCATAGAAATAGCCCTCGATCTCTTTGCCTGAAACAATGATCCGATCGCGAAACGCAACATCACGGAAAAACATTCCGGCGCGCTTCAAATGATCGAGCCAATGATCAATCAAATCGCGATAGGCAAGCGAAGCTTTAAAATGGATCCCCGCAATTTTGGTTTTTAATTGCGGCCCTTCTCCCATTGTCAGACAAGTTTCGGTCTGATCAAATGGATTCTCCAGCTGCAGCTCCCCGCCCATTCGTTCCTCAATAAAGTCTTTAAATGTGGTCTGAACAACATTTTCCTCACCAAGCTCCGGCAGTACTGAGGAAATAAAGCTAGAGAAGAGCGGATTCGGCGAAAAGAGCAGCATGTTATCCGAACGCAGCGTTTTCCGATAGCGGTACAACAAAAAAGCAACACGTTGCAGCGCAGCTGACGTCTTGCCACTTCCGGCTGCACCTTGAACAATCAGATAGCGATCTTGCTCATTGCGAATGATTTGGTTTTGTTCGCGTTGAATCGTTGCAACAATGCTTTTCATGTGTGTGGATGCCTTGCCGCTGAGTACTGCTTGAAGCAACGAATCGCCGATCGTTAACCCGGTATCAAACATTCCTTTGATCTGTCCGTCTCGAATCATAAATTGTCGTTTCAGCGTCATGCTGCCTTCAACTTCACCATCAAGCGAGCTGTACTTTGCCGGACCCGGTGCATAATCGTAGTACATGCTTGAGATCGGCGCTCGCCAATCGTATATCAGAAAATCCTCGTTTCTGCTGTCCATTAATGAGCCAATGCCAATATAGAGCGGCTCCACCTGATCCTCGTACTCCTCGCGAAAATCAATACGACCAAAGTAAGGCGTTTCCTGCAATCGAAACAGCGTTTTGAGCTCTTTCGTCATCTGACCGTGACGCCGCTCACGCTCCGAAAGCAGCTCTGCTTGTTGCTTAATGCTGGCCTGTGTTTCGTAAACATCATCATTTTCATCGAGATTGACGGTAACATCATCCCAAAAGGTTTTTCTCAGGTCGACAATTCCTTTTCGCACTTCGCCCTTTTTGCCTGTAATCTTCTCAATTTTTTCTGTGATGACATCGACAACTTCATTAACCCGTTTCTGCTCCTGCCTGCGTTCACGTTCCGCCATCATGCAAACACCTCTTCATTTCAATAATTCAAAAAGCGATGATGATTATAATAAAATCGATTCATTTCTCTTGACAACAATAACCTTTTGTGTTATGTTATAATTTGGTTTTGTTATACGGATTTTCATTGAGTAATAACTATAACATGCACGGATTGAAACTTCAATACTCATGTACCGTTGTGCATTTTCATTTTCTATGATTTCCTAACGCATCATTCTGTTTCGATCAAGTGCGAAAAATAACTTTGATGAATAAACACCAGAATCATTTTTCAGGATACAAAAAAGACGGATTTCATAAGTAGATGATGCCATGCGGCGCCGGTCTGTTCAAGTACGCAGCATTCATGGGTCTGTTGCACGAAAAGCAAACGCTTACTTGAAAGAACCTATTCAAATTCGGACAGACAGTGTTTCGCTATCTTGAGCGAAGGCATATAATAAAAAGAGAAAGTTCCGCTAGGATCCAAATGACGAGGAGGGGTTCACTTCAATGAAAACAATAAGCAGCATCCAGGATCTCAGAAAAGCGCAAACTGCCATTGATAATTTCAAGGTCAGCTACCCAAACACTTTTTACCGACTGTTGCACCTTGTGAACTTCACACGCCAGCTTCAGTTTAAATATGAATACCTGTGCGGCTTAATGCTTGGAAAAGATGCCTATGCCATGCAATACGCCCCCCACTTTGTCCAGAGATCGATTATTGACCTCTATAAGAACGAGATCGAGAAGATCCATAAGCATCCGCAAGGTTTGCGTGCCTTGGAACAACTCATGAATGCACATCTTGAAATAGGTTACGAAAATTTCTGCCTGCTTGTTCGTGGAAAATCACCGGAAGAAATCAAGGGCATCTACTCAAATAATCGAATCATCAAATAAATGCCCGTTGTGAGAATCAATGCATCGCTCATGAGCACTGAAAGAAGGAAAAGTAATGATATGTGTGCCCGTTTTCTTGAATAGCACTGCATCACCGATCTTTATGTACTATCTTCTTCCACCGATGATCGGTATCGCTGCAGTGATCAACCTCGTTCTTGATGCATTGATTTTCAGTTTGGCACTTTTGTTTTTTAATGTGAAAGTGACGTTGTCCCATTTTTTCCGAACACTTATCGGTCTGTGGTTCGTGAACATGATCGCCAATTCAGCGGCTTCACTGTTCCTCGCATTAATCGGTACAATCAGTGCAAAATACCGCTTATATTTGATTGATTATTATACCATCTACTCGTCGCCATTCAGTACAATCAGCTTTTTGCTTGCGGTACTGTTGGCGGGACTGATCATTTATTGGCTGGGCTCTTTCTACTTGAAGGGACATTTTTCGCAAAAACAAGCCGCAAGAGTGGCGCTTGTCTTTGCGTTTCTTGCGGCTCCATATCCATTTTTAATTCCTGCTACCTTTCTTTACTGATACGATCCTCAAGGATGCACCTCAATAGATGGCGTCTGCCTCACATTTCCTGAAACCTTCACACTCGCTAATCCCTGTTCGTCGCTATTTAGTGATGTCTGCCAACTCGGCATATGCAGCTTTGATCAAGTCATCCACGGCAAGAATGATTTGAGTACCCTTCTTGCCGCCACTGACAATGATATGGTCAAGTGAACGGGCGGATGCATCGATGACCGTTCGGTACTGTTTTTTCATACCAATCGGCGAACAGCCGCCGCGTACATACCCGGTGTGTTTTTGGATGTCTTTGACATGGATCATTTCCACCTTTTTCTCGGAGACTGTCGCAGCCGCTTTCTTCAGATTCAATTCTTCAGCAACCGGAACAACAAAGACATAGAATTCGCCGCTGTGTCCTTGTGTGACCAGTGTTTTAAACACAAACTGCGGATCTTCTCCTACTTTCTTGGCAACGGAAACGCCGTCAATCAATCCATCGCTAACCGTGTAAAGCTGCACCTGATAAGGGATGCCCTCTGAGTCTAGAAGACGCATCGCGTTCGTTTTCGATTTCGATTTCGATTTTCCCATAAGACCTGCACTCCTTTTACCTGTTCATTCTAACATAGGCATTAGGAAGACGCACAATGCTCAGATGGCGTTTCATGCCAAAGAGAAAAGCAGTTGAATGTTGAATTGAATCAAACATTCAACTGCCCAATGGACTTTTTCAGTGACCTAAGACAAGCTAAGTTACGCCGCCTCCATTCGGCTTTGATTCATCACCGTGTGCACGAACGACACTCCAGCCGCTCGCTGTCTCGCAGGCGCCCGAGCACCTGCGCTTTTGATGTACAGTCTTTTGCACGACCAAAAATCCCATACTTTCTTTACCTGCAAAAAAAACCGAAGCGGCCCCCTTTTCCGCTTCGGTCATTTCTATTTATCTGTTTGGCAATCTTCTATATCTCTTTGTTATTGCACTTCCATGTGCAGATCTCCGCCTTTAACCCACCCGAACATCTTGATCACACGATAGAGCACAACGGTGATGACACCAGGAATTAAGACGCCTGCGACAACAAATGTCATCAAGCCTTTAACACCTTGGAGCGCCAGAATGTTCAAAGGAGCGATGAATGAACTGAGACCAAGTCCGCCAAGTTCGTAAGGAACTTGGAAATGAAGGAGCATCGTTGCGATTGGTGCACTGACAACCGCCGCAACGAACGGAGGAATCACAAGTTTCGGATTTTTCACGAGATTAGGGAATTGAACCTTAGGTGTCACAAGGGCTTGCGCAAAGAAACCACCAAAGTCATTTTCTTTAAATGACATCACCGTAAATCCAACGAATTGGACCGTACACCCGATCAGTGCGGCAGCACTCGAAACGGGATCAAGTTGAAGTGCAATCGCAAGAGCTGCTGATGAAGCAGGCGACATCAGGAAGATGCTCCATACCAGTGCAATGACCATCGATGCAATCAGTGGAGAGCCTTGAACCGAGTGCGTGATCTGACCGCTGACCCAGTTAAGTGCCGGGGTAACGACGGCTGCAAGACCGTATCCGCAAATTCCGCCTACAAAAATGGAGACGAACGGGATCGCCATCATGTCGAATTTCGTTCTGCCACTGATCTTCTTACCCACATAGACCGCGATGATCGCTGCAATAACACCGCTGACCGGCTGTCCAGGAGCTATCGTCAACACTTGAGGAGCCGCCGATTGAATCACGATCGCATTGGCACCTACCGCCGAACAAGCCATCGCACTAAACATTGTCAACGTGTTCGCCCTTAATTGATAAGCAATACCTGCACCGATCGCCGGAGCAAGAAGTACTTTAGCTGCGCCACCGATTACCATAAAAGGTTGGTAGCCGGTGAATTTGCCCAATGTTTCAAAGAGAAGCCCCATACCTAATGTTACTAAGATTGCGTTGGCAATCCCCGCCGAACACTTATACATACGATCCATGAAATAATCCTTCATTCTCTGTTTCCTCTCTGTCTTCATCCTTTTTCGCTCCTTAATAATTTTTCTCTTATGAAGAAATAATCAAAATATTCCGCCACAAAGAGCCCCAATTGATTTTATGATGCCACTTCACGGCAACCAAGTGTTCCACCGATGTGTAAAAAAGCCGAATAAAAAAACCTACCCGCGTTCCGGATAGGCGCTTCTGCGATTGCTTGAGCGCCTACTTTTAAAGATGAAAAGCTGGACTCAAACAATTCCATTATTAAAACAATGGTCTTTGTTTCAGTCCTTCATGTGCGCAATCGCAAAATAATTCGAATCAAGCCGTTCACTGCTATGCGGTTAACACTCTGTGCCATGATTTTCACTCCTGTTTTCTGACTTCTTGTGGTTGACACTGATATTATCAGAATTTTGATCACTTGTAAATACCCAATCTACTTTTTAATTAACAATTTTCTGTGAATAGTGCGTGAACATTAAGAATCGCATTAGATCAAGCATAATCCGATCTAATATGTTAGACTTTCTAACCTAATTGCGTTTTCTTATCTTGGATACATAAGGATTATCCGTCACCCAGTACCGCCAAGGATAATTTCGTGCCTCACCGGTGTTCTCAATACCAATACGCGGCCCCCGACTCACGTGCTGAGGGATAAAGCCCTGTGCAAGATAAAGCGGGGGTTCTGTGAACAGTCGTCCATAATCGTCGCGAGTAATGTTCAGAGCTTGGGTAAGCTTGCCGGGCCCATTTGTTCGGTCAACGGCGCGCGCAACCGGTCTTCGTGAAGCGATAAGCGCCAGTCCGTCTACCGGCTCAACGGCGCGAATCAGGATGGCCTCAGGCACACCGACCGGCCCGCTTACTACATTCACGAGTGTGTGGGTATGCATGGTGAAGGTGTAGACATGACCTGCCGAAGAGAACATGATTTCCGTTCGTTTCGTCCGTTTATTGCCGAAGCTGTGCGCGGCACGATCCATTGCCCCCATGTAGGCCTCGGTCTCAACGATATAGCCGGACGCCGTCCCTTGCGGCGATTCTTTGACCAGCAAGCAACCAAGCAGCGCCTTTGCCAATTCTTGAGTCGGTTTTTGGAAAAATGTATCGGGTAAAATGTGATCAATCATTCTGAAGCCTCCACCAAGTTCCATCGTTCTAAAGCTCAGGGACAATCCCTCCGTATCGCTGAGTCTCGTGATGCTCCTGTGACCAAGAACGATCGCCATAAGAATAATGCCACCATTCCGACGGATTATGCGTGAAGCCGGCATCTTCCATCATTTGTTTTAATCGGCGCCGGTTATCCCGCGCTTGCCTTTCCTTAGGACTCAGCTCTGTTTTCCCTTCGTAATAGTCCAAATAGGCGACCTCAGTAAAATCATCAAAATCGGTGCCCATCTCAAGCCAACCGTCCTCATCGGCAAGTGTCAGATCGATTGCCGCTCCGGTTTGGTGCGGCGCCGGTTTCGCAGGATCGGTTGACGGATAGGCCACAAAACCGGGGATCTCCTTTTTAATCTTTTCCTCCGAATGTCCTGCTTTGCGAAATTGGGCGACCGTCTGCGTATAGATAAAGCGTTGCGTTTCTAGAGAACGCCAGCCATCAATCAGAACAAGCCTTCGTCCTTCAGGGAGCTGCGAGGCAATCGCGAGTAGTTTATCCGCAACGCCCCTCCTCAGAAACAGGTCCTCAGCCGTTCCCGGCATCCCTTGCAGAAAATAGGAAGGGTAAATGGTAATCTTAGAAGACCTCCCAGCCATAGATACCAATGGTTCACTCTGTTTTATAAAAGTTTGCTGCATCATGTTCCCTCCTCGTCTGTTCATCTTTTTATCATTTGAAGCGTCGCCTTCACCATCCAGCCGGAATGGCGGCACGGATCATGAGCGAGCCGCTATGATCTGTTCATAGGCGCGTTTGATCTGCGCCACCTTTTCATTAGCTGCTTTAATGTCTGCTTCGGATGCTCCTCGGCTCATCAGACGGTCGGGATGATTGTCCTTAATGAGCTGACGGTATTTTTTCTTGATGACCTGATCTGAATCACTCGGTGTGCAGCCAAGCAAGCGATAGCCTTCCTCGAGGCTTGTCTTATTTGACGTCCTGCTGCTGGAAGATTGTCCAAAAAATTGAGCCTTAATCACTTCATAGTGACGAGCAAGACCAAATATTCCGGCAGCCGCGCCAATCATCGCATCCTCCTCCGGGCGTAGCGCACCGTCGGCGACAGCAATAGCAAGAAGTGCCGTCACCGTGTCCACCAGTACATCGCGGTGACCACCCAGCGAATCATAGAGATTTTGCGCAATCGATTCAAAGGACTCATCGGAATAACGCGATTCATTAAAGATGGTCATGATCTTGCGCCGCTGCTGCCTGCTCGGTTGGAACGCCTGGCGCACAATCAAGTCCACCTGGCGTACTTCGTTTTCCGAGACAATGCCATCTTGTTTTGCAAGCTTGGCAAAAAGCTTTACGATCCACTCCACTTGGGGCATGAGTGTTTCCTCGTCCGCCTGATGCGTTTGTCCATCAGTCCCGTATGTAAAGGTTTGCCCACAATTTGGACATGTCCAGCGCCCTGGAATATCGTCAATAACGACTGAGCTACCGCAGTAGGGGCATATATGCGTGCCTTTTCGGGTCCACTGCATGCTCGGACCCCTTCTCCCTGCCGCGCTCCTTCGTGAAGAACCGCTTTGCCGTATCGTCTTGGGCAGAAAAAATAGAATGATCAGTGCAAACACTTCAAAGAAGAAGCCTGCAATGAACCAAAGCACCACATTTCTTCTCTTTGTCGACGCAAACAACGCGCAAGCAATGCCGAATAAAATTCTCCATGTCACAAATGCTCAAACCCTTCCACACTTTCGTTCGTGCAACTTGATAATTCAATAATAGCAGAAAATCCTTAAGCTTTGATAAATGTCGCAGAATGTTTAATCGAAATCTGGCGGCCGATTTCCCCGAAAAAAGCAAAAGCTGATTAACAGTGCGAGCACGCTGATGGCAATCAAAAACCACGCGAGTTCGGATAAGTGCGCTTGGGTCACGGAACTACCAAAAATCAGTCCAAGTATGGCTGTGGATCCAATTGATCCGATGAATCGGCATGTTTGAAAAAGTCCTGATGAAACACCGACTGCTTCTGCCTGTACCGCATCAAGCATCGCCGCTTGAAGTGCTACATTGCAGATTCCGTAACCGATACCGAAAAGGATTAGGACGGTGCCGATGAACCCTAATCCACTCCCTACAGCAAACAGCAGAAAAACAGCGCCAGCGGCAGTTAAGGCAGCACTAACCTTAATTGGAATTTCGGTCCCCTTTCGCTCAATCCAGCGCCCACAAAGAAGCGACACAGCCACACTAGCCGCCGACATAAACAGCATCATCGCCCCGCTGGTCCGCACACTCAATTTCAGCCCGCTTTGAAAATAATTCGGCATGCCGTAAAACAAACAATAATTGACAAGATTCATGAGGATGAACAGTAAATAAACCTCTGTCAAACGATGGTTTTCTTTAAGTAAGCGCACATCAATAAATGGACGTTTGCAATGCCATTCAAAGCAGGCCAAGGCAGTAAAACAGATCACCGATACGATTAAAGCGAAAAACTGCGGCGCATGCTCCAGCTCAAGTAAAAACCACAGTAGGCTGACTATACCAAATGAAAACAAAGCCATGCCGATGAGATCCAGCCGTGCAAGCAGCGTTCGTATCCGCAATTTTTCCTCCTTCACATCCTTCGGGATGACCAAGCATCCGAGAATGAAACTGACGCATATAAAAGGCAGATTGACATAGAAAATACTTGGCCAGCCGCCCCAGACAATCAAGAATCCGCCAACCGTCGGGCCGAAAGCAGTCATGACCGAAGCGCTGATCGCAAGAACCGCTAGTGCTGTGCCTTGTTTTTCATGAGCAATATAATCATGGACCAGAGATACGCCGGAGGGATAAACCGCGCTGCTTCCCGCCGCCTGGAGCAGTCGAAAAATCAGCAGAAAAGCGAATGCCGGCGCAATAGGCGCAGCAAGTGACGCGCACGCGGCAATGACCAGTCCGGTCAGAAACAATTTCTTTCTGCCGATCAGATCCCCCATTTTTCCCGCAACCGGCTGACCGACCGCACTCACAAGATAGAAACCCGAGATCAGCCACGAAACCATGGCAAATGAAAGCTGATAATCGTCCTGAATGCTGTGCAATGCGAGCGCAATCATCGATGAGTTTAAAGGATTCAGCAGCGTCCCCGTTGCAATAGCTGTCATGAACACCGTAGCTTTTTTCTTATTTCTTGTCACAGACTTCGCCTACTTTCAAAAATCTGATCCTTAAAATCCATGGATTTGGTTAGCATCACATTAGTATTTTTTCCCCGGTTGTGCAAGTTAAAAAGGGCTACCGTTCTTTATCATGATCAATGCCCACAGACAAAACCGGCAATGAATCATCAGGAGGTACTTTATTGATACGCATTTTATTTCTTATGGCAATGATTAGCTATATATTGGCCACTTTGTTGCCGCAGCAGCAAATCTTGAATCAATCCGTTTCTGCACTGTGCATGCTGATTGTGCTCTTTAGCTTGCGCCGTGTGCGCGGGCTGGCGATGGCATTCGGCTTGTCTTTCTTATGCTTAGGCAGTCTCATGCTCCTCATCAGCCATGCAGCAGCAAGCTCATTTCTTTTATCGTTCGGCGAAATGATTCAAATGGTCACGCTCTTTACAATGGTACCGATTCTGGCACTTCCGATTCGCCTTGGCCGCTACGCTCATGAACTCAATCAAATCATCAGGAAAAAGGTGAGCAGCCCGCCGCATCTTTATAGGCTCATTTCATGCCTCTCTTTTTTCTTCAGTTCCTTCATGAATCTGGCTGCACTTCCGCTTGCTTATCATGCCGTTGCTTCATCAATAGATTATTTTCGCATTGAACATAAGAGCCGCTGGATCAACTGCGCCATCACTCACGGCTACGCGATGCCGCTCTTATGGAGTCCGATCACACCGATCGTCGGCACCGTACTCTACTTGACCGGGACAACTTATTCACAGATTCTGTTGCCGCTTATCCTATTGAGCATTTGCGGCTTACTGCTTGATTGGCGGCTCGCCGGAAAAGGAACGCCCCGCTTCGCCTATGTTTCAGTAGAAAAGGAAACAGCCGCCGCGCGTGCTGAGCCCGCTGGTTCCGGCCACCCCAGGCGCAAACCCTGGCAGATCGCTGCGGCCGTACTGGCACTGAACGGTGTGATCCTTTTGCTTGATCACCTCTCTTCATTCAGCTTTCTATTTTTGGTCAGTGTGATTGTGTTCCCCTTTGCACTACTCTGGTGCTGGTTAATTGGCCAAGCCCGTCCATTTTTCACTCGTGTTAAGGACCATTTCTCAACCTATATTCCCCGTATGCAGAATCAATTTTTTATTTTCCTGACCGCCGGATTTTTTATCACGGCGCTGCGCATTTCGCATACCGATGCTGTGATTACTCAGGGTATGGAGTCTTTGATCCAGTTTACCGGATTGAGGGCGTTCCTTGTGCTTCTGCCGCTCATTCCATTCCTGCTGGCCTTCATTGGTCTGCATCCTGCGGTTGGTCTTGCGCTGATTGCCGAAGCGCTTAAAACACAAGCGCTGCTTGATGCACCAATCGTAGTTACCGTTGCCATGCTTGGCGGCGCAATTCCCGCCTTTCTGATGGGCCCTTACAATGCAACGCTTGGCATGATGGCAGGATTAATCAATGAAAAACCACTGACGCTCTCGAACTGGAACTTTCCATTCACATGGCGCTATCTGCTCCTGTTGACCCTCTTCGTACAGCTGCTCTACCTCTATTTCAGCTGAGATCGTAATGAATCGCATCGAAGCTTTTACCAAACCATAAGAAAAACCGGGCAAAATA
>NZ_BJMS01000086.1 GCF_006539285.1 Sporolactobacillus inulinus
AACTTTTCACTCTCCAGTATATTAATAATGTAGCCAATAATATTAATCTCATCAAATGATTTGGACACCTGGTGATATTCCTAAGATAATGAGTTTAAGGATCATTTGGGTTAATCCTAGCTTTAACTGTAGTTCTACTACTTTGAAAGAATGTTTCCCGGTGTGCGCAAGGGACTTCTTACTCGCAGGCTGTTCCTCTCTGCTTCTCATTATCCTGCTTGAGTAGACAGGATGCGGCTAACTGAGACAGGGATTTAAGTTCTGATAGGCGAGTGTGCTGGTCGGCGTTCACACTTAGGGATATCCCCAGATGCCCAAGTTATCCTAAATGAAAGGAGGATGTGTACATCATGACCTATTTTGTCGGTTTGGACGTTAGTTCACTAGATATTAAAGTCTATATTGAAACTGAGAAAGGGGATAAAGTGAAAGCTTATCCGATCCCAAACAATCGTCCGGGTGCTCTAAAGCTGCGCGATGATCTCGTTTCTTTAGCGGAGGAACAAAGAGTTGATGGATACAAGATTGGCTTGGAATCCACCTCTGTGTACAGTTATCATCCGGCTATGTTTTTTCATACGGATCCTGAATTAAAGAAGATCGGCTGCAGCGTCTATATGCTTAATCCCAAACAAGTTGCCAACTTCAAGAAAAGCTATGCGAATCTGGATAAAACAGATGAGATTGATGCGTTTGTCATTGCCGACTTTCTGAGATTTGGACGTTCCACACTCTCTGTAGTCAAAGAAGAACAGTATATCGCTCTTCAACGGCTGACGCGATCTCGTTTTCTCTTGGTTCAAGAACTAACAAGAGAAAAACAACATTTTCTGCAGCACCTAAACTTTAAATTCAGTCAGTTTACCAAGGATGTCAAAACCTCCGTTTTTGGACAAGCGATTTTGGAATTTTTCAGTGACGAATTCAGCTTAGATGATTTGGCTGATATCTCATTGGAAAAGCTGGCTCTTTACCTTCAGGAAAAGGGAAATCACCACTTTGGTGATCCAAAAAAAGTGGCATCTTCCATCAAAACAGCCGTCAACAATTCTTATCGTCTAAGCCGTTGTGTGGAAGATTCAG
This sequence comes from Sporolactobacillus inulinus, assembly GCF_006539285.1. Taxonomy (GTDB): domain Bacteria; phylum Bacillota; class Bacilli; order Bacillales; family Sporolactobacillaceae; genus Sporolactobacillus; species Sporolactobacillus inulinus. Next base: position 1,084 of record NZ_BJMS01000086.1, read on the forward strand.
TGGATCTTCTCATGAGTACTTCGATTACTCTGATCAGAACGATGAAAGCCCAGATTAAAACCTTAGAAAAGGGCATTCAGAACCTAATCAAGAGTCTGCCTATAGCAAAGCGAACGATCGATACCATTCCGGGAATTGGCCCCATCTTCTCAGCTGGAATCATCGCTGAGGTTGGTCAGATCGATCGATTCCAAAACGAAGCAAAACTGGCGAAGTATGCCGGATTGTATTGGCGTAAGCACCAGTCTGGTACATTTACTGCTGAGGATACTAAACTGTCACGAACTGGGAACGTCTATTTGCGTTATTACCTGATTGAAGCCGCCAATCATGTCATACGCTACGTTCCAGAATACCGAAGGTATTATGAGAAAAAAGCAAATGAAGTTACCACTCATAAACACAAACGTGCGCTCGTTCTTACGGCAAGAAAATTGGTCCGCATGGTCGACGCTCTGCTCCGTCACCATGAAATTTATGCACCGAGCAAAGGGATGACCGGATGAGTCAAAAATGACCATTCAAAACCCTTTGTTAGATTCCAGTATTTTACATTTTATACTGGGCTTAGGTTAGAGTACGCCTTTTTGTTCATAAATTAACAAATATAATTTATAAAGCGCTTGACATAATACCGCAGGTCTTTCACGGTATTAGCTTTAAACGCTATCCAGTTTGATTCATCTTTCCCAAGTAAAACCCGCGTATTCACACAGGATACGCGGGTTTTGGCAATGTTTCTATGAAATTATTGATGCAGCGCTGCATCTGTTGTCTGTCTGATCTGCATGAGCAGTCCTTCTTTTTAGTTTTCTACAGCTACTTTGTTCAGCTGATGCTCGCTTGTGCCGGTTTTCAAAATCGCCAAGACGTCGTTCAGGCTGATCTCAACCATATTTTGCACGGCTTTGTTGGTGTAGAAACCAATATGCGGCGTAATCAGTACATTTGGCAGCGTTCGCAAGACCTTCAGCTGCTCGCTTGGAAGTTCTTTGCCGCACAGATCCTGATTGAAGAAGTGCTCCTCACCGTTCAGTGTATCCAGTGCTGCGCCGGCTATTTGCTTGTTCTGCAGTGCGGCAATCAACGCATCGGTATCGACGACCGGGCCGCGCGATGCATTGATGAGCACGGCATCGTTCTTCATTAGCGCCAAGGCATCAGCATCAATCAATTGAGTCGTTGAATCCATAAGCGGCACATGAAGGGTCACAACGTCTGCCGCTTGTAGCAGTTCTTCCTTGGAAACGTAGGTGACAATGTCTTTCAGCTCTACACGTTCGACAATATCATTTGCGATCACCGTCGCGCCAAGCGCTTTGAATAAGCGTGCAACCGTACCGCCGATCCGTCCGGCCCCGATAATGCCTACGGTAAGTGAACGGATTTCACGCGCCATCAGTCCTGCCCAGCGAAAATCCTGCTCTGCGCCGCGTGCATCGAACAAGGGCAAGTTGCGAATCAGGCGCATTGTTTGCGTCAGCGCCAGCTCGGCAACCGAGTTCGGCGAATAAGCCGGCACATTGGTGACGACAAGTCCGCGTTCACTTGCCTGCTCGAGATCGATCATATCGTAGCCGGCTGTACGCGAGGTCAGCTGCCTCAGTCCATTTTTCTGAAGCGTCTCGTAAACCGCTGGGTTGCTGATGTGGCTGCGCTGCTGAATCACGATCCCGTCATAACCTTTAGTAAGTTGCGCGGTTTCTGCATCTAACTCCAGCCGGTTGATGTCCACCTGAACACCGGTTTTCTTTTCCCATTCCCTGATTGCTGCCTCTTCATCATCGCGAACGCTGAACATAATGATTTTCATTGTTGCACGCTCCTTTGTTTTTTATTTGTTTCCGCATAGGTTGCGATTCGGCGCATCGCTTCTTGCAGCTGTTCCATGCTTGCGGCATAACTGATTCGAATATAGCCTTCGCCGCCAGGTCCGAAAGAGCCGCCCGGAATCACCGCTACCTTTGCTTTGTGTGCCAAATCTCTGCTGAACGCCATGCTTTTTTGAATCATATGCGCCGGGATTTTAGCAAACAGGTAAAAAGCGCCTTGCGGTTTGACGCAATCGAACCCGATTTTACTCATCGCTTCGTAGACAAAGTCACGTCTTTTCTGATATTCCGCGCGCATGTGAATGCCGTCATCCATGCCGTTTTCGAAGGCTTCCAGTGCCGCATCCTGAGCAACCGTGGCCGTCGAAGTAATCGTGAATTGATGGATCTTGCCGAGTTCCGTTGCGATCACGGCCGGTGCACAGATAAAGCCGATCCGCCAGCCGGTCATCGCATGCGATTTCGATGCGCCATTGATCACGATCGCCTGATCCGGGAGGTATTCCGCCATCGATACATGGCGTTCACCGTAAGTCAGTTCACTGTAGATGTCATCGCAGATTACAAAGATGTCATGCTTTTTCAAAACATTTGCCAGCGCTTCGATTTGCTCGCGGCGGTAGGTGACGCCGGTCGGGTTGCACGGGAAGTTGAAAATAACGGCTTTAACGGCATCACCATGCTCAGCAAGCGTTTTTTCAAGCAGCTCCGGTGAGAGCACAAACCCGTTAGCAGATGTATCCATGAATACCGGCTCTGCTTTGGCAAGCAGTGTGTCCGGTATGTAGAGCGGAAAGATCGGCGTCGGCATCAGCACCTTGTCGCCCGGATTCAAAATTGAGGTGAGTACGGTGTAGATGGCTTCGGTTGCTCCTGCTGTGACAAGGATTTCATGATCCGCATTGTAGAACAGGCCATACTTTTTCTCGAGAAAATGACTGATGGCTTGGCGCAGCTCGGGTGTCCCGTTCGGCGGTGCATAGTGGCTGCGGTTATTATCGATACTGCGTCTCCCGGCTTCTTTCACATGTTCTGGCGTATTGAAATCCGGTTCCCCGATCGTTAACTTAATAATTCCCGGAATTGCTGAGGCTTCCTGATCGAATTTTAAAATATCGGACGGTTGAATCAAACTCAATTCTTTTTTCATCTTGCTAACTAATGAATGTGTCATCATGATTTCCCCTTTTCCAATGTGTAAAAAACACCCACGGTCTCAATAAACCGTGGGTGCTGCGGAATGCTTTGCGATAAAATAAAAACCACACGGATTATTGATAGTTAATCCATGTGGTTATTTTTCCAAGTTTAATCGTACCGCCTTGGCTCCCGCATGGATGCAAGCTTCTGGAGAAGTGTTTGCATCCGGCGAAGCGAATACAAACACTAGCGAAAGAAACCAAAGTAGTAATAAAAGTTATTCAATTGGAGTTTTCCTGCTCGTTTCATGACCAAGGACTCCTTTTGAGTTGGTGTTATTATTTATATCAGACTTTTTAAAAAGTGTCAATGTTATTTTTTGATCCACTTGAGAAGTGAATGAACCTCATTCAATTAATCCCCAAAATTGATCAATCAAACAACCCCATCTGCTCCGTTTCACCGAGGCGCTCAAGGCTTTGCGGGGCGTGGTCTTCAAAGTACGCTTTGCTGATTTGTTTTTCCTTGGTCATGACTTGCTTGCCAGAATCGGATGCTCCTCTCAAGCGGCAGCTGTAAATGACAGGGAAATAGTCTTGCAAAAATTTCCCTTCTGCCAGTGCCGTGAGGGCAATCATTTGGAAACCGAGCTGCTGGGCGACAAAAAACACCGGGCTCAGGACATGATCACTGGATGCCTGACCGAACGGATTGTCGAGAATAACCGCCCGGTGCAGCTGTCCATTGGATTTAAGATGCTTCTTCTTCTCCGCGACATAATTGAGGATGCCAAGGAAGAGCGTCATGTTCTTGCTCCAGCGTTCGCCTCCGGACCAAATATTACTCGTCTCCCATGTATAATAACGCGTCGACACCGTGCTGTCGCTTGCCACTTTGCGTAGCGTCACCTTTAAGACATCGCTGCCGATGATCTCGCGAAGCAATTGTTTCGATTGCAGCCAAGTATCCAGCGCTTTACGTATTTTTCCACTATCCTGCCGACCCTCTTCATTTAAGAAGCTCGGGTCTTTCAGCTTTTTGAGAATCCATTCAATGTGATTGCGGATGCGCGCTTTACCGTCCTCTTCTTTCCACTCCGGTATGGTAAAGGAATAAATCTGTTTCCAATCGTCTTTAACTTTGACTTTGGTTTTCTTCGGAATCTGCCGCAGTTCTTCCGCCAGCGTACGCAAATGCGTTTGAATTTGATCGATGAACAACTGAAGATCCTTGTCGCTTTGACGGATGTGCTCACGGGCATAGTGGGAAATCCGCTCGATCCGCAGTGACATATTTTTCTTGAATGCGACGATCTCTTCATAGCTCTGTTTTGTTTCGATGCCGCTGATTGCCATTTGTCTGAGCTTAACATCGGAAATCTGCGTCCTGCAAAAAGTCTTAAAGGTCTGCTGTGCACGTCCAACCTCAGCTTTACCGGCCGTCACATCGGCTTGATTTTCTTCTAATCCACGAGTAATCCCTGACACAGACTTTTTACGATTATAGGTAAAATCGTTGATTTCTTCGCTGGTTAACGCAATCGCTTCAATGTCCGGTGCCGTGAAGTGATGCGCAATTTCAAATTTATCAAGCTGCGTTCTTGCCTGATTGATGGCGGTCAGCTCTTTCTCAATGCGACTGGATTCCTGATCAAGATAGCTTTTACGTTCGTTCAGACGTTTTTTTTCGTCATAGAGATCCTGGGCCGCATTCCCCGCGTAGGCATGGAAAGAAACAACGGCCTCGTTTGGAAAATGCTGCTGGAACTGTTCCTTGCGGCTGGACAATTTTCCGTCCTGTTTGTCCTTTTCTGATCGCGCCGCCTGTGCGGCATCGGCGCGGCGTTTTTCTTCCTTGGCAAGTTGTTTGATTCGGCTCTGAAGCAGGATCAGCTGCTGATCACCGTCACCCGGGAATACTTGCGTTTCATCAATGGCGTCGTACTCGAGGCGCAGACGGCTCATGGCTTCGTCAAGGTGCTTGATTTCGCTTGCTGCACCCTTACGTTTTTCTTCCCATTCGCCGCGCGTTTTGTTGATTTGATTCAAGCGCATTTCTAAATTCTTGATCTGTTCCTTGATGACCGCTTTGCTTTTGTCTGTCTTCTCCGGGGTCAAGGCGCGCAAAGCGAGATAGTCATCATTCCGTTTCAAGATACGCAATTCGGCGGAAACATTGCTGAGCCGAGCATCAATGCTTCTTCTTTTCTCGTTCAGCGCATTGATCGCATCCAAGACTGCTGCGAGCCTTTGCTCTGCGGCGTGCACATTTTCTTTCGCTTGTTTTAAAAGCCCTTGCTCTGCTTCAATGGTTTTCTCGATGACAAGCGCGCGGCGCGCTTTTTCCATATACAGTGCCAATCCGCTTCGTTCATCACGGAACTGATCGATTTTCGCCTTGCTGCGGATCAGCTCGGCTTCCAAATCGTCTTCTTCTTGTTCCGACTTGCGAATCGACATAATGAGCGTCTCGATATTATTTTGCAGCTCGTTCTTTTTCGCCCGCTTCTCTTCGACCGTCTGATAAGGGTATTCGTTTAAAAAGCTGCGGAACGCATGGAGCGTCTGCTGGCAGCGTGCGGATTCGCGTTCACTCGCCACACGCTGCTCGGTCGCCTGAGCGGCTTCACCGCCAAGCCGCTTTTTCCATTCGGCAAATGAATCGGGATTTGTATTGTCCCGCCATTGCTCCGGCGCCACCCACTGAACCGCATTTTGCACATCCGCCGACAGTGCTTCCTCAGTTGAAAGTACAGTGACCGGATATTGCAGACGCGATGCGACTTGATCCAATTTTTTCACCAGTTTCGCCTTTTCCGTAGCCGTGGTTACAAGTGTGAGCGGCCAAAGTGGATACCCCAGCATCCGACTTTGCTCCGAATCATCCACCATTTGCAAGTATTCCACACCAGTCGCCAGAAAAGCGAATTGATTTTTCCATGTCGGCAGACGCTTGTCCAAATAAGCATCACCAAAAAACTGCTCCTGATCACCGTGATCATCGACAAATCGGCGAGCGACCCGTTCTTTATATAAAAGTTCCTCACGCTCAGCAGCGAGGCGATCCATTGTCTCACGGAGCCGCTCCATAATCGAATCCTGGTCAAGAAAGACGGTTTCGAGTCCGCCCCATTGCGCGCGCAGTTCCGACAGCTGTTTGATGATTCCGCGCTCTGCCTTCTCCATCTGCGCGAGTGCATTTTGCAGCTGATCCGCTTCACGCATCGTCCCATTCTTCTCATCCTGAAGCGCTGATTTTTGTTTCTGAAGTTCCGTTTGGCTTGCGCGCAGCCCCTTCTCCTTCTGCATCAGAGCAATGATTGACTCGTCTAAGAATTGATCGCGTTCCGTCCATTTTACAAGCTGGTCTTTAACCGTTTCCTGCTCCGGATTGATCGGGAGCTCACGAATAAGTTGTGCCAATGCTTCCTTTTGTGACTGCAACCGGCCCTCAATATTCGCACATGCATCACGGAGCTTTTTCTCATTCTCGCTACATGATTTTTGCATCTGCTCTTGTTCATCGATTTGCTCTATGACCGGAAACAGGTCCGTTTTCAGCTGCTGCTCCGTTGTTTCTAAGCCTTCGATTTCGTGCAGCAGACAGCCGAGCAGCTGCCGCTTAGCCCGTTCAAAATGATTGCGCAGCTCGCGCGCATCTGCACGCTGATCCATCGCCTCCAGCTGCCGCTCGCACTCCTGGAGCAGCTCTATCTGCTCCTTATGCTGAGCCGTCGCTTTCGCCCATTGCAACGAGGCATAGGCGTGCCGATCTTTTTGCAACTGCTCTTCCGTTTCCGTTTGTGCAGCAAGTGCTTTTTTATAGGCTTGTTCCAATTGTTCAAGGGCCGTTTGTTCTGTAAAAATTTTGTAGGATTCCGCTTTCACCGCGTGCGTAAAGCTGTCCTTTTTCCATTCGAGAAGCTTCGCGCCATTCGCCTCTTGCTCCGCTTGCTGCTTGTGCTGCTGATCGGTCAGTTCCTTCCAGACCCCTTTTGCCCGCTGCTTCGTTTTCGTGTAGGTCAGTTCACGTTCATGAAGCGCCTCATAAGTTTTGCTATACTCCTCAAGTGCGCTGCTGATTTGCTCGTTTTCTTCGATCGTCTCTTTCAGCTTCTGATAATTTTTCAGACTCTCAAGCTGTTTTTCAAACAAATCCGCGAAAAGGTGGCGGTCATGGCCAACCATCGAATCCTCCACCGTCGGGATCAGCAGACGGTCAAACAGCTGACTCGTGTTCTTGCATTCATCAAAAAAGGCTTCAACGCCGCCCTCAGAGCTGTTAATTTTGACAACGCTCTCCCATTCGCTGGAAATGATGTTGTATTGCTCCTCAAGAAAAGACTTATAGTCCTTGATCGTCTTAAAGGTCTGCGCACTGAGCGTCTTCTCGTGCATGCCGCTGTAATAATCTTGCATTTCACCGCGATCTGCAGGACGCTTGCCGCCTCTGATGTCGCGGACAAACGGAATCCCCTCAATACCGTTTGGATCATTTTCGTGGTATTCATAAACATAGCGTAGCGAATCGAGCGCATTCTTCGTTGTAAAAAGTGAGACCGCAGTCACCACATAACGTCTCGGCCGCTCATTGATGATCCATTCGATTGCGATATGTGCCGGTGCGCCGCCTAGCATCAACGTGTTTTTTATTTTGCGGTCGGCAAGGTCGGTATGCGGCAGAATCGCCTGAAGCGCGGTTTGAATAAACACCGTCTTCCCGCCGCCGTTTTCAATCAGAATCGCACCATTATGTCCGTCAAAGAGAAACAGTTCGTCATTATAGCGTTTGTTGCCTTCTTCGTAGATCACATTTGTCAAGCGGATTTTACTGATCGTCGGCATGCGGTTCATCTCCTTCAAAACCGTATATGAATTCAAAAATTCCCTTATTATATTCAACTTCCATAAAATAACGCTGAATGATCGTTTTCGCTTTCTCCGTCAGCCTGATCTCTTCATTGCCAATGTCTTGCACCAGATCCTGATCGGTCAGGAACCGTTTGACCGTATTAATAAAACTCATGCGGCTGATCGTGTTGCCGCTTTGCTTCTTGGCGGTCTCTTTAATGTCATCCATGTCATCCCATTTTTCAATAATCAACCGCCAGTTATAGGAAAACTCTTGCTCCAACTGTTTTAGTTCCTCTTCATCATGCGTTTTCAACTGATCGATACGTTCCTGGATAAAACGTACCCACTCATCGAGGCGCAGAAACAGCCGCGTCGGTTCCTGACTCTGGTAAGTATCATAAAAACTGCCAAACAGAATCATTGTGGCAAAGTAGAGCAGATAGAGGTCGCCATTGGTTGCTCCGGTGCGCAGGTAGTGGCGTTTAATCCAGTCATTGCTGGTGTGAAAAGGTGACAGCTTGGTTTCAGGCACGAGAAACAGTTGTTCACTCGTGCTGATGACGACGCAATCCACTTCTCTTGCAAAGGTGTCCAGCAAGCCGCGGATCGCATCATCTGCACGGTAATTTTGCACGGCGTCTTCCGCTGCAGCGCCGTCTCGAGCAAGAATCGTATAAAGGCGAAACGCTTGAATCACTTTTTGTTCAGGATAGTTCATTGTTGCCCTCCTCCACATGGATCAGCAGCTCCTGAATCGAGAAGCGCTTGGCTGTTTGAATGATGCCTCTTCCTTCACGCACATGAAGTACCCGATTTCCGAGCAGCGCCAATGCCTCATCAAGCACCGCTTTTGCTCCATCGTCATCCTCTATTTCCCCATTCCTGATCGGTGAACGCTGGTGCAGAATAAGCCAAAACTGGTAAAAATAACGCTGCTCAACCCAATCCGAGTGCTCGTTTTCTTCGAGAAAATTGATGAATTGAGACAGTTTCCGAACGCCGCTTTGCTCGGAAGCGCGCAGAAACAGAGCCATTAATTCTCGATATTTTTGCGTCAGAATACGTCGATAGGGCAAGGATTCATCCGCTGAAGAAACATTAATAAAACCTTGATCATCCGCCGATTCACGATCTTCATTGATTTTCTGATCGGCGAGAATGGTCAGTGGCGACCATTGCTTGTTCTCCTCTACCTTTAGAAACGGCTGGAGCACGCCGCTCATCGCTTCAAGCGGCAAAGGCGTGGCAATGATTTTCGCAGACACATCTTGATCGAAATTGAAGGCCTGTATGCCTGTGTAGTACAGGGATTCTTGCGCCGTGAGCAGCGTGGTATTCTTCAAGTCGCCGGTTTGTTGCAAAAGCCGTGTATGGTCGTAATGGACCGACTCCAGTTCATGAGCAATGCGCAGAACGAGATCATAGGTACGCGATTCTTTCTTATGCATATCCTTTGCGTACAGGCGCTGGCGAGTCTCTTTCACAAAAGCACGCAGCTCTTTGAATTCATCATTCTCCCGGTTCAGCCGCCCGTAAATATCCTCAAGCAGCTGCTTATAGCGCTCAAAGGTCTCTTCAGACACGATACTGCGCTGGATTTCGTGTTTGAGCCGCGTCATGCGCTCGACAAGGCTTTCCACATCAATGCGCATTTCATTGATCTGCCTGAGGGCGCCCTTGAATTCGCCCTTGTCCAACTGCTTGCGCAGCATGAGCTGATTGATCGACAACTGAAACTCACTGTAAAATTCTTTCGTCGCAAAAACGAGTTCAAGCCCGTCCTCATCCAAAGTGTAGTACTGCTGATTCGTTTTCAGATCGAAACTGCTCGCCTTCAAAATCGAGTAATCAATTCCATCGTCCGCGCCGGTTTCCCAATTAAAAAAGCTATAGCGCCGTTTTTTCCCGGTGGTTGGGCGGAAGGTCTGAATAATCGATCGGGCCAGGCGCTCGTAATCTTCATGATCCAGCCGGTACTGCATTTCAGCCGTTTTTTCTAAAAAAGCAGCCAGTTGTTTCGCTCCCGCCTTATACTGGCGCATCAGCTTCTGCTCAAAGAAAAACAGCAGCGCAAGAAGCCCAAGGCCTTTCATGTCGATGTCTTTTTTCTCGTGGTCCTGTTCACGCTTGCGCTCCAGCTCATAAAGCGGATCAAACAAAGCAAGCCGACGTATCCGCTCCTTATAGCCGCTGACGATCTCGCGCAGATCTAGTTCTTCCAATCGGCTTCCCTCCCTATCTGCTGCAATTCATTAGTCTTCAAGATTTCCTGCGGATAATAGTTTCCATTTTGAAGTGCGCTCTGTATTTGCTGCGCTTCCGGTTTCGGAAAATGGGTGAGAAAAGCATCGATCGCCGTGCTGCGCGCCTGTTGGTACGCTTTCCCCGCTGCCGCCTTTTTCTTCAGACATGCCTCATAAAAAGGAAGTGCCGGCTCTGCTGCTTGCTTTTGATTGAGTGAATACCAGATTGATAGTCCTTCTCGATCCAGATCGCCGAAATACAGAAAGCGGTGCGCTGCCCGAACCGGATACTGCATCGAAAACTGCTCGATACTTTTAATCACCGCTTTACCGCAGCCATAAATCAGTGTGGCAAAACGTGTCTGTTTTAATACCGGCAGCAAGCCTTGATAGGTCGTTTTATTTTCAACAATCAGATGTGTTTGTTCGGATTCATGAATGAATCGAGGATTGATCGCAAGCATCAGTGGATCGGAGACGGGAAGGATATTAAGGCGCGCATACAAGCCGGTCTTCTCAAGCAGTTCCCTTCCGCCTTTTTCATCAATCCATTTTTCATCGGCAACGAGTTCAAAGCTGCGCTCCGGTGCCGGAACCGCTTCTTGCGGAAATCCATGGTTCTTAAGGTAGTGGTCCACTTTGATGAGGTCAGGCAGATCGCTCGCCCACAATTCCGGATCGCTGCGATAATAGCTATCCAGACTGATCGCTCGGTGCAGCTTGCTCCGGTAGTGCTGGAGCTCTTTATGGTAGTCGCCGCTCATCGCGCTTTTATTAATTCGGTAGCGATTGGCAAGCGCGGGTGTACGGATTGTTCGCCCCGAAGCACGGATCATCACCAGCACCTGATGACGCTCAAATTCGCGCACAGCTTCAGCGAAATCCGTATAGGAGCTGAAAAAGGGATTGAGCAGCTGTTGAAGCTCATCCAAATTGATCGTTTTCTTTGCAAAGGTTGCAATACGCTTTGTTACTTCATCCATAAAATGCCCCCGAATTCCTGCTATAGTACTATTGTACTAAATTTTCGAAGTATTTTCCTCATGACCTGACAGATGATGAAATTTTCCAGATGAATGGTTTATCAGTCAGTTTGGGCGGTTTATCAGGCAGTTTGCGAATTTTATCAACCAGTTTGGGCGGTTTATCAGTCAGTTTGAGCGGTTTATCAGGCAGTTTGCGAATTTTATCAACCAGTTTGGGCGGTTTATCAGTCAGTTTTATTAGTGATTCTTCCCTTTTCCCCTCCATGCTATAATCATAGTAACTGTTAAACAAGATCTATTTATGAAAAAAGGAGTATCCATTGGCATGAATGAAACAATTAGAACCCTTTTAAATCACCGCAGCATACGCAGTTTTACCGATCAGAAGATTCCTGAAGAACAGATCGATCTGATGGTTCGCGCCGCGCAGCATGCATCAACGAGCAACTTTTTCCAACAATACTCGATCATCCGTGTCACTGATCCGGCAAAGAAACAGGCGCTGGCCGAGATTGGCAATCAGCACTATATCGCTGAAGCTGACGGTCTGTTTGTCCTTGTTGTTGACTTGCATCGCAATGCCGCAATTGCCAAGGCGAAGGAGCAGCCGTCCGATGTACTCGGTTCGACCGACTTTTTCTTCCGTGCCTTCAGTGATACGGTCATCGCTGCGCAGAACCTCGTAACTGCAGCAGAAAGTCTGGGACTTGGCGCCGTTTATCTTGGCAGTATCTTAAACGATCCTCAAGCGGTGGTTGATTTATTAAAACTACCAAAACTGACCTTCCCGGCGTTCGGTGTTGCCACCGGCTATCCAAACCAAGCGCCGCAGCTGAAGCCGCGCCTGCCAAAAGAAGCCGTATATTTTGAAAATGAATACCATTCAATGGAGCAGCCGCTTGAGGAATTAAAGGACTATGATCATGTCGTCAATCAGTACTATGATCTGCGCGATGCCAACCGCCGCGTCGATACGTTTACCAACCAGATCGCAAAAGCCGTCACAGGAACCCAATCGGAAAACAAGAAAAAAATGATGGAAACGTTGAAAGCGCAGGGATTGTTTCAGTATTGAGGGGATGATTCTGCAGGTGGATGAATGCCAGACTCGCGATCATGACTTGGATAAGGACGTGCAGCAAGAATAATCATCGATAGATGAGCACTCATCCCAGTTACAACGGCCAGCGTTTTGGCCTTTCTTTGTGAGTGATTTTGGCGGTTCGATCGCACTTGGATTTACTTGATTGCTTAATCCAGAGTTTGGAGATCCCTTTCCAGACTCATTTTTTTATGCTCTCATTTGAGATAAGCCGCGCTAGTGAGGGCCATTTTTGTTCCTTTTAAGCAATAGCTATCGCGCAAATCATTCTTTTTTGATAAAAATTGCAAGCTCGCACAGCCGATCGTATTGCCACATGCGTTCCTGATCCACCGCCTTCAGATCGCCGTCAGTCGCATAAAAGACGCTTTTAGCAGCATAGGTCGATGCATGGATTGCGTGCCCTGTCATATGTGCGGTAGCTGCCGCTTGGCCGGCAGCTCGAGCCGCGGCAATAGCCGCATCGCTTTTGGCTGTGCGGGCGGCTGCATGGGCGGCAAAAGCTGTTTTTCGTGCATCACCGACGTTAATGCGCCCGCGTGCCCACGCTCGTGCCGCATCCACTGCTTTTCTCGGGCGATTGTCTTTCGGACGTTCCTGATCAAAATAGCGAATAACATGTTCCGCGCATTGTACCGCCCACAGCGCAGCAATCTTTTGACTTACCGTTTGAAGCTTCTCATCAATTGCCTTCTTACGTTCTGATTCTATGAATTTCATAACATCCCTCCTTGGCAGGCGGTTATTTCCGTGGGGCAGGCGCTTCTGTTTGCCGCTGTTTCTACACGATCTGCCCCAGAACAGGTTGCGTCTCTGCCCGCGTGCCCAAAATCAGCACCTGTTTATGCCTCCTTATTTTCTCCAATTTTTCAAAGATCATTGGTTTTTTCTTTTTCGGGAAAGCCCAAATCCATTTTAGGAAAGCCCATCCAGATGTTCCGGGCAGATCGCGTCCCCGAATCAATCATTCCGCATCATCCATCCTGCGAAGCGCCGTTTTTCATCGCTTAAAAACCTCTCCCAGCATTTTGGAAGAGGTCAGCAGCAATCGCGCTTAATCGTCTAAATTGAACAAAACGTGAGATCATCGGTAACGCTCATGAATCGGCTGAAAGAGTGCTTCATCCGAATTCCGGACGAGCGAAAAATGGTCATCGTTGTCATAGCCATTCAACGTTTGATTATGATGTTTCACGATCTGTTCTGCCGACAAAACCGGGGTGTCCGCGGTTCCATGGGCGTCGCCGACCAAGGTAACATCAAAGCCGTTGACCGTTGCCATCCGAACGGCGGTATCAATACAATATTCAGTCTGACAACCGGCAATCACAAGATGCTCGATGGCGCGTTCTTTGAGGTAGTCCAATAACGATGTGTGTTCAACTACCACCGACTAAGGTCGGATGGATTGATAGCGGTAGTG
>NZ_BJMS01000087.1 GCF_006539285.1 Sporolactobacillus inulinus
GTGTTGATAAATACAAATAAAGTTGTTTACTCACGTACGCACCAAGCCGTATTCTTTCGTTGAAATTAGTGGTGATTAAAGAAAATAGTTATTTACTCGTTCAGTCATTTAATTATTCACCCACTATTTTATGACAAAAAAGTCCTTTACTGATGACTACATACATATCATCTGATTAAAAATTTTTGTCTAGTAAGAATTTTTATTTTCGGGATCAAACCAACCATCTGAGCGTCTTGGAGAAATTTCATGAATAAACAAGGTTTCTATTTTATCAAAATCGAAAAATGAAGTTCTTTACTTATTTTTTTAAGATTGATAACCATTATTTACCTACACTTTACTTAATTCATGCTGAATGACAGACCGTATCGCCATTCGTAAGCGTCAAATAATCCCCACCTGAAAAACAGATGGGGATGCTCGTTATTTATGAGCTCTTGGAGACACAGACTAATCAATTAAAGACGCTAAAGCGATCAATATATAGTCGGACCAGCTCAACCGTTCAAATAGTGAACTCTATTTCGCATGTATAAAATGAATCTCAAGCTCATATGCATCCGGATGTAGTTCCAAGTCTTCATTGATTTCATGCAAAAATCATGCCGTACAAAATGAACAATGATTTAACCTCATGATGTCATGTGTTCTAGGTTACTCATTACCCTTTAGTGCCTCAACCATATTAATCCTGCGCAGGGAGCGCATGGTCACCAGGTTGACGACCCAAGTGAAGATGAAGGTAAGCAAGGCACTGATAATAAAACTTTGCGGTAAAATTGACTTAACAAACATCACACCGTCTACCTCGATCCCACTTAGAATCTTCGCATGCAGGAATATGCCGCCAATGATACCGAGTACAATGCCGATCAACGTCAGGATGTAACTTTCTCGAGTAACATAGGCCGAGACTTCTCTGTCATAAAAACCAAGCACCTTGATTGTGGCAATTTCCCTAAACCGCTCACCAATATTGATCGTCGTCAACGTATAGAGAACCACAAACTCAAGAAGGATGGCCGACAAAATAATGACCCAGACCACATCATTGAGACTCTTAACCGTGTCTTGAAAGGTTTGTTCACTATCGGACAGGAAAGACACGTTGGCGACACCATCAACTTTCGTCAATGATGAAGAAATGGAATTATGCGACGCCTTCGTATTTAGATTCGTCAGGATCTGGTTGACCGCTACATGTGAACCGTATGCTTTTGAATACAAGGTGGGCGTCATGAACACATAATTCAGCAAATAATTCTCTGCAATACCCTCAACGTGAAAATGATGGCTATGCGTCGCATCGTCCTCAATCGCAAGAGTATCGCCCGTTTTGATGTTTAATAGCTGAGCAAGTTGCTGCGTAATGACGACACCGTCATTTGACAGAGAAATTGGTGCGCCCGTTTTTGCAAAACGAGAAGGTGCTTGCCGCAACTTTAAGTAGTTTGAAAAATGATCAGGTTGTTGCGGGACCATAAGGTTCACCTGCTCGCTTTTCGTACCCGACTTCACGGTGATATTCTTGTTGGTATTTTCTATGAACGAGAATACCCCGGACGTGTTTCTGAGCTGGTGCGTTATTGTACCTGTCTGACCGGCAGTCACATTGTTTTTCAGTTGAACGGACATGTCGTATTTCATAATCTCGCCAAATTCTCTTTGAGAGACCTGAGTGGATATAGAATCCTTGAGCCCCAGACCGGTAACAAGCATCGCGCAGCAACAGGCGACACCCAATACTGTCATCCAGAAACGCTTTTTGTACCGGAAAAGATTGCGCGCCGTTACTTTCTTACTGAAACTCAGATGGTTCCACAGAAAATGGATACGCTCAAGAAGAATCCGTTTCCCATTTTTTGGCGGTTCCGGCCGCATCAATGCCGAAGGTACGGAACGGAGCTCGCTGATACAGGTGAACAGCGTTGCCGCCGTGATCAGTGCTAATGAAATCACCAGTGCTGTAGTGGCGATGCCGGGATAAAAACCGACACTCATGGCTGGCATCGAATACAAGATCATATAAGCCTTAAATATTACGGACGGCAGTAAGATAAACCCAAGAACCATGCCGATGATACTTCCAATTAAACTCGCCGAAGCGGAATAGAAGAGATATTTGAACGCGATGGCCCCATTACTGTAACCCAAAGCCTTAAGCGTACCAATCTGCGTGCGCTGTTCCTGTACCATTCGAGTCATTGTCGTCAGGCAAACAAGAGCGGCTATTGCAAAGAAGATGACCGGGAGAATACTGGACATACCGTTGCTGCGGTCAACGGTACTTTGGAAACTTGAATAGCCCGTATTGTCGTCGCGGCTCATTATCTTCCAACTTGGTTTCGCAATTTGGCTGACTTTGTGTTTAGCAGTATGGATTTGCTGCTCCGCCTTACTCAGCTTTTTGTTCGTATCCGTTTTTTGCTTCTTCAGATTCTGCCGTGCTTGATCAATGAAATTTTTTTGCCTAGTAATCTCTTGCTGCCCTTGTGTGATCTGCAATTTCTCCTTTTTCTGCGCAGCAGCAAATGAATCTTTCTGACTGTTCAGCTGTGCCGTCGAGTCGGCAAGCTGTTGTTTGCTGGAATTCAGTTGTGTTTGCGTGGCCGCAAGCTTTTTCTGCTGAGCCGAGAGATTAGACTGTGCAGTTGCCCGCTGCTGTGTTAAAGTGGCCAGTGTATCTTTTATTTTTTGAATCTGAGCGTTTGGGCTTTCCATCTGTGCAGGTGTCAGGCTTCCGTTCGTATGACCGACAGAAAGCTCGGTTTCAAGTCCGTTAAACTGATTCTGCAGAGATGAAATTTTTAACGAAAGGGCATTGATTTGCTTTTCGGCGGCGGAAAACTGATTTTGTGCCGCTGCCGTCGATTGTTTAAATGAGGCGGATTTTTGGTTATATACAGCCGTGCTGTCAGTAAGTTGCTTCGTTGCGGTGTCAAGTTTAGCCTGAGTTGCAGTAAATTGCTGATTAGTTTGACTTTCCATCGCTTTCAAGTGATCCTGTGCAGCATTCAGTTTATTTTGTGAATCATCGATTTTCTGCTGTGCCTCAGCAAATGATTGATCCGCTTGTTTCTTTTTTTTGTTATATTCGTTCTGCTGCTGAGTAATCCGCTTATTGTTCTTGCTGACGAGATCGTCATAACGCGTTTTGGTCCGGCTATCTGCCACGTGATTTAAGTCGTCTCTCACGGCGGAAACTTTGTTGGAATAAGTGTCGCTGAACACATCCAAACCGTTGGTATCCGCTGCGGAAACTAGAATGGCCGTGTAGTCAGATTGCTTGAAGTTCTGCTGCGGCATAAAGATCAGACCGCTTACCTTGCCATTTCCGATGGTGCTGGTTCCCCGGGCTCTGGTTAAATAGGCAGGGCTATCGACAGTACCCACGACCTTAAGTTTCGTGTCGTGCAAGCTGTCTGATAGGTTTGCCGCCGAACCGGATGACAAAGTGACAAGGTCGCCGATCTTCGGGTTGCTTCCGTTTTTTTGCTGATCCACGACGACCTCGCGGGAATTTTTCGGAAACCTTCCCTTTACAAGGGTCAGCGAGTTGATCGCTTCGTTTGATCCGTTACCGTTTGGTATGGAGATTAAATGCGCAACATTGGTTTGTTTTCCGTACGTCTGCATGGCATCCATCATAAAAACAGGCTGGGCATTCTTGACGCCGGGCACCGTGCGTATCGCTTTTAAATCGTCCTGGTTAAAGCCAACAGGTGACAGGATTTGAAGATCCATGAACCGACTTTTTGAAAAGTAGTTGGCAACGGATGCAGATAAATCCGGACCGATGGAATTAAATCCGACATAAAAAGCGACACCAAGCGTCACAATCACGAGGATTGCGAAAAAGCGGTTCAAAGAGCCCTTAATTTCACGAAATACTTCTTTAATTAGTGTTTTTTGCATCGCACTCACCACTTAATCTCTTCAACATTGACAGGGTTAGGATTGATCTCCATGTTTTCAACACGTCCATTTTTGATCTTGATCAGTCTGTCACCCATCGGAGCAATCGCCAGATTGTGTGTAATCAGCACAACGGTCATGCCGGTTCTCCGACACGTATCCTGCAAAAGCTTTAATACGGAACGCCCCGTATTGTAATCGAGAGCCCCCGTCGGCTCATCGCAAAGCAGTATCTTCGGATTTTTTGCGAGTGCGCGGGCAATGGCTACACGCTGCTGCTCACCTCCGGAAAGCTGTGCAGGAAAATTCTTCATTCGTTCTTCCAGGCCCACCTGCATCAGCACATCACGAGGCGGAAAGGGGTGATCGCAAATTTCAACAGCCAGTTCCACATTTTCAAGGGCGGTCAGGTTTTGCATCAAGTTATAGAACTGAAAAACAAACCCAATTTGTTTGCGACGGTACGTGATCAATTGCTTTCGTGAATAGTTGTTGATCTCCTGGCCGTCAACGGTAAAGTGTCCTTTTGATGGGGTATCCATGCCACCAAGAATATTCAGCACCGTGCTCTTCCCAGCCCCACTTGGACCCGCTACTATAGCGAATTCCCCTTTATTGACGATGAAATTCACGCCGGAAAGAGCATTAACAACCACCTCCCCCATTTTGTACTGTTTGGTTATTCCTTCAAATTCAATGATGGGTTCACTCATATCTACTTCCTCCTCTCTTTAAAAATAGGCCGAGTTAACGTTAAATGTTGATTTTGCCCATGACTGGTTGGAGTAGAAGGCGCGAGACTCCTGCGAGATCAGCGGAGCCAAATGAGACCCCACAGCGCGCGTCACGAGCGAAGAGGCTCACGGATCGCCCGCGAAAGCGAGTGCCTGAAGCGAAAAACAACAGACACGTTTAACAGAGCTTAAAAATAAAGAATGGGTGACCAAGGGATTACCCTATGTCATCCATCCTAACAATTGAAAATAAAATAAAAATAGAAAAAGATAAAGAAAACTTAAGAATTGACGATGGGCAGCTTTAGTTCAATACCAAAGTCATTGTTCCAGGGTTTGTAAGCACGAATGGATCCCTCGTGCTTTTCAATGATTTCCCTGCAGATAAAAAGACCAAGCCCACTGCCCCCTTTTTCACGGGATCGGGATGGTTCTCCGCGATAAAAGCGATCAAAAAGAAGCTGCAGCTTCTCCTCCGGTACCTGCATCCCGTTATTTTCGATTTTGACTTTTACGTCATTATGGCTTTGCGTTATAAAGGCGTGCACAATAAGTGGCCGCGCACCGTATTTAATAGCGTTGCCCATGATATTCGCAATTAATCGGTTGATAGAAGACTTGTCAATTCGGATCATGGTGTTATCGTCCATTTCACTACTATATTCAAGCTTCGCATCCACACCGTCCCATTCTTCTGTATAGGGTTCCAAAACAGATTGCCAGAATTCTGCGGCGGATATGATTTGAAAGTCTGCAGGTGTATTTAAATCAGTGACAAGGGCAGCGTCCTGAAACTTATCAATCAGGTCTCTGATGTCGTCCGCTTTCCGACCGATCACTTCATAATAATGCTGCTGTTTTTTCAGATCCGAAACTTTTCCGGAAGATAAGCGCTCAGTATACGTGATGATCGATGTGAGCGGTGTCTTCAGATCGTGCGAAATGGCTGCCAGCATCGTCTGTTGCTGCCTGTCGACGGTTTGTAATCGATGGATCATTTGATCAAACCTTTTTTCCAAAACACCGATCTCGTCATGCCGGTAGTCCTTTGCCCTTATTTTCATTTTCAATGGATTGCTCTCCATCCGTCTGTAAAGCGCTAAAACAGGTTTTGTAATGGATAGGTGAAGAAAAAAGGCGATCCATAAAAACAGAAAAGTAAAGAGAAGCAAGATGATCCATAGGTATTTGATGGCGTACGCTTCAAATACCTCGGTGCGTGTCAAATTCATCCCGTTTATCCGCAGACCATATCGTACGACCCCTCGGGTAATGATATAATCTTTTGCCGATATGTTAATGATTGTTGACGATTGACCTAACGACCACAGTACGTTTCCCTTTATATCCAGTAATTGAATTTGCATTCTATGATTCGCGTAGGGGGTCAGCAGTCTCACTATGCTCTTCTCATCCTTGGATGCGGACGCTTTTTCAGCAAGTTTTGAAACCCTATTTTGATAGTATTGCTCTTCTTTTACCACATCGTAACGAAAATCATTTCTGAAAAAAATAACAAAGCTGAGCAGAAGCGTTGCGACAAAGAAGAGAAATATGACAAGAAAAAACGCAGAGAGCTTAAAACGGATCGATTTGTGCATCAGCCATCGCCTTCCAACTTATAGCCAATGCCCCAGATCGTTTTGATTCGGTGTCCTTCACTGCCTAGCTTGGAGCGAAGATTTTTAATATGCACAGTAATTGTATTGAGGTCTCCGCCGTAGCGGTCATTCCAGACAGCAGAATAGATCTGTTCACGTGTGAGTACCCTGTCTTTGTTTGCAAACAGGTAACTTAGAATTTGAAACTCCTTTGTGGAAAGATCAGCAGGAACTCCATTAACAACAGCCTGCCATTTGGATTTGTGAAGCTCAATTTGTCCAAAACGTAAAATATCGTCCGCTTTTTCCCTTTTGTGTTCGCGTCTTAAATGTGCGTTAAGTCTCGCGATAAGCTCATCCATCGAAAACGGTTTGGCGACATAATCATCGGCTCCGATCTGCAGACCGATGACTTTATCGATGTCCCGACTCTTTGCGCTGAGGATCAGCACAGGGGCGTCTGTCTCTTTTCTGATATGATTCAATGTCTCCAGCCCGTCCATTTCCGGCATCATAATGTCAAGTATGAAGGCATCAATTTTCTCAGATTGCATTAGATCAAGCACTTGTAAACCATTATACGCACAGCTGACAAGATAGCCTTCGTCAGTCAGTGCATCCGATATAATCTCAACAATTTCCCTGTCGTCATCGGCAACCATTATTCGATTCGGCAACTCAATCACTCCAATGATGTGAATGAAAGTCAAAAAGATGGTTAATTAAAGTTAATAATGTGTCGTTCCGTATTACATTGCAACAGAACAGAATGATCAGGCATCCAGATAATATGGACGCTTCTCTTTTTTTACTCTCCAAAACAGGATCAACCCGCCTGCGAAAATGATCAGTACGACTGCTAGCCATTGAGAGACGCGCAGTGGTCCCAGCATCAGACTGTCTGTCCTAAGTCCTTCAATGTAAGATCGGCCGAGCGAATACCAGATAACATAGGACAGAAAGAGCTCACCACGGCGCAGGTTCACCCGCCTCAGTATAAGGAGGAGGATAAAACCGGCAAAATCCCAGACCGATTCATATAGAAAAGTCGGAATATAGTAGGTGCCGTTAATCAGCATCTGATTGACAATAAAATTTGGAAGATGCATAGTCTCAAGCGCAGCTCGTGTCGTCGGGCCACCATGGGCCTGCTGATCCATGAAATTACCCCAACGTCCAAGTGACTGTCCGAGAATCACACTCGGCGCAATAACATCAGCCACCTTCCAGAACGACAAATGACGAATTCGACAAAATACAATCGTCGTGGCTGCCCCTCCAATCAAAGCACCATAAATGGCAATGCCACCGTTCCACACAGCAACGATTTGTGATGGATGTTCCGAATAGAAAGACCATTCAAAAGCGACATAATAGATACGGGCACAAATAACGGCGATTGGTACAGCAAACATGATAAGGTCAACATATGTATCCTTGGGAAGACCACGCTTGTTGCCTTCGCGCATGGCAATCATCAAGCCAAGCAACGCGCCACAGGCAATAATAATACCATACCAATAAATATGAATAGGACCTAGCTGAATAGCGACCGGGTTTAAAGGTTGAACAGTCAAAATTAAATCCTCCACTCCAGAAATTTTGATTTTAGATTTTTCGCCTGCTTGTCGAATAAATTGTATCATATTAATTTTTTTATTCTATTATAGGCTTACGCCATTCTACCAATATAGAAACTAATGATCAGAATTGAAAAGACGATCAGAGTGATCACTGTATATAAATAATCTTTTTCGATGAGAAAGGCGATAATCGAAATACCCACTCGAAAAACCGGAGTGAGCATGAGGGCGAGTAGTCCCATCAAAATCACCCCGTATGGCTTCAATGCAAAACAACCTTGCATGATATCTTTGATATGCGTTGGATAACGATCTGCCTCATATCCCGATTGACCCTCGGCATAAAACAATATAAGCCCGAAAATAATTATTAGGCTACTCATCGTTATTCCTATCCTTAGTGTCCACCCAATCATTAGACCAACTGAATCCATGTTCTTCTCTCTGGTTGCCTTCGCTTGCGAATGATTCACCACTTCCACCCCAATCCTTCCAGAATCATCTGAATAGCGATATAAGCGATCACCGGAACAAAAATAATTCGAATGGTTTTGCTTTTCATCCGCTGCATGATCTTTGTACCAATTGTTGCTCCTACGAGTACACCAATGGCAATCGGTCCGGATATTTGAGGATCGATATCACCGCGAATCAAATAAACACTGGCACTTGCTGCCGCGGTGACACCCATCATAAAATTGCTCGTTGCGCTGGAAACCTTCAATGGCAGTTTCATGAACAAGTCCATGGCCATGACTTTGAAACTGCCACTTCCGATTCCAAGCAATCCTGAAGCCACGCCAGCGCCATACATCACACCAAATCCTGCTGGCACATGAACTGCATGATAGGAGACCTCTTTTTCCAGATTTTTATCATAATAGTTCCCATTCAGTTTCATTTTATTGGCTAAAGATTTTCCCCTGTTCAAATCATATTTCTCTGCTTTCTTTTTTTGAAGCATGGCTAACGCTGAATATAATAAAAAGAGTCCGAAAATGATATAGAGCACGCTCGATGAAACGAAACCCGCTAGAAAAGCTCCAGTGATCGCGCCAATTGTCGTTGCAACCTCCAAAAACATACCAATACGCAAATTTGTAATCCCATCATTGATATAGGCAATCGCTGCACCGCTTGATGTCGCAATAACAGCAATCAGACTGGCCCCTATCGCATGATTTATGTCAATACCGAGCATCAGGGTCAATATTGGAGTGATAACCGTACCCCCACCAAGCCCGAGAACAGAACCAAAAATTCCGGCAAACACAGCAACAAAGATGAGTTTGATTACGAGTAGTGACAAGGTTTCATCTCCCGTACATTGATTATTTTGAAGTCTCACGATATCTTGACGATCATATCAGAATCTGTACGTTCAAAAGGTAAACCCGGCCTAAGCGAACCCTACAGTTTAAATAGTATGCCTTGTTAATTGATAATAAAAATATTATTATTTTATTAATGTCATAAGTAATTTATTATGGAGGAAGAAAATTGACATTCAGACATCTTCAAATATTCATCACAGTGTGTGATAAATTGAACATGACAGCTGCTGCCGAATCCCTTTTTTTATCTCAACCTGCAGTCAGTCAGGTCAGGCCATCTCTGAACTTGAAAAACATTTCGGCGTTCGTCTTTTTGAGAGGCTGTCCAAAAAGCTCCATCTTACAAAAGCTGGAAATAGCCTTTTATACTATGCTCGTTACATTATCCAAATGAATAGCCAGGCAGAGAAAGAAATGCGTTTAATAAACAAGAGAAATTTTATACGAATTGGCGCAAGCGTCACAATTGGTGCCTATATACTTCCGAAACTTATTCTAAAATTTAAAGAATTGAATTCTGAGAACACGGTTGAAGTTATTGAGGATAATACTGCAAAGATTGAAGAACTCATCTTGCGAGACCAGTTGGATTTAGCTCTCGTGGAGGGAGAGACGACTTCACCGAACCTCATCAGAAAATCTTTTATGGAAGACGAACTAGTCCTTATTTGCGGCGCTAGCCACCGTTTTGCTGCTATGACCTCAGTGAATCCGCATGAACTTGAAACGGAACCTTTCATCGTCCGTGAGAAAGAAAGCGGAACACGTAAAAAATTTGAAGAGGTTATGGCAGAAAAGGAACTGTCCTGGCACGCTTCCTGGACATGCAATAACGTCGATTCCATCAAAATGGCTGTTGCTGCAGGTCTTGGTGTTTCCGTTATTTCAAAGTTTGCCGTAATAAATGAAGTTTGTAGCGGCCAATTATGTAATAAGGAAATTGATGGACTTCATTTCAACCGTCACTATAAAATGATTTATCACAAGGATAAATACTTGTCCCCGGCAATGCAAAGGTTTATCAAGCTTTGCGACGCTTAAAATTAGTACACCAAGCAAAATGTCATATGTCACATCGATGATCTATGATAAATTGACATACTTTTCTTGTTATCAAAGACTGTTGCATAGTACTAAAAAGAAAGACAAGGTGGAAGGAGGGACGGGAACTTGTATCATGTCATTTTCCATATCGATGAAGAAGAGAAGTGGCCTCTGCTGCTTGGAAATGTTGAAAATCTTCTGGCGGGTATGACCGCTGAAGTCGAAGTACTGGCTAATGGAGCGGCTGTCGTTGGCTATAAGTCTGAAGCATTCATCAATCAGATGAACAGTTTGAAGAGTCAGGGCGTTCAGTTTGTTGCCTGCCGGAATGCCTTGAATGCGCGTCATTTACTGAAAGAAGATCTATTTGCATTTGTATCTGTTGTTCCGGCAGGGGTTGTCGAATTAGTGGAAAAACAAAGCAGTGGTTACGCATACATTAAGCCCTAAAATGAAATAAATTCTCCTTAGACACTCGTTAAGCCGCTGTACAATTTGTACCGTTCAAGAAAAATTTGAAAAAGTAATTTTGTAAACAAAACAGCACTGAGCCCCATAACCGGAGGAGACTCAGCGCTGCTTTTTTATCCATTCAGCTGCAAATGTCTGGGTATTACCGGTATATCGTGAAAAATGTACTCACTGAAAGAAGAACAGAAGTAATAGCCATTGCTAGAAATGGCTTTAATGCTTTTGTTCGCAGGTCCTTCAGACTTACATTCAGTCCCAAACCAATCATGGCCATCGTCAAAATAAAAGAAGTGAAGGAAGAGATTCCATTCATCATACTTGCCGGAATAGTAAACGCATGACCCAGAACGTAACTTCCAAATAAGCTCATAATAATGAAACCGATGAGAAACCAGGGAAATTCAATTTTCGCTTCCGAACCAGATTTCGTTTTTTCCTTATGTTTCATCCAGTACACGAGAATAAAACTGAGTGGGACCAGCAGGAAAACCCGGCCCAGTTTGGCCAATAAAGCCATAGCCAGAGCATTTGGACCCGCAGGTGCACCAGCCAGAGCAACATGGGCAATCTCGTGCAGGCTGACTCCTGACCATATCCCGTATTGTAAAGCTGTCAGAGGAATAAAGGGTCTGATAATTGTATACGCGATGGAAAAAACGGTTCCAACCAGTGCGATAATCCCTGCACCGATTGCGGTGTCTTCGTCTTTCGCTTTCAAGATCGAGGATGTCGCTGCAATCGCCGCGGCACCACAGACGCCCGTTCCAATTCCCAGTAACAAAACTAAAGTCGAATCCTCTGCCTTGAGTAATCTTGCAATCAGAATCGTAAAAACTATTGCAAAAACAATTGTTCCGACGTCTCTGATCAGCAGCCATCCTCCCTGATGCAGAATCACATCAATATTCAGTTTTAATCCATAAAGAATAATTGCGAATCGTAACAGCCTTTTTGCAGAAAATTGGATGCCTGAGCGGATTTTTTCCGGATATCCCCAGATCTGCCGATAAATAATTGCGATAATAATCGCGCAGGCAAGCTGTCCCACATGATCAAATCCTGGAACTTTAGATAATCCATAGCCTATTAGAGCGATAATGAACGTGAAGCCGATCCCCCCGAGCCAACGTCCTGTCAAACGAACTTCTTTGTCTGCCACTTGATAATCTCCTTTTTGCAATGTTATGCTCCCAATAATAAAAGTGTTTTAATGATAAGTAAAATAAATTATAATTATCGTTATAATAACTTTTTACGAATGATCATTGCTTTCATCAGAAGCTTAAATTAATTAGAAGGTGGATTAATGTGGATCAAGCACTATATGTTTTTATTACCGTTGCTGAACAGCAAAATTTCACTCGGGCTGCTGAAATGCTTCATATGACTCAGCCCGCTGTAAGCAATCATATTCATTCACTGGAACGATCGTTGAATATAAAGTTGTTAGAGAGAACCAATAAATATGTTCGGTTGAACAAAGCGGGAGAAATCGTATACCATCATGCCAAAGATATTCTGAATCTTCATACTCGAATGGAGAATCTTCTGGATGATCTAAAAAATACCGTAAGTGGTACCCTGTCTATTGGTGCCAGTTATACCTATGGTGAATATGTACTCCCTTATAAAATCTCAACTCTGCTTCGATCCTATCCTTTACTGAATCCGAGTATTACCATAAGGAATACAAACGAGATTATTGACCTCATGATGCATCACCAAATCGATGTAGGGATAATAGAGGGAGAAAGTACCAATGAGCGCTTGAAGATTACTCCCTTTGCACAAGATCGACTGTCGGTGATTGCTGCATCGGATCATCCTTTATTTTCCAAAAAGAAAATAAGTCTTCTAGACTTGCACCAAGAGAGATGGCTGGTACGAGAGATGGGGTCAGGAACACGAGAAATGCAGCAAAAATGCTTCAAGCAATTGGATTTCTATCCTAAAAACGTGATGACCCTTGGAAGTACTCAAGTGATAAAGGAATCGATTGAAGCTGGTCTGGGCATTTCTCTGCTCTCACATTTGACGATCAAAAAAGAATTAGCGCTTGGAAGATTAAAGTTAGTCAATATAAAGGGATTCCCAATGATCAGGCATTTTTCACTTGTTACGCCGAATAGCAAATTTCAGACAAAAGCCGCTGAAGTTTTTGTTGACTTATTAATCAACGAATAAAAGAAGGAAATTGAGAGGTATGGCTTCTCGCGTGCAATTTTTGATAGGGGCAAAGGTCACTATGAATGATAAGGAGGACACCTCTGTAGTACCACAGGTGTCCTCCTATTCTTTAGCATAACTGATCCTCTTGACAGTAGATAGATCTCTACCGCCTGTTACATCAGTGCAGAAGGCTAAGCTTTTTCTGCCCCGATTCAATCGAACTGATCATTAACCTTTTGTATTGGGTTACTTTACTTTTTCTGGAAAAGCGCTACTGTACAGTTTATAGCCTCCATCCAGATTCTTAACCGAATAGCCCTTCTGAGCAAGAATACGCGCCGCAAGATAGCCGCGAAGCCCCACCCGACATGACACAATCAGGTCGCGATCTTTTGAAATCTCACTTAACCGTTCGCGAAGATTGTCTAAAGGAATATTTACAGCCCCCTGGATGGCGCCGTTACCATATTCCTGTTCCGTCCGAACATCAATAAGCAGCGCTCCTTGTTTTACCAACTGATCGACTTCGTTCCACTGAACATTCTGCACCTTTCCATCCAGCAAATTTTCTGAAGCATAGCCGATCAAATTAATCGGTGCTTTTGCCGAATTAAATGGCGGCGCGTAGGCTAGTTCCAGTTCGGTCAGATCATTGACCGTCATTTGTCCATGAATCGCTGTGGCTAGTACATCGATGGTCTTATCGATTCCCTTCTCACCAACCGCCTGTGCACCTAGAACCTTTCCAGATTCAGGATCAAAAAGCAGCTTGAGTGTCATCTGCAAACTGCCTGGATAATAGGTTGCATGATCCGGCGGGCTCGTGTGCAGCGCTTGGTAGGGGATATTGTTTCGCTGTAATAATTTCTCACTCAATCCAGTTACGGCTGCAGACAAATCAAATGCTTTCACTATTGATGTACCCAGAGTTCCCTTGTAACTACGTTTCATCCCGCTAAGAATATCAGCAACCATGCGCCCCTGGCGATTGGCCGGAGAGGCGAGTGGAATGACCGCTGCTTTCCCACTGACTGTCTGAGCAACTTCTATTGCGTCACCAATCGCATAGATATTGGGGTCACTGGTCTGCAGTTGATCATTAACCGATATGCTGCGACGCATACCGAGTGCTAAGCCTGCTTGCTCAGCTAAGAATGATTCTGGAACAACACCGACCGATAAGAGTGTCAGATCCATCTGCTTACGCGTACCGTCATTGAGAACAAGAACCGCACCTTTTTCTTCAAATCCAGTGACAGTTTTTCCTTTGAGCACCTCAATGTCGTGCTTTTTCAGTTCAGCTTCTATCATAATCGCCATTTCCGGATCAAGCGGAGGAAGGACTTGATGCTCTCGTTCAACGATCGTCACTTTAAGTCCGCGTTCTGCCAGATTCTCGGCCATTTCAATGCCGATAAAGCCGGCACCAACGATCACCGCACGATCCGCTTTATGCTGCTGAAGATACTGAACAATACGTTCAGCATCCGGAACATCACGCAGCGTGAACAAATTGTCCGCTTGGTCGACTCCTTCAATTGGCGGACGCATCGGGTGCGCTCCTGTCGAGAGAATCAGCACGTCATAGGTCTCATCATAAGACTTTCCATGATGATCAATAATTACCTTCTTATGTTCTCGATCAATACAGGTTACTTCGCTTTCGGGCCGCACATCCAGACGAAAACGCTGATAC
>NZ_BJMS01000088.1 GCF_006539285.1 Sporolactobacillus inulinus
ATAATGGTATAATACTCAAGGAAATTTGAAGAAGCAGATAGTTTATTTAAATTAAGTGAGAAAGGCTGGGGTGAATATAGAACCTGATTTCAGCACAACCCTATTCAAAAAATAAGCGGGCACCTGCATACAGAGGCGCCGCTTATTGTGCTTTTATCGAGTAACTATACGCTAATCACACGATAAATCTTTTAGTCTATGTGCCTTTTCAATGCCCTCACTTACATCCATAATGCCTCATTGCCGTGCTTTCTTCGCGAGTTCCACAATTGATTCAAAGAACGCATCGGCGTTCACGTCATAAACGATCTCGACCTCACGCCCATCCTCAGATTCTTCAATCCGTCCTTGACTTGGTTCTTCGGTATGGACGAACGTACGCACTTTTTTCGCACGTACCAGTTCGGGATTGCCCGCAGCCATTGTCGTCAGTACATCCCACAGGTAGTACGTTGAATTGGTTTCAAAGTGAACAAGCGGTGGAACTGCCGCATAGCACTGGCCGATAAAATCGATGCCGCTATACTTTCGCAACGACGCCCATTGGTTGCGAATCGGCACGGTAAGCGGCACTTGATTGGTACTCTCCAGCGCGACCATCCGCACCGGGATGCTGCTGCGCCAAACACGCGCGACTGCTTCTGGATCCCAAAAGGCATTCCATTCGGCCGTCCCGTCATGCTCCGGCTCCTGCACGTTGCCGACCGACTTCAAGGTGCCGCCCATCCAGATCAAGCGCTCGATCTTTTCCTCAATATCTGGATCAGCATCCAGCGCGCGGGCAACATCGGTCAGTGGGCCGGTACATAGCAGCGTCGTTTGCCCCTCATTTTCCCGCACTTTCTGAATCAAGTGTTCATGCGCCGGCAGGTTACTTAATGGAGCTTCTACTTTTCCCGATTCGTTTAAGATCGGCAGCGCATCGACAAAAAACGGATGCATGCGCCACTCCTTTGGAAACGGATTGTGCCCGCGAGAATTCGATCGTGCGACCTCAACCGTTTCTCTTCCAAAGCGGTCAATAATTTTCCGACTCGCCTCAACACCCGGCGTTAAATAGCCGTCGGCAGGGATCACGGAAACCCCCGTTACCTTCACTTGTTCCATCTGCAGCAGCAAAAATAAAGAGACCAAATCATCAATTCCTGCATCATGATTAAAATAGACATTCATTCGTTCCATTGCAGCATCCATCCTTCAAAATCAATTTTTCCTATTTCAAAAATAACAAACTCGGTTGAATAAGAGCAAGCAGGATTGGGCATGCCTGCAGACATGATCTATAGGCTTCGTAGTGGTAAAATAGGGAAAGACATTTAAGGAGGCTGACCCTTTTGAAAGAAGACTTGATTAAACGCTTCACTTCATATGTAAAAGTCAATACACAATCCAATGATGACAGCCCGAGCTGCCCATCGACCCCCGGACAGCTGACACTTCTGCGCCAGCTTGTTGCTGAACTGAAAAGTATCGGCATGCAAGACGTGACGATGGATGAAAACGGCTACGTGATGGCCACGCTTCCTGCCAACACAGATAAGAACGTCCCAGTTGTCGGCTTTATGGCGCATGTCGACACGGCGACCGATTTTACCGGTGACGGCGTCAACCCGCAGTTCGTCGAAAACTATGACGGCGGCGATATCGTCCTGAACAAGGAACAGAACATCGTGCTCAGCCCGAAAACCTTCCCGGAATTGCTTAATTACAAAGGGCATACGTTGATCACAACCGATGGTACCACACTGCTTGGCTCTGATGACAAGTCCGGTGTTACCGAGATCATGACAGCCATGGATTATTTGATCCAGCATCCGGAAATTAAGCACGGAAACGTCCGTGTCGCATTCACCCCGGACGAAGAGATCGGCCGCGGTCCGCATAAATTTGATGTTAAAGCATTCGGCGCATCGTTTGCTTATACCGTTGACGGCGGCGCACTCGGCGGCCTGGAATATGAGAACTTTAACGCCGCTGAAGCTAAGTTGATCTTTAAGGGCAGCAACGTCCATCCGGGCTCTGCAAAAAACAAAATGCGCAATGCCATCAAAATGGCAGTTGATTTTCAAAACCTGCTGCCCACTGAAGAGGCTCCGGAACTTACAGACGGGTATGAGGGCTTCTATCATCCGCTGACCTTCAGCGGCGATGTGGAACAAACCAAGGTGGTCTACATCATCCGTGACTTCGACAAACAAAAATTTGAATCGAAAAAAGCATTTGTTCAAGAAGCCGTGAAGAAGCTTGAACAAAAATACGGTGAAGGCACGATTGACCTGCAACTCAAAGATCAGTACTACAACATGAAAGAAATCGTTGAGCAGAATAAAGAAGTCTTTGACGTTGCGTATCAAGCAATGAAGAATCTGGACATTGAGCCGCAAGTGCTGCCGATCCGCGGCGGCACAGACGGCGCGCAGATCTCTTACATGGGACTGCCGACACCAAACCTGTTCACCGGCGGCGAAAACTTCCACGGTAAGTACGAATACCTGTCGGTCAACGATATGATCAAAGCGACGCAAACCATCGTTGAAATCGCACGATTGTTTGAAGAACAAGCCTGAGTTCAGTTTAAAGGACCGCTGGATCCATAACGGATCAGCGGTCCTTTTTTTATTTTGATACGCAAGCAGGCTTCGCAGCGACAGTGTTGTCAGACAATCTTCCCGCGTTTATCTAATGTATCCTTCACCTTATGAATATCACGAACATTATACTTCGCCATAATCACATAGCATAGCGCGGATGGGATCAGCGGCAGCTGCAGAATCGTCATCGTCACAATGTAATCGCTTGGGCTGTCGAGATACATCGATAAAATTGCCAAAACGGCCCCAATCCCAAGATTGCCGACCGTACGTCCAAAACTGTTGAACAAATTAGCGATGCTGAAGACCGCACCACGATGTTCCGGTAGGTTTACATCGGTAATCAGCGCCAGCCAGTTCGGTGTATTCGCCGACTGAGCAGCCGACGCAAACAGTGATATGATGAAAAGCGTCAGAATCCAAGGATTGGTCACCAAGTCGCCCAGTAAGCTAAAAAATAAAATTACCGAATTTGTTGTATTTGGCAGTGATAATTGATCGATTGGAAAAATAAATAATAGAATATAAAGCGGCATGGTCAAAAAAACGAAAACAGCAGTAAGCAGCGCGCGCGCCTTGTAGCTCCTTCGCTGCAACTTGTCACCAAGGTAGCCGAAGTAAGAGGACAAGGTCCCGCCGACTTGAAAAATGCCATACAGAAAGGCGGCGACAATCATCGCGATTTCCGGCCCATAGCCAAGCGCTTTAATCCGAGCGATATACAGGGTGGGCAGCCAAATTAAACTCCCAGTTGCAATGTTCATGAAAAAACCCTGCAGGAAAAGGAGCAGATTGCTTCGTTTACTGAGCATGGTCATGATCTGACCAAGGCTGATCCGGTACGTATAATTCATACCGCGATCCATTAGCTTCTTTAATTCAGGTTCCATGCTGCCAAAACGCGGCTCTTCGACGAAAAAGTAAAAGACGATGAGCAGCAGGCCAATAATTGCCAGAACCTCAAAGGGAAGCCGCCAGTTTGATAAGGATGAGATAATTGAGGCAATCAGCGCGCCTGCAATGCCGCCGAATCCTTGCGACATACCCCAGAGACTCAAGACCGTGCCGCGTGAATGATAAGGCACATAATCCGTCAGTGCACTGAATCCGATCGATGCAACGCACCCGAGTCCAATCCCGGTAATGATCTGACAAATCATCAGATGGATGTACGAGCTACTGAGCGCGGTGAGGTACACGCCGATCACCCAGATCAACGTACCAACAATGACCAGCCGTTTCCGATGAAATTTGCCTGACAGATAGCCCCAGAAAAGCGATGAAAATGCAGTAGCTAGAATATTGACAGCCGACACGACACCCATTGCTGAGATCGCAACATTCAAATCTTTCGCTATGTTTGAAAAGAGCGGTGGAAATAAGCCAATCACAATATTGTCAAAGGCAGCCAAGCTCACGTAGACGGATATTGCGTAAACGGTTTTAACTTTCTGCAGTGACATACAAACGAGATCTCCTTAAATTTAGTTGCGCAATTGTAAGCTTTTTGTTACGATTGGTCAATAACTTTCACAAAAAAATTGTTTCCTGTCCCAGTTTAGCATACAATGTAAGGTAGACAGAAGAGACTGCTTATCTAGCGAGTCAGTCCAATTGTTAGAGAAAGGATATCTTCGATGATTAAAAATATACTCATCATTTCTTCAAATTACACCGGACACGGTCACAAGAGCATTACGGAATCACTTAGCGAGAAATTCGACATTGTTCCGGATGTTAAGATTCATGTGGTCGATGGTTTCTCATTAGGCGGCAGCACCTTGCTCCGAGTGGGTAAGATGTACGGTCCCATCACGAGAAACTCGGAACATCTCTGGAAAGTGATCTGGGATATTACTTCCGTGAAGGTGCCATTTGTCAATCATTTGATCGAGATGAAAATCAAAAACAATTTCTTAGATCTGCTCGAAAAAGTTAAGCCTGATCTCATTCTGACCGTTCACCCGAATTTTAACGGTTCGGTACTAAATATTCTTGAAAAAAACGACATTCACATCCCTTTTGTGACTCTGATTGCCGATTTGATCAGTATCTCTCCATTTTGGGCGGACAACCGTGCCAGCTATGTGATCAGCCCGACAAAAGAGGCTAAAGAAAAGTGCATTGAATTCGGCGTTGCACCTGAGAAAATTAAAGTGATCGGATTTCCGGTTCGCGAACGTTTCTATCAACAGTCGCCGAAGCAACTTGACCAGTACTCACCGAACAAACCGCTGAACTGCCTGCTCATGAGCGGCGGCGAAGGGGTCGGTCATATGGGCAAAATGGCAAAAACATTGATCGACACATTTAACTTCAATATTACCATTGTAGCCGGAAGAAATGAAAAATTACAGGAACACTTGAACAAAACACTTGTAAAAAAGTACGGAAGTGAAAAAGTCAAGATCTATGGATTCACGCGTAATATTCAGGACTTGATTGCAAGTTCCGATATTGCCTTTATCCGAAGCAGCCCGAACGTTATGATGGAAGCCGTTTCCTGCAATACGCCAATTGTGATCACAGGCGCTCTGCCAGGACAAGAAGCGGGCAACCCGATGTTTGCAGAAAAATACCATTTAGCGATCACCTGCGAATCGATGAATGATCTTGTGCCGACGATCAACGAACTGCTGGATAATAATGTTGCCATGCTCAAAGAGATCAAAAAATCGCAACAAGCGTTTGTCGACCCTCAGATTCCGGAGAACATTGTCAACTTTATTTTGAATATCCCCGGCGAAGACCTGCAACCCGCAGGTGTCGAAGTTTCGTTAAATAGCATCAACTATGAGTCTTAACGGACTGTAAAACAGCGCGTATCCCTATGGATGCTCGCTGTTTTTTTCTTTTCAAATCGATCGGTATAACGAATCGTGTGCGTCAGCAGGGGAAAAAGATCGATAACGGTTATCCATGAATTCATAAAATAACAGCAAACCGATTATTGTAAAAATTTTCGCATTTGAACTACAATAAACGAAAGAAACTTTTTCTACAAAAATGAACAAAGGGATTAGGAGTGAGATCGATGAAAAAAGTACTGGCTCCTGTTGTCGGCACACTGGGTGCCGGCGTCATTGTTCTATCGGGGATGGCTCATTTCGCGCATGCTGATAATCCATTTTCGTCCAGCCAAACGTCAAAACCAGCAGCATCCTCTGCACCTTCGACACAAAACGGATCATCACAACAAGCCCCGGATATAAAGACCCTTGGACTCGTCTCAATCAGCTATCACCTCAATCATCTTGATCAGTTGGCAAGCAATCAGATTGCCTTTTGGATTGAAGATGAAAAAGGAAACTATATCAAAACCTTACGTGCCTCCAGTTTCACCGCGGGAGGCGGCTATAAGATGCGCCCGGAATCGCTTCCAGAATGGCGCAAATCCGCCGACTGGGCTCATGCATCACAAGCCAAGATTAATCAGGTCAAGCTGCCGGAACAAAGTGCCGGCAGCCACACCGTCTACTGGGACTGCACAGATGCCTCAGGCAAAGCGGTTAAGCCCGGCACTTACATCTATAAGGCGGAGGGCAACATCTACTGGCAGAATCGAGTGGTCTTCACAGGTAAGATTACGATTGGCAAGAAAAATACGGACACAGTGGCACAAGCCGCCTATAAGCCTGCCAGTGCAAAAACACATGGGACACTACTAGAAAATGTGCAGGCAAATTTCGATTCAGGCAAGCGCATCGCTTCCGTCCACCAAGACCCAACCACCAGTTCTCAAGGCTCATAATCATGGCTGAATTCCATCATCGCTATATGAACACGTTTGTGTCAACTTCCGGAATCAATCCGCCGGATGCTCAACGTGTTTTTGATCGAATGGCAGCAGCAGAGCAGCGCTATTCCAGATTTACTGTGAATAGCGAATTGAGCCGTGTCAATGGACAGGCCGGTCAGGAGACCCCTGTCTCACAATCGTTTGCAGCACTATTCTTCGAAGCACTGCGCTTTTATGCTGAAACCGACGGCATTTTCAATCCATTTCTCGGTAATGTGATGCGTTCCATCGGTTATGATCGTTCGTTCGAACAGGTGGATCGTCATCATGCGTTGCGGCATAACGTCCCGCCAACGGCAAAGCAGTCTTCATTTACTTTTGATCTTGAAAAACAGACGATTACCTTACCCGCGGATATTGCCTTAGACTTCGGCGGTATTGCAAAAGGCTGGACTGTTCAAAGCGCAGCGCAATCGCTGCTTTCAATGAGTCGCCCCCGCGGTTTGATTAACGCCGGCGGAGATCTTATGGGCTGGACAGACAGCGATCACGCGCAGTGGAAAATTGATGGGTCCCATCCCTTTTCCGATCATCAATCCATCGGACGGATTGCCTTCGATTCCGGCCAACTCGGTGTTGCGACGAGCAGTACGATTAAGCGAAGCTGGAGCGATGGTACGCAGCTGCTTCATCACTTGATTGATCCACGAACCGGACTGCCGGCCGCTTCAAACATCATTCAAGCGACCGTCGCAGGGCCCAAGCTTCTGCCATGCGAAATCTATGCAAAATGTTTATTGATCTTAGGGAGCAGTCAAGGTCCGGCTTGGCTGGCAGCAAAGCATCCCGAACTTTCCTATGTATTTGTTGATCAATCGGGCAAGATAACCGCTTCAGAAGCGACAAACATGCCCCATATTCGTGTGGTGTTTTTAAAGCAAATCGACATTCCATAAAAGAAGGAGCGATCAATCGTGGAGCAAAAGCATAAAGGATTGAAATGGACCATTGGACTGGCCTTGATCCTCATCATCAGTCTATTTATTGAAATGGAACGCCATACCGGCTTCTTATCAGCAGCTGCCCCAACCTGGCTGATTGTACGCATTCTAGGAATTACTGCATACCTGCTTCTTTTCTGCGGGATTTGCTTGGGTATTATGGCTGGAATGCCGATTTGGCGAGGCAGAAAAAAAGCACGCAATCGGCTGCTCAAAACGCATTCCTTATTAAATACAACGGGTACATTTGTCGCTATGCTGCACCCGCTGCTACTTATTATCGACCCCTATGTGCCTTTTTCATGGATGCAATTACTCATCCCGTTCACCGCGCCTAAAGAACCGTTTCTCTACGGACTCGGAACGCTCACCTTGTACGGCCTGTTATTCATTCTGATCACCACGGATCTAAAAAATAAAATGCCGGTGAAGCTGTGGCGAAGCTTTCACTTAATTGCCTATGTTCTCTTTCTCTTAGCACTTACTCATGGGATTATGGGCGGGACGGATGCAAGCAACATCGTCATTTTTTCAATGTATGTCGTTACTTTTGTCGTTGTTCTCGCATTGATGATCGCGCAAATCCACATGGTCAGCGCAATTAAGAACAAGGCATTGCGCAACCAAAAGGTGACAGAACGCGGCTTGCACCGTTAACCTATTTTCCATATAAAAAACCGGGCAACAAGTGCTCGGTTCCTAATCTCCAGCCATATGTGATGGGCCCGTGTCTTCTCTGTGCTGAATCGTCGCGGTTACTCCCCTGTGCCGCGGACGCCAGAATACCTCCGTTTTGATTCTCGGTTAAGACACGGGTCTATTGGTTTGAAGACGGGACAAAGTCATAAATTTTCTTTACCTGTAAGAAAAACCGGAAGGATTGCGGCTTATGCCTTCTCCTTCCGGCTTTTATC
This sequence comes from Sporolactobacillus inulinus, assembly GCF_006539285.1. Lineage (GTDB taxonomy): Bacteria > Bacillota > Bacilli > Bacillales > Sporolactobacillaceae > Sporolactobacillus > Sporolactobacillus inulinus. The sequence continues at coordinate 8,246 of NZ_BJMS01000088.1, forward strand.
GTCAATTCATCGTTTAACGGTGACTCGTTTGGCTTTTTTAATTTGTTTACTGCGCAGCTGACCGCAAGCCGCATCGATATCCGTGCCAAACTCTTTGCGTACAACCACGTTAATCCCTCGCTGTCGCAGTGTCTCATAGAACGTGACAACGGCCTCTTTATCACTGCGCTGATATTCGGAATGCTCCTCAACCGGATTATACGGAATCAAATTTACATAGGACAGATGACGTTTATCCTTGAGCAGATTAGCCAGCTCAATTGCCTCTTCTTTATGATCATTAATCCCCTTCAGCATGATATATTCGAAGGTAACTCGCCTGTTGGTTTTCTTCAAATAATAGTCGACCGCTTCCATTAATTGCTCAACCGGATAGGCGCGGTTAATTTTCATGATACGGCTGCGCAGCTCATTATTCGGTGCGTGCAGCGAAATCGCCAAATTGATTTGCCAATCGAGATCCGCAAAGTCATAGATTTTCGGCACAAGCCCGCTCGTTGAAACCGTGATATGGCGCGCACCAATTGCCAGCCCGCTGCCATCGTTAATAATCTTGAGAAAGTTCACGACGTGATCAAAATTATCAAACGGTTCGCCGATGCCCATGACTACAAGATGTCCAACCCGTTCGTCCTGTCCTTTAGCATCCAGACTCTGTTGAATTTTCATCAGCTGCTCAACCATTTCTCCGCTGGTGAGATCACGATTTTTCTTGAGCAATCCGCTCGCGCAGAAACTGCAGCCAATGTTGCAGCCGACCTGAGAGGTGACACACACCGATAACCCATATTCATGCGGCATCAGTACGGTCTCAATCAAGTTGCCGTCGGTCAGCTTAAAAAGGAACTTGGTCGTGCCGTCCTTTGCTTTTTGTTCAATTTGTGTCTCCAACGTCCCCAACATAAAATAATCTTCCAATAACTGGATCGTTTTCTTGGATACATTAGTCATTTTGTCGAAGCTATTCACCCGTTTGACGTAAATCCAGCCCCAAATTTGTGCTGCTCTAAATTTCTTTTCGCCATGGGCGACCAGCCAATCGCTCAATTGGTCTATGGTTAATCCGTAGATGGATGTTTTACTCATTATTTAATACCTCTTTTTGAAAAGTGCATATGAGTTCATATTACTGAAGATGCAGTGTTCACGCAAGCCCGACAAACCATTTACCAATAAAAAAACAAAGGGCAAGGCAGGGAAGTTCCGCCTTGTCCTGATCCGAGCACGTTTATTTTCTATGCTTAAATACTAACTTTTTTATCGGCCGTTTGTACTCAACGCCGAGCACGTCAATAAGGAAAACAAAGATTGGCAAACCGACGATCAGCCCCCAGATCCCGAAGAAGTGTTCGGAAAAGATCAGCACAACAAAAGTGTAGAACACTGGAAGTTCGGTCTTCGCCGACATCAGCTTGGGATTAAGCACATAAGCTTCAATCGCATGTACGAGCAAGATGGTGATCACCATATAGATCACGTCTTGAACGCCGCCGATCGTATAGCCAATGATGCAGAGCGGAATCAATGAAATGACGACCCCGGCCACCGGAATCAGACTCAGTACAAAGATCATGAGGATCAAACTGAATAGCTGCGGGAAATGCAGCACCGCCAAAATAATCGCGGTAATGGCCGTGTTGACCAAAGCAATCACAAATTGAGCCTCAATCACTTTACCAAAGGTTTGTACAAAACGAGAGCCGAAAAAGGCGACTTCATCATAGAGGAAGCCGATCTTACTGGTTTTAAATCCACGAGAGAAGTGAAGCAGCCGATCTTTTTCCAGTGAAAAGAACAAACTGAGCAGCAAAGCAAGAAACAAATCAATTGTAAAAGAACCAAAGGAAGAGAAGGAGTCAATAACAAACTTGACGCCTGACTTCAAGTAAGATTCAACATTGTATTTCTGCAACTGATCAAGGACTGCATTGCCCACAACGGATCCGCGAAATTCTTTAATTGTCTTCAAGCTTGAATCAAACAACTGAACGGTCTGATCAGCAATGATCGGCAGATAGATTGTAATCGCCGCATAAATCCCGATGACGATCAGCGAATAGAGTAGAATGACCACCAATCGTCTCGGTACTTTCAACTTCTGATGCAGGAACGTTTCAAGACGATCAACCAGAAAACAAAAAATAAATGTGAGCAGCAGCAAATCAATTAAACTGCGCACCAAGTAAATCAGAAAAATAAGCAGTGCAAAAATTAGAACACGCCGAACCGATTGTTTCTGCAAATAGCCCATCAATACATTCATAGTTTCTGTATTCCTTTTCCTCATTTTTATGTCGTTATCTCGTTATGTCATGGCATAGGTACAGCTACTCTTTTATATTAGTGTTTTTTCGTTCCCGTTGCAAAAGGAAAAATTCATCTTTATATCCTATGTCTCAGCTTAAATACGAAACAGGTCAGCAGGATGTTTCAAAATGAATTTCTCATTTTTGTGCTCTTTTCATTGAACGATGTAGTACCACTTAAACCACCTGTGACCCATGAACGATGTTTTTTCCGTTAACTCACGTATCAAAAAAACCCGCTCCGATCAATCAGAGCAGGTTTAAAGGCGTATTTAATTACTGCATCATGGCCAGTGCACCCATTGGATCCCAAGGTTTCAATTCAACCGGATCCTGCTCGAATGCAGCTTTCAATTCGTCGGACAGATATTTCTTATTAATGACGACTTGATACGTGTATTCATCCATCCAAGGATCACTCATAACAAAGTAGCCTTTGGTTCCGACCTTCTCGCCCCAGCTGTTCTCGACCTTCCAGCGGTTCGGTTTTCCGTCAACGAGGTTAACGCCGGTCAGCACCATCGCATGCGTCAGGCAACTATGTTTGTTGTCCAATCGTTCCGCTTTTGTCATCTGGAAATCCGTGTCGAATGCCGTTGCATAATCAAACAATGCTGTATCCAGAATCCCGTGCTTGCTTTCGGAATATTGAACAACATCGCATCCAAACCAGACGGATTCATTATCTTTAATCTGGCTGATTGCAAGTGACTTCAGCGTTTCCATATCAACGTTCAAATACTTGATCGGATGTCCGCCGACAACCGTACCGAGATACTGAACGGTATAAGTTTTCTTATAAGGTTTATCTTCGGTCGGTGCATTAATAACCGGAACATAATCTTCCAATTTAATCCCAACATATTTCTTGAAAAACTGCTGTGGTGTGATGCCCAAGTCTCTGTGAAAATTCTTGTCTTCATCGCGATACTCAAAATCAAACGTCTTTGGCGGTTCACCAAGAGAAAACGCCAGCAGACGATAAATGTCGCTCAGCATTTCTGTTTTTGTTTTTTCGATTTCATCTCTCGATTTTCCTGCTGCACTTAACTCACGTAAAACACCTGCATCCTTGCGAAGCTTAGCATTCAGTAAGCGGTTCAGTTGCAGTGTGCGGCTGCTCTGAAAGGTTTCCGGCATTGCTTGCTTCGGAACAACACCGTACTTTTCAATAATAGAAACAAGCATATCCCATTGACCGCCATCCTGCTGTGGCGTTTCCATCAGCCAAGAGACAAGCCGTCCGTCAAGCGGTTCAGTTGCTGTATCAATAATACTTTCAAAGAAATAGTTTGCTTTCTCAAATTTATCCCAGAAGAGGGTATAGTTTTGCGAGAGTTCGAAGTCTTTGAGATTAAATGTACCGCTTAATTTATGACGGAATGTATTTAGCGCCGCAAACATCCAGCATCTGCCGCTCTGTTTTTGATCCGTTACTTTGCCGCTTTCAACTTCTTCAGAGAATACTGGATTCATAGATACAACGGCTTCGCTATTCATCGTCGCCGCATTGATCCCATTATTCATGATTGCATCTTGAATCACTTTATTTTGCGCGACACTCTGAATTTTGTCTGAAAATGCGTTGATCATTGATGTCGAGATTTCTTTTGCCATTTCAACGTCCTCCTTGTTCCAATGTTCACATAGATCATTATAGGCCTTTAACGAAGATTCGGAAAGTAACTCATCGTTAATCGCTAAATCCTGTGATCTGCTTGACAATACCCACACGGATACAACGGTGCAGCTGTTCCAGCTCCTCCTCCTGACGGACAAGCGCGGCTTCTCCCTGTTCTGAGGAAATCATTTGAAACCGAAGTGTGCTGCCCGGCGGCAATTGGGCAAGCAAAGGCAGATCCGCTGATGCAACCTGAGCAATGCGTGGATAGCCTCCGGTCGACTGGTGATCGGTCATCAAAATAATCGGCTGTCCATTCCTCGGGACTTGGATCGATCCATTGGTAACCGCTTCGGAATAAAGTTCTAACGGATTATCGAGCATTAGCTCAGCACCATTCAACCGAAATCCCATTCGGTCGGATGATGGTGTGATTTGGTATTCTGTTTTCAGAAAGGCTTCTCTGCTTGCTGCCGAAAACCGCGGCCACAATGTATCGGGCATCACGCGAATGGTCTGTGTCTCCTGATACTTCCGACGCGGTAATGCAGACCAACGGACAGTCTGCCGCTTAGATCCGGCCAATCCCGCCATCACACGACTCATCTCTTCCGAAGGCTTCCCCACCGGAACACGATCATGCTCTTTAAGCAGCCGTCCTTCAAATCCGCCACGCCCTGCCTTCTCATAGGTCGATCGACTGCCGAACCACAGCGGCGTATCCACACCGCCGGCTACGGAAAGATAGCCTCTGCTTCCATAAACCATTCCGCCAATCACCAAAATCTGACCTGCACGCGCAAGACATGGGCGTCCCGTCCCAATACTGTTTCCGTCCAATGTCGGGCGACAAACTGCACCGGTCAATGCAAATAAGGTATCTTCAGTAAAAAGAATACTGGGACCAAGAAAGGAAAATTCAATCACGGCTGCTGATTCATGGTTTCCGGTCAACCAATTCGCCAATTTCGCCGACGGTTGATCCATGGCGCCGCCAACGATCATCCCGTATCGCTGATAACCGCAACGCCCCAAGTCCTGCACCGAAGACGCAAAGCCCTTTTGTATGACAATCAGTGTCATGCCTGTTCCCCCTTAATCCGCAAATACTCCTGTTCTGAAATCGCATCAAAAACAACCAAGTCTCCCGCTTTAAGCAAGGTTGGCGGATCGGATTCCGGCCGGAACAGCGGGACAGGGGTTCTGCCGATGATTTGCCATCCCCCAGGCGAGTCGAGCGGATAGGCCCCCGTCTGTTTTCCGGCAATGCCGACGGATCCCGCAGCAATTTTCAAACGTGGATTTGCTCGGCGCGGCGTTGCCAGTTCTTCAGGCAACCCGCCTAAAAAAGGAAAACCAGGAGCAAATCCAAGCATATAAACAAGATATTGTGGTTGCGTGTGTTTTTCAATGACTTCGCGGGGCGTTAAATGATGCACATGCGCGACCTCGTTTAGGTCTGGGCCGAAATCGCCTCCGTAGCAAACAGGGATATGTACAACCCGTCTTTTTGCTGCCCGATCGGGTTCATTGTTTATTTGTTCCCCTAATTGATTGAGATAATCGATCACCTGTCGCTGAGCGGAGAGGTGATCATTTTTCCCGTTTCGCCTTACTTCTGTTGGATTATAGTAAAATACGACGTTTGTGTAAGCGGGTACATATTCAATAAAGCCTTTGAAGGGACTTCGGTCAAATCGTTCCGTGAATTGATTGATTTTCATTTGTATCTCAGGTGCGATTCGATCCCCGAAAATGACACGAACCGCTTGATCTCCGAACGGTTCAATAACCATTTTATGAATTCCTCCTTTGCTAAGAATCGTGCAGACCTAATGTGCATCGATTCTCCATGCTCATTTCTGGTTTCCGTGCGGGCAGTGCGGCAGACTTCTCACACCTGTCTTTTGCTTCCAGCAAAGACGCTGTGTTAGGGCCAATGGATTTTATTAGAAAACTTGGCTTTGCCATCGATCTTGTGCCTGACGGACACTACAGCTGCTCGCTTGCCGCGGCCAGTCCAGGAGCCTCCTCAGACAGGC
>NZ_BJMS01000089.1 GCF_006539285.1 Sporolactobacillus inulinus
TTTTCTAATGCTGTCGGAACCACTGAAAGATGGAATCTGCATTTTCTTTTTCCAGTTGTTGGACAGTGAAATTTTGTTCAGAAGAAGCGCGAATCGTCGCTGTACTAGTCGCAAGGCCCAGCCGTTTTTGGAGAAAGGACTGTTTCTTTTCCAGACTTTGGATGTGGTTTTTCCGTGTGACGGTGGTTGTCTTTGCGAACCAGCGATTGACAACGATCAGTCGTTGGCCGCTTAACAACCAGCCCTCGGAGCGGCGGCGAAACCAGCCATAAATTAGGATGACCGGCAAACCGATCAGCGCATATTTTCCCCAGTCGAAGCGCCAGGCAAGTACGGAGCACAAGATCATCCAAAAGCACGCCGGCACGGCCATCCGATAAAGCGTACTACGAAAGGGCAACGCGCGCGCAGATAGTGTCCCGGCAAACCTAGGAATAACGATGGTTAGAAAACTAGGAAGCTCTTCTTTTCGGATCATCGGAAAGACAATGACCGATCCGCCGCCATCGCTTTTTTCCAAATCAATGCTGCCGCTGCACTCAGCGTAAACCGTGCACCAGCCAAACAACTGCTGCAGCCAGGTTTCCTTGATTTGGATCGCTTGTACACGATCCGTTTTATAGGTTTCGTCTTTGGTCTCCCAAACGCCGCGATGAATGCGCCATTCGTTATCGAAAACCGAAAGGCGGAAAAATCCCCACCGCAGTAGAATGCTGATAAATGATGCAAACCAGAGCAGAATAATCGCAAATCCGATGAGGATGATTAGTCCGACGAGTGATGTGTGTTCAAGATAACTGAGCGAGCGACCACGAATACTGTCCGGTACGAAGTCGTCTGCTTGCGACCAAAGGCCAAATACCGCGGCCAGCATCACGCCAATTTTCGATGAAAGCAGCGAGGCGGCAAGCAGCCGTTTTCCTGATAATTGATATACTTTCTTCGGCTGTTTTTCTTGTACCAGAGCTTTCGGCGCTGCCTCCTCTGTCTTTATGTGCGGCTGCTGCATTTTGACACGACTAATTTCCGCCTTAATGCGTTCCGCTTCTTTTTTGTTCAATGCGGTAAGCACCATATCGCCTTTTGAAGCAGGATCGGCTGTATCAAATTTTAACTGAACAACGCCAAGCAGACGGAGCAACAGATTAGTTTTAATTTGAACGGATTGAATGCGCAAAAGCCGTATGTAGCGATCGCTGCGCACGAATATGCCGGAGCGGATATGGAATTGCTCATCAGATAATTCATAGGTATAGCGCAGCCATTTTACAAAATTAAAGATCAGGATGATGAGCGGAAGGATCAGGACATAGCCGATAATGTCGTCAAGGTGGCGCAGTCCCCAGGCAAATCCGAAACCGAGCGGCACGACGATGCTCCAGAGCGTTGACAAGGCGTCGCTGAAAATTGCGAAAAAGTGAAGATGTCTGCGTTTAGAGTTCATTGGACGGATTCTCCTTGATCAGCTCGGAGATCTGGTCACGCAGGGCAAGCGCATCATGCTCTTCCAAAGCAGGAATCTCATGCTCGCCTGCCGCAGTGGTCACTGAAACTGCCGTTAAGTGATGTTTGCGCAGTAATGGGCCTTGTTCGGTTTCAACATTCTGCACACGTGTGAACGGAATGACCGTCTGTGTAATAACCAAGATCCCGTCTTGAATAAGCAGATCCTCATGGCGAATTTCATAGAAAAAGGTTCGATAATTGATGCTCGGGAAAAGAAAAACGTACAGGATCAGCTGAAGAACGTTGAGCGCGGCCAGAGCACCGGCGATATAGAACAGGAAGTGCGGCCAATGGAAAAAAAGAATGCTGGCGGTCAGTCCGCCGATCAGCAACCAGAAAATGAGATGTGTCATGATCGCGCGTTGACGCCAGATCGTAACAATGCGGGGATTGAGTTGTTTTTTCTGCAAATAATTGACTCCTTTCAGAAGGGCGCAGCCTCATCAAGAGATAGATGCGCCCATATTTTGCTAATTATAAGCATTATAACATGAGTGTTTGTCCGGTTTGGAGGAAAATGAGCAGCAGCGATGAAAGCTTTATGACGGGGCGGTCCATCGTTCCTTTGGAAAAGGTCGGAAATTACTTTAACGCATGCAAAACTTTGATCAATCCGGGTAATGGAGGGAGAGGGCGAAAATGGATGTTTGTCCTCATGACAACGGATATAGAAGAAGTTCAGTGGTACAGGTCAAGCATTCCGGCCGTACTGTCAAAACGATCCGATGCCCGGTGTGCCGTGCTGAGCTGAAGGACTCATCCGAAAAGAAGCAGCAGCCGAAGTGCGATCAATAAAATAAAAGCCGGGCAAGCCCGGTTTTTATTTGCTTAAAAAAGTCGATTCGACTGCGCAGACTATCGCCCCGCAACCGCCGCGTCCTAATAATGTTCATGAGTCATTTTTTCATAGATGGCATAGAGGTTACGCCGCAGTAGCTTATGCGAAGCGTTTTCCGGCAGTTCATCCAGAACAAAAATGCGCTTCGGCACTTTATAGGCGGCAAGTTGGGTTTTGCAAGTCGTGATTAGTTCTGCTTCTGATAAATACGCGCCTTCATTCAGGCTGACGAAGGCGACTGGCACACGTCCCCATTCTTGATCCGGTATACCGATCACACCGGCTCTCTCGATCTCTTCACAGCCGTTCAAAACCGATTCGACTTCGGCTGGATACACATTTTCGCCGCCGGAGATAATCAGGTCCTTGCGCCGATCGAGCACAAACAGGAACCCGTCTTCATCAAGATAGCCGATGTCGCCGGAACGGAACCAATCACCCTCAAAGGCCGCAGCAGTTGCTTCTTTGTTTCTCAGATAGTGGCTGAACACGGTTAGCCCCTTGATTAAAATGTCGCCGGGTTCATTGGGCATCGCCGTCCGTCCATCTGCCTCAATACGGATCTGAAGTGGGAATAGCGGCTTGCCTGCAGAACCGGATTTTTTGCGCATGTACTCCGGCGGCAGGGTGACCGCTTGTGATGCTGTCTCGCTCATGCCGTACGTCTGATAGATCGGCATCTGCTGATCGAGGCAACTCTGAAGCAGAGCGGTCGGCACTGGACCGCCGCCAAGCAGAATACAGCGCAGTGACGATGGATAGGAATTGGGACCGGTTATGGCCATCATTCGCCGCAGCATCGAGGCAACAACAGAAATATGGGTTGCTTTTCCGTTCATCAGGAGCTGGTTGACCTGCTCTGGATCAAATTTCTTCATTAAATAAACCGGCATGCCGTAGATGATGCTTTTCATCAAAATGGACAACCCGCTGACGTGAAAAAGCGGGACGCAGCAGAGCCACATATCGCTCTGCTGGAGTCCAAGATTGATTAACGAACCATTGGCGTTCCACCAGTGATTTCCGTAAGTCAGCACGACCCCTTTTGGCCGTCCGGTCGTACCCGATGTAAAAATGACGGTGCACGGATCAGTTAGCCGAATCTCGGCTTCGTGATCATCAAAAAGTGCAGCAGTTTGCGTCAACGCTGCCACATCGATTATCGCGCAGTCCGCACCCGTGACCGCCTGATCAGCGGTCGCCGCATTGTCGCGATCGCTGATCAGTATCCGGCTGCTGCTCTCATTAATTTGTCCGGCTAACTCCATTGGTGACAGCCGTGTATTCAAAGGCACCATAACGGCGCCAAGCAGCATCAGCGCATAAACGGTTACGGCGCAATCCAACGTGTTTCCTTGCAGCGACGCGACATGATCGCCGCAGCACACACCAGCGTCGCGCAGTCCGCCGGCCGCCTGGCGCGCTCGCGCATAAAGTTGTTTGAAGCTGAGCTCTTCATGTGCCGTTTCCATTGCGAGCCGATCAGGCGTCAGCAGCGCGCGCTGACGGAGCCATTGCGGCATCGATGGATATGCGTCCGAACTCATGGGAATTTCGGGAACTTGCTGAAATCAGGATCGCGTTTTTCCTTGAAAGCATCGCGTCCTTCTTTCGCTTCATCGGTTGTGTAATAGAGAAGCGTTGCGTCACCGCTCAGCTGCTGAAGCCCTGCAAGTCCGTCCGTATCCGCGTTAAACGACGCTTTGAGAAACCGGAGTGCGGTGGCACTCTTCGACAGCATTTCTTTGGCCCATTTAACGGTTTCGTCTTCAAGCTGATCGAGCGGGACAACCGTATTGACGAGGCCCATGTCGAGCGCTTGCTGCGCATTGTACTGCCGGCATAGGTACCAGATTTCACGCGCTTTTTTGTGTCCGACAATTCGCGCCAGATAACCGGCACCATATCCCGCGTCGAAACTGCCGACTTTTGGTCCGGTTTGTCCGAAAACGGCGTTATCGGCGGCGATCGTCAAGTCGCAAACCACTTGGAGCACGTTGCCGCCGCCAATCGCATAGCCGGCAACCATGGCGATCACCGGTTTCGGGATGATGCGAATCAGATGTTGCAAGTCGAGTACATTCAGACGCGGAATATTGTCTTTGCCGACATAACCGCCGTTGCCGCGTACTTTTTGGTCACCGCCGGAGCAGAATGCCTTCGTACCGGCACCTGTCAGAATAATGACACCGATCGATGCATCATCACGTGCGCGCGCGAATGCGTCGATCATTTCAACTATTGTATTTGGGGTGAACGCATTGCGTACATGCGGTCGATTAATGGTAATTTTGGCAATCCCTTCGTAGGTCTCAAAAAGAATATCTTCATAGTCCTTGACCTTTTGCCATTCAATAGAGGACATGATTCCACCTAGCCTTCTGGAAAATTGATTGGATTTGTCACCGTTTTGTCAAATGTGACACCCATATTGTATCATAACGCACTTAGCTTTTCCGATGATTTTACTTGGTGGAAACAGCTCGCAGAGGCCGCCAATTTAAAAGAACACCGGATAACGGTTCCAACCATTACCCGGTGTTTTTAGGTCAACCTGATCATTGAAAGATTTAAATTACAAACTTTCATTTTGCTGCTTCTTTGGCTGAAGACGATCTCTCTCTCGGCCAAAATTGCGAAAGTATTTTTCTAATTCCTCTAGTGTACGTCCGCGAGTTTCGGGTAAGTGTCTGGCAACGAAGGTGATCGCTACCAATCCTAATAGGAAGAAAATAAAGAACGTGGTCGATAAACCAAATGTATCAATGAAGATCGGAAAGACCAAACCAATGAGGAAATTGGTAATCCAAAGGCAAAAAATCGCGACCCCCATGCCGATTCCCCTTAACTTCTGAGGGAAAATCTCAGATAAAGTCAGCCAGGTCACCGGCCCGACGGCTCCTTGGAAAAAACCGAGGAAAAGAACCGTTAAGCCTAGAACGATAAAGGGCAGCGCGGGTGATCCGTTCATCGTCAGTGAGAAGAATCCGAGGAGTAATTGTGCGCCACTCTATAATGGATCCAAGAATTCGGACACGAAATGAGGATGTGTTAAGGTAGGCTTATGAAACGAAAATCATATTCAAAAGACTTCAGAAGCAAAAATCGTGCTCGAAATTCTTCGGGAGGAGGCGACGCTAAACGAATTGTCCTCTAAGCACGGTGTCCATGTCAATCAGCTGAGAAAATGGAAACAGACAGCCCTGGAACAACTGCCCCAACTCTTCGACCGCCGGCAGAGTGAGCAGAGTAGGATACAGGCGGAATACGAGGATAAAATTGAGCGGCTCTATGGCGAAGTTGGCCGCCTGACCACGGAACTTTCGTGGCTTAAAAAAAAATCTGGCTACGACGATGTCACGCGATGAACGGCGGGCTCAGGTGGACTGGAACGATCCGGAGCTGTCGATCAGGAGGCAGGCTGACCTGCTCTCACTGAATCGTTCAGGCCTCTACTACCAGCCTGTGCCGCCATCTGCGGAAGAAATCGCCATCAAGCATCGTATTGACGAGCTGTACACGAAATACCCGTTTTTCGGCTCACGCCGGATCACACAGCAACTGAATCAGAGAGGGGTGAACATCAATCGTAAGGCCGTCCAACGGCACATGAAAGAGATGGGCATTCAGGGGATCCACCCCGGGCCGAATCTCAGCAAGAGAAGCCGAAATCAATATGTGTATCCCTATCTGCTGCGGAATTTGACTATTACCCATACCAATCATGTCTGGGGGATTGATATTACCTATATCCGTCTAAAACACGGCTGGATGTATCTGGCTGCCATTATCGACTGGTACTCACGTTACGTCATCAGCTGGTCGCTCGAACAGACACTGGAGATCGAGCTGGTGACAGTAACGGTTAAAGACGCACTGGCAAAAGGGATACCAGAAATCATGAACAGTGACCAGGGCAGCCATTTTACGAGCCCACACTACTTGGATCTTCTCAAGGAGAAAGCGGTTAAAATCAGTATGGATGGGAAGAATCGTGCTTTGGACAACATTATCACAGAAAGGCTGTGGCGCTCGGTCAAATACGAAGAAGTCTATCTCAAAGACTACGAAAGCCCAAGAGAAGCCCGCAAAGGGATTGGCGATTACATGCGGTTTTATAATCAGGAACGCCCTCACCAATCGCTAGGCTACCAGACTCCAGAATCGGTTTACTATGGACGGGTTGGCTGTGCCCTTCCCCATCCTTGAAAGAGGGTCTGTTTCCTCCGGGAACCTGTCAAGGGTAAAGGCTCCGCCCTCCCTGCGGTCGCCCTTGACAGAACCCCAAAGGAAACAGGCGGCAAGGTTAGGATGGGGAAGGACCTCCGAGACCCACCTTAAATTAATAAAAAACGTGTCTTGACAATAGGGTCCACTTTACTCGTTCCGATCAAGCCGGTGATCAGCATCGGGCGTCGTTTGACACGCCCCAAGAGTGCAATGCCTACAAAGGTTGCACAAAGGGAAATGACCCCATTAGCAATGTTGGCAATCATGGCTACATTTGTTGCGAAGCCTGACTTTTGAAGAATTTGCGTTCCATAATACATAATCGCATTAATTCCTGTAATTTGGTTAACGATGGCAATGCCAATTCCGAGAATAACAATCCGGCGAACCCACGGAATGGTCAGATCCTTAAAAGTTGCTTGGTTGATTTTGGTTTCTGCTGCAATCGAACTTTTTATTTCCCGGAGTTCCTGCTTTGCATGAATCTCCTGCCGAACCTGCCTGAGTACACGTAACGCTTTTCCGAACTTTCCCTTCGACGCATACCATCGAGGACTCTCCGGAACAATAAACATCCCGATCCATAGAATAATCGCCGGCAACGTCGCCAGTATCAGCATGTAACGCCAAATATGCCCACTTTCTCCCATTGTGTTTGCGATGACGGCATTAAATACATAAGCGAGCAATTGTCCGGTCACAAGCATTAATTCGTTTTGCGTAACCAATTGTCCGCGCAGCTTGGCAGGCGACATTTCTGCGAGAAAAGTCGGGACTGTCGCAGAAGCACCGCCGACAGCAAGACCGAGAAGAAAGCGAAATAAAATCATGACTCCTGTATTTGGGGCAAAGGAGCAGCCGAGCGTCGTCGCGATGAAAAGTAAGGCCAGATAATAGATAACTTTGCGGCGACCGTATCGATCGGATAGCCGGCCGCAGCAAATCGCTCCAAAAGCCGCGCCGAAGAGCAGCGAACTGGCAACCAGCCCTTCACTAAACGCATTTAAATTGAGCTGATCGGATCGGGACATATAAGGCAGTGCTCCGTTAATCACACCGGTATCATAACCAAATACCAAGCCTCCAAAGGTCGAGATCCAGATAATTAATTTCATAAATCGTTTTGGATTCCGGTTTTTTCTTTTACTCGTGACGGGGTCTTCTAACTGTATACCCATATTTTAATAAATCTCCTCCTCAAAAGATAATCGTTCATTTTTACCCTCTCTTTATTAGCTAGCGTACACGCTCCAAACCCCTCATCTAGCGATCATTAATAAACGAATCAAGGGTGGACAGATAAACATATGATTTATGAAACTTTGAATAAGATTAAAAGGGATATTGGCTGGGAAAATGGAGTCTTAAAGGGTGCGTGAATGCGTTCATAAAAAATAACTATAATAAGTTTAATGCTAAACTGATATAAAGTCAAAAATATTTGAATTTTACAGAAAAAAGTCTGCTGTCAAATACTTGATCACCCGCCATCGTGAGAGGCTTTTAACGAACACGAAAACCCAAAATTGACAAGAGATTGCTATTGGGAGACAATGCGGAAGATCAAGCATGGAAGCAGGTAACCATTGATTCACAGAGGGAGCAAACCATGAACAACTACAAACTAACCATCCAGTATGACGGCAGCCGCTACAAAGGCTGGCAGCGGCTGGGCGATACGAGGAATACGATTCAAGGAAAAATCGAACAAACGCTGACAGTAATTATCGGTCAGTCCATTGAAATCGTCGGCTGCAGCCGAACCGATGCCGGTGTTCATGCACTGGGACAAGTTGCCAATTTCAAAACGGAGACGCTGCTTGATGAAGCGGATTTTCTCAATCAATTGAATCATCAGCTGCCTAGAGATATTTGCGTGCCGGCCATGGAACACGTTTCTGACCGTTTCCATGCGCGTTACAATGCTAAAGCGAAAACCTATCTTTATAAAATTTGGAACGAACCGATCAGTAATCCATTTATGCGCAAATTCAGTATGCATGTCGAAGAAAAATTGGACGTCGCGCGCATGCGGCAGGCCGGCAAGCATTTTCTCGGCACGCATGATTTTACTGCTTACGCGAATGCAAAATCAAAGAAAAAATCGATGGTGCGGACAATTTCGGCGATTAAAATGGATGCGCATGATGGCTTCATTGATATCCGCTTGACCGGTGATGGCTTTCTGTACAACATGGCGCGGAAAATGGTCGGTACACTCATTGAAGTCGGGCTTGGCGCAATCGAAGTCGATGCGATTCCGCATATCCTCGAATCGAAGCAGCGCGTGCAAACAGGCCGCCTGGCGGACGCCTGCGGCCTGTATCTGGAGCACATTAGTTATTAATGGTTGGCACAATCAGCTGATTGGACTTGATGTCAAGGATACCCCTTGGCGTCAGTCGTACGAACGGGAGATGTCGTTCGGTCAGGAAAAACAAACAGAAGAACGGATCGTCAAAAGCGAAGCCGTTCTTTTTCATTGCTTGCAAGAACTGTTCGGCTTTGGGACTCAATGCGTCCATCGATCGTGTGCTCATGACACCGAGCAGATCCAAGCTGAACGAGAACGCATCCGTACCATCAAACTGTGCCGTGATCCCTTGGAATCCATGGCGGATTTCTTGGTAGGCGGCGTGCATTGCAGCACGGTCGCGCCCGATGATCAGGATGTCGCCGGAGGCAGAGTAGGTGCTTCCCAGTGCCTGAAGCGAATGCGCAAAGTTGCGAATACGTGTGTTTAAGACGGCACCGGTTAATCGGCATATATAGGTAAGAAGGCATTCATCATCAGACAGCGGGCTGACCGGATCAAAGGGGTACGGACGGGTAATGACGCTGTTTTGCAGTTCGAGACCGATCGAGACGGTCTGGCATAGTGGAAGATCCTCCGGCAGATAACGGCGTTCAGCTTGATTAAAATAGCCCGTCAGATCAAGATCAGCAGCCTTTGTCACCTGTTTTCCATTGCGCACGAGCCATTTGCCTTCAAAAAGAACGCTCGTCGGCTCCGGCTCTTCAAGTGATTCAAGAATATTGATGTCGGCAATTCTGCCCGGCGTGATGCTACCGAACAGGTCGTCGATATGGTAATATACTGCCGGGTTTAAGGTCGCCATTCGGTACGCGTCCGCCATAGAAATACCGCAATCCATGGTCTGTCTAATCATTGCGGCATGTGTGGCATGGTGTAAAAAGGGAAGTGATGCGCCGTCATTGGTCAGCATCAGCTTGGACAGATCAAGTCCCGGATGCCGTGCCAATCCGCTCATGATTACCGGAAGATCGGGACGGATCGATGAGTTGCGAATCGCAGTATAATAACCGAGATTGAGCCGATGAATTACATCGCGCGGAGTCATAGACTCGTGATCGCCCGTCATTCCGGATGCCGCGAACAGGTTGAGTGTGTTGAGCGATGAACCGGGCAGATGCGCTTCCATCCGTTTACCGGAGCGACGCACGGCAAACAATTTATCCTTTAAGTCCTGAGCACCTAATTTAAGCGGCAGCCAGTGGCTCAATTCTCCGCCCTGCATCACGAACGGCTGCTTCAGCCATTTTTCCAGCGCAGCAGTTGAAGGATGCTGGTTCTCAAAGTAAGCCCACCATAACCAGGAGTGTCCGCCTGCTTGATTCAGTTCGTGAACAAACTGTTCCATTTGTTCACCGCTCAAATGCGCCAAAGCGAAGCTATTGTCATTGACTGAAATCATCGTTCCTTTTTCCGTCAGATAGCGGCCTAAAGAAAGCGGGTTATAAACAAGAAAGGGGTGGGCATGTGGCTCAATATAGGCAGGGACCATGATCTGATTTGCTTTTAAACGGCAAACTTCCGTGTTTTCGGAAATCAGCGGTTCATCCGGGCCAACATAGGCAATCCGATTGCCGCTGATCCAAATGTTCTCTTTTTGGACGATGCCAGAATAGACATGAAGCACAGGGGCATCGGGAAAGAACAAGGATGCAGCTGCCTTTTTTTGAACGGTATCAATCAATTGGTGGTGTTCTTTTTCAGTTAACGCATGCATGGATGATCACATCACATTCTAACAAGTTGTCTCTATTATAACGAGAGACGTGCTGATTTTCATGGAAAGCAGATCCGCACCCCAATTTTTACCACTTTTTTGAGATCAACACGGTCATCGAAATGCTGTAAAATCCTATCTTCTGAAACACATATTGCGTTAGCATGCACCGGTCCAAACGGTTGGCGCACACGTGACAGAAATGCAGTTCTGCCACGCGTAGGCGTATAGTCAAAGTAAATCATTTTCGGTACAGCGCAAAGGAGAATCGATGAAAAAGAAGAAATGGATGTATTTTGTGTTCATCAGTGTCATCGCCGCCCTTCTCATGGCTGCCGCTTGGTGGATCGCCGCTGGCGCAATCAATCCCGCGATGCGTACCCCGTCCACGGATTTGTCCCGAGAGGCGTTCCATGGCATGCGTATCGGCGACTCGATTGAATCAAAGGTGTTTGTCCGTCGATTTGGCAAGCCGATTCCAAGAGCGCAGAAGGATCGAAAGCTGGTCTATTATTCCTGGAAGGGCGGGCTGGTTACGGCTTCAAAAAAGGCCGAACCGCACAAGGGGCGGATTGCCGCCTTTTATCTGCTTAAAATGCAGCGCGTGCGCCTTGGCAATGTGTTTTCAGACCCATTGCCTGCCTTGCCGTCATTTTCTTTTCGCCCAAGTAATCCGCTCAAAACCTATCGAGAGATTCAAATCGGGGACAGCAAAGAACAGGTGATTCGCCACTACGGCACTGATTATTATTCATTTAATATACGCGAGGGCGGGCAAATCATTGGCTATGTTGATCACAAGAATGAAATGAAGCTCGAGTTCAACATGAATAAGCATGCCCAGGTTCAGTCCATTAGGCTGGCGGAAGAAGGAATGAAGTGACCGGTGTCACGTGACTCAAAGGAGATTGTTGTTGCCCGATCATAGGCAGCTAGAAAGGAGAGCGATGCACCAATAGCTTGTACCCAACTGCCGGTCACGTTAAGTTGGTCCGTCTTGGCTTCGTCTGAGGTTTGATTGATCTGAAGAATCGTTGAAACCGACTGAAGTGAATTGCCGGCAATCTGTAACAAGTTGCCAATGATCGAGAGTGCGGTTGCGCGATTGTGTTCCTCCGTTTCCAGATCCGACTGCAGCGACAACGATCCTCCGAGTGCCTGAAGCATATTGCCGATCGTAGTCGATCGCAGATTATCTTGTTGCGGTTGCACGGCTATGGACCCATAGATGACGAGTCCGTTGCCGAAGCTTTGCATGGTGCCACCGACCGCATCCAGACCCTCGCTAATGTTCGCATCCAGTCCGTTCCCGGTCGCCTGCAAGGCGTTGCCCACGACATCCAGACCATTTTTTATCTCTTCCGGAAGCGTTATGGACGGTGTGGCACCTATAGCTGCACTGATCGTCCCCAGTGCATTGATGAAGGCATAATCAACTGCCTGAGTTTGCCCGCCCATTACTCGCTCCTCCTCCTCTCACAATTTATTGGGGATGAAGGCGGGAGGTTCATCATGAACAGGCGGGATATGTTGCCCCAGGCTGAATGAAAAACCCGTGCGGATGATGATCCACACGGGTTTTTCATTTATTCAAGTTGAATTTATTTATAGCGCGTGCGGCGTCCTGCGAAGGCAGGCTGGGCACGACGAAGATGCCAATTAAATTTGATACGACCACTGCGCAGTTGGTTAATCACCAACAGGAAGATGAGATAAGCAATGGCGATGCCAACGATATACCACAAGGTCATGGCGACACCCGCACGATCAAGTGCGAATCCGGTAGCAGCTGGGAACACGGCGGAACCTAGTCCGGATAGTCCCGAGATAATTGGCGTTACCAAGTGTGCGCTGTTTGGGATTGAGTAGTTTGCGTAGACTAAAGTGATCGAGTAAATTCCGGACATCATCAGGCCCAGTGTGCCAACAAAAATGTAGCCTGTCAGCGCATTTTTCAAGAGAATGAAGAAGAGCAGCGAGACGATCGTGCCGCAGATACTCATCAGTAGAAATTTGCTATAGGTGAGCCTGCGGATGACAAATGCAGTTGCTGCACGGCCAATAACCATGGCTCCCCAAAAAATGCCAACACTGATTGATGCGTAATAAGCGGCCTGATTTAAATAGTTCATAAAGATTGACGACATAAAGTTGTTCAGACTGCCTTCAAGCCCGCCATAAAGGAAGACGATCAAGCCGAAGAAACTCAGAACGACCCATTTTAATTGAATGCTAAGCGGTCGCTGAGTGTCACTTGAACCCGATGCGTCCAGGGGCTCGCGAGTATCGACCATGGTTTTCGAGTAAGAAATGCGCGTCCAGACAATGGCAAGGAGCACAGCGAGCACGGCGGTGATGACGAACAGATAACGCCAGATGTCATGGGCGATAAAGAAACTGGCAAGAAGCGGCATTGTAAAAGCACCGAGTCCGAACGACACTTCAAGATAGCTCATCGCTACCGCCTGGCGCCCGATAAACACTTCAATGAACATAGTGGCAACGACGATACCGATTGAAGCCGATCCAACGCTGTTCAGAAAATAAAGAGCCATAAACAATGGAAACGGCGGCAATACTAAAATGCTGAATTGAGCCGTAGCAATCAACAAAGCGGAAAGGGTCAGCAACACTTTCGGATGAAAGCGGCGATTGAGATATGAAGTCAGCAGAACGCCTGCAAGGAATCCCATAGCACCAACAAAAATCAGTCTTCCACCAATTGTGTATGAAGCATGGTAATAACTTAAAAGTTCGGGCATCACAGATCCGATAGAAATAGCCGTCAATCCGGTCAAAAAATACAATGCACAAGAGGCAAAAGTAAATTGGCGCATGGTAAAGCGCTCCTTTCATTGTGAACGATAATTGAGAAGACTCATCCGCTTAAAGGCTCCTAAGTTCCTAAGTCAACCAGAACATTGTAGCAGTATGCTCAAGACAATAGAAGCCTTTTGAATGATTTTTTTTATGTTTTTTTTGTTGCGCAAAAATGGGTGGATTTGCAATGATTACATGCATGAAATCCGCACAAAAAAGCATGTGGATGACGCGTTATTCGCCTAGCATTTCCACAGCGCTTATGCCGCATATGTATACGCAAGAACGGCCTTTAAGTTACCCAAGATCATTCTG
>NZ_BJMS01000090.1 GCF_006539285.1 Sporolactobacillus inulinus
GTTAAAATCTAAACAAAAAAGTTCATCACTCCCAGTATCGTAGATAATAAGAAGATTATTTGGGAGATTAATCGCTTTTCTTTCAGATAAAGTGTACCAAATTGCATCTGGAACGGAAGAATTTTCAAAATCGTCATTAATTATCCCATAAATTTCTTGACCCCCAAAGTTTCCTGCTCCAAAAGTTTGTAAATAGTTTAAATATAACCCAGTAAACGTTACATCGAGCTTTTCTTCAGCAAATTTTATTAGTTCATTTGTCCTTCCACCAATAAAGTCAGCGATATCTTCATTGGTCTGAATAACTTGTTTTGCTTTCTGATAAGTTACAAGGCTCATTTTTTATCCTCCGGTTCCTTATTAAAAATCATTTGCTCTATTTTTCCAATAATCAGTTCTCCATTTATTAAATTTCAATATTCATCACAGTCAGTTATATGAATGGCAACTCTTATCGATTGAAGGAAACCAAAGCCTGGGTGGAGTAGCAACAGTTGAGTTAACCGCTCGTCCGTTCCCCAAAGCCGACTAAATTAGGTGGGGGATTTTTGAATGACGAAGTGGGGTATATTTAAAACGATATTTATGTCAAATATGATAGCGTTCCGCTGGGTGGATTAGGAAACGAGTTATAGCTTTGTGGATAGCTCTTACCCAATATCCTATTGCTGCTTTATATTCTAGGAATATTGACGAATGGCTATTGACCGAGCTATCGTTGGAGCAATCGACTTTCATTCTGGAACTGATTGAGCGGCGATTACACCGAACTTCAACGATCTTCTGTTCTCAGTTTGAACCGAAGGGATAGCACAGTAAACTGGGCAATGCCCAAATCGCCGATGCCATTCTGGATCGGATTGTTCATGATTCATATTCCATCGTGATCGATGGCAGCAAGTCCATGCGCGAACGTTATGGTATCAGCGGTGATGCACGATGATCCCTGAGGAAGTCGAGTACCGTCTGGCAGTCTACTATTTCATGCGAGATATGGAGGACGACTTTGAGAACCGCCTTTCAGACACGTTGATCGAAGCAATTTTTAATAGCAACGAAACGATCAGTAACGATGAGCTCGTTTAAAATGATTGACGACTATCTCGATCAACGCCTAATTGTATAAATGAAGGCCAGGAGGGACAATCCGATTGTTAGCTTACCCTCCTGGCCTATTTTTTGGCACGAGTGGCCTATTCTGATGGTCGCCTTCAAAATAAGGATATGTTCTTCTTCCAAAGACATACCACTTTCGAATAATTCTTCGAATGTAGCATTTAATCTTTGAATATTTCTGGAATTTTACTTCGCCAAACTTGTAATAATTCTTTAAACTCTCCAGTTTCAATCGTGTTCTTGCAAGGAGCTTCAATTTGAAAAGGATTTTCAACAATCGTTACTTCTTTTTTTATGAGTACATTGTTTGCATTCAATTCAATTTCAAAGTTTTCATATGTTCCGTTTAAGACTTTATCGATGTATCCTATATATTCATCTACTTGTTCCTCTGAAGCGATATTTTCAATGAAATCTGTGAAAAGACTAATTTCTTCCGGCAAAGTTATTCCTAAATCACCAAAAGGATCTTTTTTAAATTCATATGAATACTTCATAAATTTTCTTCACCCGCTCAATTATTTTTTATATAATGGATACGCAGTTGCAATGGAACCATCTTTATTTAAGTACATTTCGATTTTAATACCCGATGAAGTGATTCCTCGATATTTATTTAACCGAATAGGTTTCCTAGATTGGTAGGCTTCATCAATAGCCCTTAGTACTTCAGCACGGTTCCAGTCTTTTGAAAGAAACTTGAATCTGCTATTTTTCTTACATTATCAATCTTAACTTTTGCCATATAAACTCCGTTTTTGTCAGGAACTTTTTCAGTGCCTGGGACTATTTCTCCTCCCATCATGCTTTCGTGGTGATATCCAACAGCCTTTCCATGTTTATTCACTATTCCATGATTGTGCTTCATCGTTTCTAAAGTGTATTGTGGATCTTGTGACACAGCGTCAACATTCTTTACAGACGCTTGCTGAATCAAGCTTCGCACATGATCGATTTGATCGGGGGGGTGGGGCAGTACGATCTGGCAGCTACTCCAGTTTGTTTCTTAATCCTTTGGAATCAATCACATTGTAGGGTACCGGACCGTCCGCAAACTGCGTGCGGGGCAGGAGAGGGGTTCCCCATTGATCCAGGTTGTGATTAACCCATTCTGTACCCTTGGTTCGTGTTGTTTTTATGGTGTTGCGTGCTTTACCGGCGACTTCGCCCATTTTTCCAGATTTGGCTACTTTGCTGATTTTGTCAACACCTTTGGTACCGACAGCAGCGGTTGCCAGCGTGGTAAAGGCGTAGGTGACCCATCTCGTGCGTGTGTAGGCATTGCCGTGCACCATCTCTTTATCAAACGACTGAACTAACGCGTTTTTGATGAGGTTAGCCGTTTGGATCGGGTGGGTCGCTGCGTGCCAAGTGCCTTTGAGCGTTTCGACCGGATGAGTTGCTGCTTCCCATATGCCGAGGACGGTGTCTTTGACCGCATCTTTTGCGCCATCGCGCAAGCCATATTGAATTTCTTGATCCATGATCACCGCTTTGGTTGCGTTTGCCAACTGGCGATTGACGGGCTGTGTGTCTTTTTTCGACACGTGACGCGCCTGTTCCTGCTGCTGTTTGATCTCCAAATACGTTCGCGTTTCTTCCTGCATTTCATCCTGAACTTGGTAGATTTCACGTTTATGATAGGCGGTGGCTTTGAAATGCATCGGCTGCACGTCCGCGCCTTGACGGGTTGCGTGGATCAATGCTTCATAGAGTGCTTGGATGTGCGGCAGGTCTTCAGTAATTTGACGGTATTCGTTGGTCAAAGATTGATCTAGGTCTTGAACATCAAGCGCCGTTTGTGCGCGTTTTTTATCTGCGGCATCTAAAGTCTGATCGACGTCGTGGTTCGAAAAGACGTTGATCGGTACCAGATCCGATATACTGCTCAGAATCTTGGCGATGTCATCACGCTGCTCGCGTACCATTTCCTTGGAACGCGCGTAGCTCATGGAAAGGTCCTCGTTTAAGAAGGGGACGTGAATCGCTGTGTCTCCGCCAAAATGCTTATCTTCGATTGAACCGGAAACACCTTGGAAATAGGCAATCTTCTTATCAATCAGCCGCAGCCAGGCATCGACGACATTGATCTGTCCTGAATAAAAGCGTTTGATTGCTTCTGCACCCTTGCCTTGAAAATCGGAGTCGAGTCCAGCGATCTGCTGGAATGCGGTGCGTAAGTTATGGAATTGATCGCGCAACGTTTGGTAATGTCTGGCATGTGCTTTGGCGGCTGTGATTAGGGATTTGGCATCGTAGGTTTGTGTATCGCCGGCTGAGCCGGAGCCGCCTATGGTTACTCTCATTTTATCACCTTCAGAATAGGAACTGTTCAATGGGATTGATGATCAAGGAATGCAACGCGATGTGTCTCTGGAAGGAACAAGCGATGAAGGTTCATTGTTTTTATTTGTCTCTAGTATACAAAGTGTGACCAATTGATGAATACGGGCGAAATGCCTAAAAGGGCATTGAAATTTTACGAAAACACAAGTGATCGACATGATTCGATATTAAATGCCCTGCCATTATGACTATTGCGCCTTCATCAGCAATAGAGAATGAGAATGAAAATGAAAGCTGAAAGTATAAAAAGCCGATCCATCACCTATCGCTTGTGTTTTGGATCGACCTTTTTTGTATCGGCTGGATTTGTTTTGAGAAAGCATTCCGCGTGTTTAATTTCTTTTCAGTATTTCTTCGATAAACGTATTGAGATATTGACGTTCTTTATCCGTTAATTTTTTTACATTATCCATCAACTGAATCATGTCTGAAGAAAGATGATATTCTTGTCCAAAAAAATCACCTAAAGATATTTCTAGAGCTGTGCATATAGAACTGAGTTTATCAATTGAGGGCATTGTACGTCCCTTTTCGATATCGCTTAAATAGGACTGTGATATATATGCCTTTTTTGCAATATCTGTCAATTTTATTTCTTTTGACTTACGAATGTTTCTAATTCGAGCTCCGATTTCCATAATAATCACCTAAATTAATTATATCTGGCATGTAAGTTGAAGATATAGAAGAAACAGCAAATAAAATACGTAAATAACGATATAAGGTATTGAAATATATTTTATTTACGATATAATACTGATTGTATTAAATTTTTAGAATTATATAACCATTAAAAAGAAAAGAGATGG
This sequence comes from Sporolactobacillus inulinus, assembly GCF_006539285.1. Lineage (GTDB taxonomy): Bacteria > Bacillota > Bacilli > Bacillales > Sporolactobacillaceae > Sporolactobacillus > Sporolactobacillus inulinus. Next base: position 4,272 of record NZ_BJMS01000090.1, read on the forward strand.
TGCACGAGTTGCAGATTTAAAAAAATAGAATGATGGGAATTATTTTTCCTGCTACATTTTTGGAGGTGAGGCGCTACTTTTTGAGGTAGAAAATGAAGATGAGTTTGAGAGGACATTTCCAAGAAAATGATTAATATCAAGCATTGAAAAAGAGAAAGTTTCAGTGGGCCAATGAAATTTGTTCATCCGACTAGAGCCATTAATGAATTAATTTACGGGAGCAGGAGGGGCGAATATCGACAACGATATTCAGTAAAGGACAGCAGCTTACATATTTCAAGGAGTCGCTCATCTTTCAGGTATATATGATATCTATCGATTTCGCCCTACTGATACTGATCATAAGCAAGTGGAAAACTTGCACATGCAAAATTCACAATATTCCATTTAGTCAAAATGGATGATGTTGGATGATCCCCTCTTATTTTTTAAACGATGGAGCGGTGAGTGGGATTCGAGATTCATTTTGTTCATTTGCCCTGAACCACGCTTGGGTGTTTCGTAAGTTTAGCTAACACTAAAAATTCATAGGAGGAATGATTTTATGCCAGTTGGATCTATTTCTAGTTCGAGTGATACGGTCGGAGTTGCTGTGGTGAACTATCGTGTGCCTGTCTTGGAATCAAAAAAAGAAGTGCTGGATAATTGTCAGCGGATTGCTGACTTTGTCGAAGGGACAAAGATGGGCTATCCTGGTCTGGATTTAATTGTGTTCCCGGAGTATTCGACACAAGGATTCCATCCAACCAAGTGGCGAGAACTGTGCACGACGGTTCCCGGTCCTGAAACGGATATTTTTTGTGAGGCGTGCAGAAAGAATAAAGTCTGGGGCGTTTTTTCAATTACCGGGGAAATTAATCCAAACGGAAATCCGTTTAATTGTTTTATTCTGATCGATGATCAGGGAGAAATTAAGCTTAATTTCCACAAAATCAATCCTTGGGTACCGAAAGAACCGTGGTACCCGGGCGATCAGACCATGGTCGTGAAGGGACCAAAGGGTCTGATGATTGGCGCCAATGTCTGCTATGACTCTAATATACCGGAAATTGTGCGCGATACGGTTATGAAAGGGGCCGAACTGGTCGTTCGCATCCAAGGTTATATGTATCCATCCAAAGAACAGCAAATCAAAGTGGCCAGCGTCCGCGCGTGGGAAAATAATGTTTATTTTGCCGTTGCCAATATGGCTGGGCGGGACAAGCTTTATTACTACTTTGGTCACTCGAATATCATCGATTTTGATGGGACGACGTTAGCGGAGTGCGGTTCTGCTCCAGATGAAGTGACCTACGCGGAACTATCGATCTCTGCGATCCGCCGAGCAAGAAGAAACTGGACGGCAGAGAATCATCTCTATAATTTAACTCATCGCGGTTATTCCGCAGTTAAAGATGGTGTCGCAACGAGTCCGTATTCGTTCTACAAGATCTGGTCGGAAGATCCGGATAAAGCCAAGCAAATCTGTGAGTCACTAACACGAGATGCTCCGGAGCAGCCGAGTGAGGAACAAGCGACGGGTCATCTGCTGAACAAGTAATTCAATGGGTTGCTTTTAAAAATAAAAAGTACAGAAAGAGGGGGGAATGAATCATGGAACAGACATCTTCTGATCATGCAACCAGAAAATTCAATAAATGGGTAAATAATCCGGTGCTCGAGGACTATGCGCTCCGTTACGCACCACGATCGTTTCGAACCTTTTCTCAGTCATCAGTAGCTAATTCTGCGCTTGGCGGAATTGCCTTTCTTGCCAACTTTGCGATTGGTGCCTCCGTGACCACCGCGTATGGCTTCTCAAGTGCATTCTGGGGCATTCTCATTGCCGCAGCAGTTATTTTTCTAACCGGTATTCCGATTGCCTATTATTCAGCGAAATACAATGTCGATATGGATTTGCTGACACGCGGAGCGGGATTCGGTTATCTTGGATCAACGCTGACATCACTCGTATACGCCACCTTCACATTCATCTATTTTGCAACGGAAGGATCGATTCTCGCACAAGCCTTTGAGATTTACTTTCACATGCCTCTTGCTGTCGGTTATCTGATTGGAGCACTGGTGGTCATTCCCTTGGTTACTTTTGGTATGACGCTTCTTTCACGATTACAATCGTGGACGCAGCCTTTATGGATCATTTTAATGGTTGCTCCGCTCATCGGTATTCTTACCACCCATCCGGAATCTTTGGCAGCGTGGACCCACTTTGGTGGTGACAAGACCACGGGTGCATCGTTTAACCCGCTCTATTCCGGCATGGCAGCGGGTGTTGTCTTGTCCTTAATCTCTCAGATCGGCGAGCAGGTTGACTACCTGCGCTTCATGCCCAATCGCACTGAAAAGAATCGAAAAAGCTGGCTTTGGGTGGTCATTCTCTCAGGTCCGGGTTGGGTAATTCTTGGAGCCTTTAATATGCTTTGTGGTTCATTGTATGCATCCTACATTGCACCCACAGTTGGTCTCACAAATGCGGTGGAGCCGATTCAACAATTTATCCATGGATTTGGAACGATTATTCCCAATGCTTTTCTCGCGTTAACGATTGCGACGCTCTTCGTTATTCTCTCTCAGTTAAAGATACAAGTGACCAATGCCTACTCAGGTTCCTTATCCTGGTCGAACTTCTTCTCGCGCCTCTTTCATTTTCATCCGGGACGAGTGGCCTGGCTTTTTCTTCAAGTCGCGATTGCACTTACGATTATGGAAATCGGCATGTTTAACTTTCTAAACACCATTCTAGGATTCTACGCAAACGTTGCTGTAGCTTGGATTGCCGCAATTGTTTCTGATCTTGTGATTAATAAAAGGCTGCTGAAGATCAGTCCGGATTATATTGAGTTTAAAAGAGGGCATCTGCACAATTTTAACCCTGTAGGATTTGGCTCAATGATTATTGCTTCAATTGTTTCCATCGTTGCTTATTTTGGCCTCTTAGGGGGAACGATGCAAGCCTTCTCACCTTTCGTTGCGCTGATTCTCTCGTTCGTTCTAGTTCCCATTATTGCCCTTGCCACAAAGGGAAAATATTATATTGCCAGAGAGAATCCAATGCATCCCTCTGGAATCGAACTTGCAGCAACGGTTCAGGAATCACTGCATCATGTTCATCACCACCATTCAGGAACGGATGATGTTGCAACGTATACATGCTCCGTTTGCCAGTATGACTATGAAAAAGAAGATATGACCTACTGTCCTTTTCACGGAGGCATGATTTGCTCACTATGCTGTAGTCTTGAAAAAAACTGTCATGATATGTGTAAAACAGATAAGGTTTTAGCTGATCTTGGAAAGCAAGCACACTGATAACAAGAAAATTGTAAACATTAAGGAGAGATCAAATATGGGCAGCATTGGAAGTATGACAAAACCTACAGATGGATTTCTGAGTGCTTTAATTCAATATCCTGTACCAGTTGTTAACTCACGTGAAGATATTGACAAACAGGTCAAACAAATCGTCAAAATCCTTCATGCGACAAAATCCGGTTATCCGGGTGTCGAACTGATCGTCTTCCCTGAATACAGCACCCAAGGACTGAATACGAAGAAGTGGACCACAGACGAGTTCCTCTGCTCCGTACCGGGTCCGGAAACGGATATTTTTGCAAAGGCCTGCCAAGATGCGGGCGTCTATGGTGTTTTCTCGATTATGGAAAAAGATCCGGAGGGCGGAGCGCCTTTTAACACCTCGATCATCATTGATCCTGAAGGAGAGATCATTCTAAAATATCGTAAGCTTAACCCTTGGGTACCTGTTGAACCATGGCAGGCGGGAAATCTGGGCCTGCCTGTCTGCAAAGGTCCTGGCGGAAGCGTTCTGTCTGTGTGCATCTGCCACGACGGAATGTTCCCGGAAATCGCAAGAGAAGCCGCTTATAAGGGGGCCAATGTGCTGATCCGTATCTCGGGATACAGTACTCAGGTCAATGATCAATGGATCCTAACCAACCGCTCCAACGCATGGCAGAATCTCATGTATACCCTATCGGTTAATCTGGCCGGCTATGACGGCACCTTCTATTATTTTGGCGAAGGACAAGTGTGCAACTTCGACGGAACGACTTTGGCACAAGGCCACCGAAACCCCTATGAAATCGTCACCGCAGAGGTCTATCCGCACCTCGCAGATCAAGCGCGATTAGATTGGGGTCTCGAAAACAATATCTACAACCTCGGAACACGAGGCTACGTCGCAACCCCCGGCGGCGTCAAGAAAAACCCGTACACCTATATCCGAGACCTAGCAAATGACGCCTATAAATTACCATGGGAGGACGAAATCAAAATCAAAGATGGCTCCATTTATGGCTATCCGGTAAAAAAATGATATTCATGCATCAACAACAAAATTAATATGAGCGTTTTTCCACCCGACACTGTACGGAATCGTGTCGGGTGTTTTTTGGGGATGAATGCGACCCTTAAGGTCACTAAACAATGCCGCTGTAAAACGTCGTTCAGGACAATTAAAATTGAGTTTGTTAGTAGATGTAATTTTACATGATGATCGTTTGAAATCATCGTGGAGATGAATAATTTTATTTTGCCGCTAATTCGGAGGAGGAGCTACACAAGGTTTGAGTGATTTATCAAAGCGATTTAATGTGAAATTGTGTGCTATCTAAAATAGGAGGATTCGATGGACTTATTTTCCATGTAAACAACGAGCAGCCTAAATTCATAGAGTCAGCTGCTCGTTGTTTGGCACATTCACTTATTGATTATTTTCTTTTTTCATATCTTTACTGTTGACCGATTTCGTGTACGTGTAGTTCGTCATTTTTTCATAAGCATGCGCAGCTTTTAAAAGTGTATCTTCTTCTCCATATCTCCCGATTAGCATCATTCCTACAGGCAATCTGTTCGAGTATCCGCATGGAACGTTTAGTGCAGGATGACCAGTAACGTTGAATACACCTGTATTTGTATCTACTCCAAACGATCGTTTGATCTGTTCTTCAAGACGAGCATCCTTTTGGGGCAGCCTTGTCGCTTTGTAAGGAACCGTTGGCATAATTAAAATGTCGTATCTTTGAAGAGCTCGATCATAGTCCATTCTTAATTTTCTGCCTAGATTTTGAGCCTTAGCGTAGTATCTGCCATGGTAGGCTTGCTGCATATATTGTCCGGTTAGGATGGTAATTTTCGCAGCAGCTGATAAGTCATCTGCATGAGCTGCCATACCTTTTGCAAATGAGTCCAGCAACTGAGTTTGGTGATAACCTTTCCAGCTTGTCCCCAGTGCGTTCCCACGAAACATTTGAACGGCAGTCCCTTCAGTATTAATTATGTTTGATAAGTGGATGCCTTCGCGATGCATCGCCACTGAAACATGTTCGACTCTGGCACCTGATTTTTGAAAGGAGTTGGCAGCGTCAAGCACCATTTGATCGACATCTTCTTCAGAAAACGACCAATTGAATCCCTCGGCAACAATTCCAATGTTCATCCCTTCAATGGTATCAGTTAAACGATTTATATAAGATTTTTTTTGAAAGAAATATTGACGTGGATCAAGACCATCCGGACCTGCAATCACTTCTAGAAGCTGCGCCAAGTCCTCAGTCTTTCGTGCCATTGGGCCCACATGATCTAAGGTGATATCAACGGGGAAAATACCCGTGTAGGGAACTAGTCCCCAAGTTGGTTTAAGTCCAAGAATACCACACCAGGCACTGGGCATTCGGATTGAACCGGTTTGGTCGCAACCGATTGCCATATCTACTTCTCCTGTTGCAACCAAGACTGCACTTCCGCTCGATGATCCGCCAGCCGAGTAGGCGATGTTATAGGGATTAAGAACAGGTCCTGTATCCGAAGTAAAACTACTGCAGTCACAGCAGAAGCTTTCGCAAACGGATTTTCCTAATATTTCACCCGCTTCATCTAGGATCCGAGTAACGATCGTTGCATCAATTTGCGGAATAAAGCCTTCAAGTACTTTAGATCCATTCATCATTGGTACGCCTGCAAGACTAACATTATCTTTCAGAGCGATTTTTTTACCAGCAAGTTTTCCTTGTTTTGCATGGTCAACTTCGGTTTTCCAATACCAAGCATTAAACGGATTTTCCTGTATAGAGGGGCGATACCCTGGAGAGCGTTTATAGTTAACTGGCAGATCCTGATCAATCATCTGATCCACTACTTCATAAGAGCCAAGCATATTTTCTTTAATTAACTGCTGATACGCTCTAATCTCGTCATCCTCCATCGTTAGGTGATACATAGATAGGATGTTTTTCAACGTTTCTATATTGGGACTTCTCATATTGCCAAACCTCCAGTAACAAAAATAAACCAAGCATAAGTAGCCTGGTTTATTCTTCACAATAATTTGATCAGGAAAGATCATCCGTGATTTCTACGTTTTTACCAAAAATCTTAAGGAAAATCAGGTAAACAATGCCAATAGCAAGCCAAGTAAAACCAAGGGTCTTAGCAAGAGAATCGAGATTCCACCAAACGAAGCCAATAACACAGAATCCGATGAGCGGCATAACTAAGTACTTAAAATATTGTTTGCTCTGTTTCTTTCTTAAGTAAAAGTTAATCACTGCAATGTGCAGGATCAGGAAAGAAGATAAAGCTCCGAAATTAACAACCGAAGCAAGCTTACCGATCTGTGAGGCAAAGATTGTTGTTACAATCAGCGAAATTACGGCAACTAGAATGGTGCTGATATAAGGTGTTTTATACTTAGGATGTACTTTGGCGAGAACATGTGGCAGTTTTCGATCACGCGCCATGCTGTAGAGAATGCGCGAGATTGCTGTTTGAGCGACAAGCGCATCGGCAATTCCCCATGACACGGCTGTGGCAACGATTGTCACAATTCTGAGCCAGTCTCCGCCTGCAATTCCTGCCACTTGGTAAAATGCAGTATCCGGATTTTTGAATGCATGATAGTCTGGGAATATGAGTGCAGCTACCCATGTTTGAATAATAAATAATACACCGACAAGAATTAGCGAGAGTACGGTTGCGCGTCCAACCGCTTTTTTTCCGCCCTTTGATTCTTCTGAGAGTGTTGAGATCGCATCAAAGCCAAGAAAACTCAATACAGCAATGGAAACAGCCCCCATTACGGTAGGTAGTGAAAATTCTGTAGGATTAAATAGTGGTTTGAAACTGAATGTTGCACCATTTACATGTTGTGTAATGGCAGTAATTCCGATGACTATAAAAATAGCCAACACGATAAATTCAAGTATGAGAATTATTTTATTGGTTTTTGCTGTAAAAACAATGCCGCGAATATTAATTAATGTATTTGATCCAATAAAAATGACGAGCCAGACAATAATTGGAATTTGCGGGATAATGTCGGCAAGTGCAACGGCGCTAACGAGATAAAGAAGTGCTGGAATAAAAATATAATCGAGCAGAATAAGCCAGCCCGCGATGAAACCAACATTATCGTTCAGTCCTCTTTGTGCATATGAATAGACTGACCCGGCAATGGGGATGGCTTGTGACATTTTCGAATAGCTCAGTGCAGTGAAAAGCATACCGATCATGCCAATGGCATAAGCGAGTGCAACCATACCGTGCGATCCGATCGCAATCTGACCGTAAATTCCGAATGGAGCAATGGGGACCATAAAAATAAGTCCATAAACTAATAAGTCGGTAAATGAAAGCGCACGATTCAATTCCTGTTTGTATTCGCTTTTTCTCTCAATATTTGTCGCCAATATGTTCACCTCTTGTTTTAAATTGTATGAATGTTGTATAAGTCAAGGAACCATCTAGGAACGAAGAAACGAGCCGTACGTTTTGGATCGACAATCTGAGAAACTTGGACATCCCCGATTGCACTCATGAGCATGGTTAAATCGGCAAGATTGAGATCGACATATTCAGATAACAGATCAATCATTTTTTCAACACTCTGTTGTGCAGCTGAATCCAAAGTGCTCTCCGATGCAATGACAGCGATGCCCTTTTCATTTGATAGCAACGGGGTATCGATTTTGAGGTCATCCCTGACTTCGAACCGAACGGTTGCCGAACCAGCGATTTCTACTCCTGAGACGCCAATTTCACCGTCTCCCATGGCAGCATGCATATCTCCCAAGCCAAATAATGCGCCTTTATGGTAAATCGGGAAGTACAGCGTAGTCTTTTCTGTAATCAGCGTTGTGTCCATATTTCCACCATGCGTGCCAGGTGTTCCACAATTAATTGAGCCTTCTAGTGGAGCTACTCCAATGACACCAATCATTTTCCGAAAGGGAATCTTGATTTTTTCATTAAAAAGGACTTGGTCGTCTTGAATCGGAGCAATTTTGAACGAAAGTTCGTCTAATCGATGACCCAACGTGCCCAGATCCTTGCCGGTTGCCAGAACACCTTTGCTTTTTATCGTTATTTTCTCAATATGGACGGCTAAGACTTTGCCCGGCTCTGCTCCGTCGATATAGAGGGGCCCGGTTGCGGGATTGACACGCTCCCAATCAATTGAATCATAATTTGTATTTTCCGACTTCACTTGATCTTCAAAGCAGTCATAGGTTTCAATGATTACTTCTTCATTGGGTTTCACATGTGCAACTGGCGCATTATCTTTGCTGAACGCATAAATCGGTTTTCCTTTCGGGATTTTTACAGTCATAACTACACCTCCAATCACTTAATACATTTAGTATAAAAGTGAAATAGAGCGAGAAGTTGTGATATATTATTCAGATTTTATAAAAATTTATCATTTATGTAATAAAAACTGACATAACCAAATGATGCATTGCAAACAACCACTGAGAATCAAACAGGACATTATACTGATCCATAGTGGTGTATGAACGATAGTCAAATAAAATCCAGTAAGGAATCCAATGAGTAGGGGAGTCAAGGTCAGCATCGTGATCTTTTTTCTTGATAAGATAA
>NZ_BJMS01000091.1 GCF_006539285.1 Sporolactobacillus inulinus
GGGCTATTGGTTTGAAGAATGGGCAAAATCTTATACTTTCTTTTCCTGTAAGAAGAAAAGAGTCTTAAAGCTGGCGCTCTAAGACTCTTTTTTCGTGCCTTACGTCTCGTGTTTCGTGCATGAATCTTGTTAACTAAAAAAGTCAGGCCCTATTCGGCTGCCACAGGACGAATCAAACTTAATTTTCTCTCGATCGTTTTCATAAATTGGTGTGTAAACCATGTATCGTCGTCTATTTTTTGGTTTAAATCTGGATTCATATGAATCATCCTCGGCTTGGTCTTATCGCTGCTTAGCCCATTGGCCCGCGCAAAACAGATGCGGCCGTCAACCGAACTAATCGTCATATAAAACGGATGGTGTTCACGAAGCCTATGGAGGTAATGATCAACCGCCTCATTCACATCCGTTGTCACGAAATAAAAATGCTCTTTGGGGCCGGCGTTTTGATCCTTTTGCCATTCAATAAAGTTAAATCGTGGAATTTCAGTCGCTTGCAAGTCGCAACACCTCTCCCTTACTCTATTCTTCAGAAAGAGAAATGATTCCTGCATTTGACCAAGTGAACATGTATCCGCAGTCTGTCTGAGAGCAACCTTACAGATCTGTAAGCCGCGGCCTTGGAACTGTAAGCAAGCGCCGCGCAAACCCTTGTATACTAGACACATCCGATAAATTAATGTTGAGGAGCGATCACGATGTTGCTACAAGTCAATCATTTGCAGAAAATTTTTCAGACACGATTCAGTAAAGAAAAAACCGTTGCCTTGCATGATGTAACCTTTAGTGTCGAGGACGGCGAGTACATCGCCATTATGGGGGAAAGCGGTTCGGGGAAAACAACCTTGCTGAACACATTGGCGACGCTTGAAAAACCGACGTCGGGGTCTGTGATCCTGAATGGTCAGGACGTCACAAAAATTAAGGAAAACAAACTGGCGGAGTTTCGCCGCACCCATTTAGGGTTTATTTTTCAGGACTTCAATCTGCTCGATACCCTGTCGGTGCGCGACAATATTTTCTTGCCGCTCGTCCTTGGACGCCAAAAAGTGCGCGTGATGGAACAGCGCTTAGAAAAACTAGCACCCAAATTAAACATCGGCGATCTGCTGAACAAGCAGCCTTTCGAGTTATCCGGCGGGCAGAAACAGCGCGTGGCGATCGCCCGCGCACTGATCACCGAGCCGGAACTTGTTCTCGCCGATGAACCGACTGCAGCGCTCGACTTCAAGAATAGCGAGGGGCTGCTCTCCCTTCTTGAGGATATCAATGAAATGGGGCAAACCATTCTGATGGTGACGCACTCGGCGATTGCCGCAAGTCATGCAAAACGCGTGTTGTTTATTAAAGACGGCCGCATCTTTCATCAGCTTTACCGCGCAAATCGAGAAGCCGCCGATTTCATGCAAGAGGTCAGCATGACAATGACGAACCTGCTGGGCACGGAGGTGAGATGAAGTGTTTTACGTGAAATTAGCCGGTCGCAACATACGTCAATCGATGAGCAATTTTCTCCCCTTTGCACTTTCAAGTGTTGTAATGTTTCTTATGAATCTAATGCTCGCAACGATTTTGCTGAGTCCAAGCTTGAAAAAGCTGCAGGGTTGGGGAAACTTCGCGCTGCTGCTGAGCTTAGGATTGATCGTTTTGACCATCTTTGCGACCATCTTTATGATTTATAGTTATCGTTTTCTACTTAAAAGACGCACAAAAGAATTTGGACTCTACAATATTCTCGGTCTGAAAAAACGGCAGATTGTCCGTATTTCCATACTGGAACTGCTGATGATGTTCCTTGTGACCGTGGTTTCCGGAACCATTCTTGGCATTATATTGGCCAAATTCTTATACCTCATCTTAATTAACCTGGTAGGTGAAAACTATTTCGACTTGCAGTGGAGTCCGCTTGCAGTTGGGATTGTGACGGTTCTTTTTGCGTGTATCTATCTGCTCTTGATGATCATCAGCAGCTTCTCGATCCGTCGCCAGTCCAGTCTGGAATTGCTCAAAAATGCAAGCAAAGGAGAAAAAGAGCCCAAGTCACGCGGCATTCTCGCCCTGCTCGGCCTTGTCTCACTGGCCATTGGCTATTACCTTGCCGTAACGGTTGCCTCGCCGCTCGATGCTCTAACAAAATTCTTTATCGCCGTACTGTTTGTCATCTTCGGCACGCTGCTGTTCTACATGAGCTTCACGATTTGGCTGCTCAAACGGCAGAAGAAAAATAAAGGCTATTACTATCAGCCAAAACACTTCATTACCGTTTCAAGCATGCTGTATCGCATGAAACAAAATGCGGTTGGACTGGCAAATATAACGATCTTGGTCACGATGACGTTCGTCACCTTAGCCACAACGGTTGGCCTCTTTTCCAGTATCAATGGATTTCTGAACGACTACTTCGTTCGCAACACGATCATCAACGTCAATACAACGCAGCAACGAAGCACTGAACTCGTTGATCAGGTTGCTGAAAAAAACGGAATAAAGGTGAGCAATCCGGTCGTTTACGAACTATCGAACAGCATCGTCGGGGCGATGAACAATGGCAAATTCGAGAATAAACAAAACCTTGCCAAACTGACGACCGTGAACTTCATGACTGCAGAAACCTATACCGCATTGACTGGAAACCCGGTTCATCTGCGCGGAAATGAAGCCATTGCCTACCCGGCGGTCGGCAGCTTTAACGAGGATCAGGTTATGTTTGGGAACCATACGTTTAAAATCAAACAAACGATTATCGGCATTCACAATTTCCCATCAACCAGTAGGATGGCATCCAATTGGCTGATCCTGATCGTGAATACAAAAGAGACGATTCAGCCCGTGCTCGACGATGCAACCAAAGCAGCAGGCAATCATTATCCGCTTGGTTTTGATACGACCATCAGCGCCGATCTAACGGGAAACGATGCCAAGAAACTTCAAACTACTTTATCCGACTATCGCGTGAATGGAGACGCTCCGATTCGGCGTACTAACGACTCAAAGACGAAAATCGAGCAGGATGACCGCGGTGAAGAAAAAACGCTTGCCGGTATGCCTCCGACCGTGGACCGCTATGACGACATGCACCAGCAACTCATCTCTTTTGCAGGTGGCTTCCTCTTCATTGGCCTGGTTCTGGGGTTCACCTTTATTCTCGGTACTGCACTAATCATTTACTACAAACAAATTTCTGAAGGAGAACAGGATAAACGCAGCTTCGAAATCCTGCAAGAAGTCGGTTTGAGCGGCGAGGAAGTGCGGCAAACGATTCGCTCACAAGTGCTGCTCGTCTTTTTCATGCCGATCGCCGTTGCAATTGTCCATTTCGGCTTTGCCTTCATCATGATTCAAAAATTGATCAGCTTATTTGGCGCGACACGCTTCGGCTTACTGCTGCTGACAAGCATCGGTACAATCGCCGTCGTTGCTGCAATTTACTACATCATTTATAAACAAACGAGCCGCGCCTATTACCGAATTGTGGAACGCTAATCGCCCGAAAACGGTGCCCGTGCTGCGTTACGGCTGACGGCGTTGGTGCTCGAAACCGAGAAGGAGTCTCATCATTGATTGTTTGAGCTCCTTCTTTTCGCATTTGTCCCTTTTCAAAAAAATCAGTAGAATGAGTATAACAATCACTAGGGGAGAAGTTCTAATGACTAAAGTCTTTATTGTGGAAGACGACGCAGCGATTGTGAAACAACTCGCTTCTGCGCTGAATGCATATACGGTTGTTTCCGTACAGAATTTTCGCAGCGTCCGTCAAGAAATTGAAGCCGAGACTCCGGATTTAATTCTGATGGACATTACCCTACCCTATTTTAACGGGTTTTACTGGACGACCGAAATTCGCAAGCACGCAACAACCCCAATCCTTTTTCTCAGTTCGGCAGATGATGAAATGAACCAAGTCATGGCCATGAATATGGGCGCCGACGATTACGTCACCAAACCGTTCTCAGTCGACGTGTTGAAGGCTAAAATCAATGCACTGATGCGCCGAACCTACAGCTTTTCTCAAGCACAATTGACGTTCAACGGCTTCGTCTTGGAAGGTACCGAAGTGAAAAAGGGGACGGATAAAGCGGTTTTGACGCCAACCGAGGCTAAGCTACTGCGCACCTTCTTCGAACAGCCCAACCAAACGGTGACCAAAGAGCTACTGCTTGCAAAGCTCTGGGAATCGGATGAATACATTGATGCTAATGCTCTGCACGTCAACATTGCTCGAATGCGCAAGAAGCTGCATGCGATTGGCTTTGATTACATCGGAACGGTGCGAGGTGTCGGCTATGTACTGGCGTGAACGAAAGCATTTTATTTATGCCGTCTTCGTGATCGTCGTGGTCATCAGTCTGACCTTTTCTCTGCGTGGTCTACCCATGCGCACGTTCTGGTCGAGTTTGCTGTTTGGCATGACCGTTCTGATCATTTTTAGCGGCTATGACTATTACCAATTTCAACGCCGCCACCACCAACGGCTCCAGCAAGTCATTCCTCAGGTTGACTTAAGCCCGCAGTCGCAAGCAGAAAAAGATATGCTGAAGTTGCTCGAGGAACAAAAAGAGTACTACGAAACGAAAATTGCCGCGGTCAAACACTTTGATGACGACTTAACCGATGTGGTGCGCATATGGAGCCATCAGATGAAGGTGCCCCTCTCTGTCCTCAATTTGATGGGACAAACCGGTGATTTTACCCAAGTCGAGTTGAAAGAGCAAACGTTTCAATTGGAAAACTATTTGGAGATGCTGCTGCATTACCTGCGCTTGAACCACGAGCAAACCGATTATCGCTTTACCAAAGTGCCCATGAAGCCGCTCGTTCAGTCAATCGTGCGCAAGTTCGCCCCACTGTTCATTAGGAAAGGACTGAGTGTCACCGTTGATGGCGATGCGACCTGGACGACAGACGAAAAGTGGCTTGGCTTCGCCCTTGAGCAAATCATCAGTAATAGCGTCAAATACACGAAACAAGGCAACGTCAGCATCCAAATCAAAGCAAAATCGATTCAAATCAGCGACACCGGTATCGGTATCTTAAAAGAAGATCTGCCACGCCTATTCGAACACGGCTTCACCGGTTACAACGGGCGCCGCGACAAAAAAGCAACCGGCCTCGGTTTCTTCCTTGCAAAAGAAGTCACGGGTCGGCTCTCATTAAGCATCCATGTTGACTCCGAAATTGACAAAGGAACGACGGTGACGCTAAAAAGGAATGATGGAGCGTGAAAGGGCTACAGCCATATTTTAATTTAAAAGGTGAATCTATTCATATTGAAGTATTGTGGATTAAATCCTTGCAGAAAAGAGATTAAACATATAATAACGTGGATGAAGGTGTGTTCATAAGTTAGAAAGGATTCATTCGCAGAAGAAGAAAGGCCGAAATTACATACCGATTTTCTTTTTGATCTTCTGAACCTCTTTACGAGTTTCCCAATGTTCATCATGTACCATTTTAATTTGATCGGACAGATCCTCATACATGTCATCCATTCGCCGATTCGTTTTTTTCAGATCACGTTTAATCTCTGAGATGTCTTGCTTCATCTCTGTGATATCTTGTTTCATCTCGTCCATTTCAACGCGCATGCTTTTAACGTTCGCGTCAACTTCTCTAATCGCCTGCATGATCATGCTCAATTCCTCAGCCATAATCGCCCACCTCCTTTTGTTCTATCATAACAGCAGCCAAATGAATTCTGCAAGGACAGAGTCAGGCCTTCTTACAATCATTTTAAAAGAAAGACTGCCCCACCTGTTTGCTGTTTAAGCATGACTTTTCCGGCTAAGTGGAAGCAAAGCAACGATCTGTTGCATCGGTTTTATTTCCATGCATAAGCATCCGTTGGCATTTGCAGGTAACGCAACCATTGCGGATCAGCGAGACGAAGGAACGTTAGCGAAATGCCGTACATATCATTTGAAGTCATATAGTTGCCTGTTTTTCTGATCGGGGTTTTTAGTCCATACAACCCGATCAGCCGACCCACATCATTAACAAAAATAAACTGATCCATAAGCGGCGTCGAGCCAAGGCCATTGACCATGATTGCAAATGTTTCCCCTTTTTTCCATGCAAACGCATTTTTCAGCTTATTCATCAGTTCAATCGCCAGTCGTTCTGAGGAATGCATCTTCTCAATCCGGTAACCCGGCTCTCCGTGAATCCCGATGCCAAAATAAATTTCGTCTTCTTGTAATGAAAACAGAACTTTATCTTGATTGGTTATGGTGGAGGGCGACAGAGCAACCCCCAGTGTTTTTGTCGCTTCAACCACTTGGTCGCCTAAATTCTTCAATTCAGGCAAACGCAATCCGGATGCAGCGGCTGCGCCAATTATTTTCTGAACGAAGACCGTACCGGCAACGCCTCTTCGCGTCAACGCGTAGGTTTTGCGATCCAGACGCTCTGTTGAAATATCATCTGCAACAATAACCATTTCAACAGGAATGCCTTCTTGCTTTGCCCACTGTGCGGCTTGATTAAATGCTTCAATGTCCGCTTTGAAATTTTTCACAACGAGAAGAACGCCTTCAGGTCCAGCGACCTCTTTAATGGCCCTGGTTATTAATTCTGCTTTTGGCGGGGTAAACAGCTCCCCGCACACCGCTGCTGTCAGCATCCCATCTCCGACATATCCGGTATCGGTCGGTTCATGCCCGCTTCCGCCCCCACCAATCACCGCAACCCGATCACGTGCCCACTTTTTTGAATAGAAGATGCCCGTCCGCCCAATACGTGTTAACAAATCCTGATAATTAAAGGCAATGCCTTGAAACATATCTTCAATGATGTCTGCTTTATGATTAATAATCTTTTTCACCGTAGCGATCCCTCTCTTTTACCTGTATTGTTACGCTTTTACTAGTCCGCGTCAATTCCCCAATGGTATAATTTAAATAGGAGTGTTCGGAGGCGAAGCTGAACCGATGACAGGATCACTAATCACCAAAAAAACGATTGCCACTGCATTAAGAGAACTTTTGAAAAAGGAATCGTTTGAAAAAGTAACGGTTCGAGACATCATGCGTCATTGCCACATGCGCAGACAAACCTTCTACAATTATTTTAAGGATAAATATGAATTGGTTTCCTGGATCTATTATGAAGAAGCAATCGAAAATATCCAGGATTATATGAACTATGAAAATACAGCAATGATCATTGAACGCATCTTCACCTACCTCTATGAGAATCAGAATTTCTATATAAAAGTCCTTGAATTTACCAGCCAGAATTCACTCAGCGACTATTTACTTGAGCAGACGAAACTTTTGATTCGCCATTGGATTGACGAGTTGGACGATAACGGCGATTTATCCCTAACAAACGATTTCGCCGATTTTTTGAGCGACTTTTACAGTTATGCCATTGTTGGCGTAGCCATTAAGTGGCTGAATGACTCTTGTCCGGAAAAACCGAAGATCATCGCCAAGCGTATTGTACGGCTCTTGGATCAGGCGTTTCAATCCGCGCAAGATCTGTCGCAGCATCAAAGACGCGGCTAACAATTGGTCAGTCAGTTATGAAAACCCCGGCATTTGGCCGAGGTTCTTTTGTTGATCATTCTAGATTAGCAGACAAAGAGCATGGCTTCGAAGAAACTCGGTTAGTCCATTGCTAGTAATTCCTTCTTGCTCTCGACAGACCAACCATGGCGAGATTTATAGTCTTTGACATACGCATCGACACCTTTGATTGCTTGGACCACATCATCTGCCGTAATCGCAAACGGCATTTGATGGATCGTCTCTCCAGGAGCCGTCGCCTTTTCACCGACCTTGTAAAGTTCTTCATCCGTCGCTTTTTCAAGATGAATTTCTTTAAGTGAGGTTGGCAAACCAAGTTTGAGATAAAAGCCAATGTAGCGTTCCAGCTCATCAAACGGCTTATTCTCAAGAACAAGCTGAGTCAGCGCACCATACGCTACCTTTTCTCCGTGCGTCAGGTGGTGAATATCACCGGTCAAAGCGGTAAATCCGTTATGAATCGCATGGGCTGCGCCAAGTCCGCCATCTTCGAAACCTAGACCGCTGAGCAGCGTGTTCGCTTCGACAATCGCTTCAAGTGCCGGTGTAACAATTTTCTTTTGGTTCGCTTCAATCGCAGGAAGCGCATAATCGAAGAGCACTTTTTCGCAGGTTTCCGCAATTGCCTTACCTGCCAACGTCGGTTGTTTGCCGGACATGGTATTATTATGCCCTTCAGCAACCGCACGCGCTTCAATCCAGGTGGCCAGTGCATCTGAAATACCCGAAACAAGCATCCGATGCGGCGATTCAGCAATAATCCGCGTATCAACAATAACGAGTTCCGGATTCTTATCATAGAACAAATAGCTTTCAAAAGCACCGTCATCAGTATAGATTACAGACAGGCCTGCCGTTGGTGCATCGGCGGAGGCTACGGTCGGTGCGCAAACAACCGGAGTATCCAGATGATCCGCGACTGCCTTCACCGTATCTAGCGTTTTCCCGCCGCCAAGTCCGATCACCACATTCACTTTTTTTGCCTTTCCGGACTCCGTCAGTCGATTGATTTCATTAATGCTGCATTCGCCTTGAAAGACTTCTTTGACAACTTCGATTCCACCTTTTTTAAGCTGAGCGGAGAAGGCTTCAGCAGCAGCCTTCCACACGGTTTCATCGGCAACGACAAGCGCTAAATCGCCTAACTTTTTCACATACTGATCCGCTTTCTTGAATACATCTTTCCCTTGTACATAACGGCTTGGGCTGACAAAAACTTTTTCCATAATAACTTCCTCCTCTTTCACCAGTTATTAGATGGTATGGGTCGGCATCCAGCGACTTTTTGCGGGTGACACGAATCATCCCGACCGGTCTCCCGACTGCAAGGTTTGCAGTGCTCCCATTGTTCGCTTCTCCCGCAGAGAGGGTACATAGACTTCCACTTGTTTTGCTACGCTCACGCGTACTCGTATTTCAAACAGCGTTTACGACGCGATCATTCATTTTATTTTAAGCGGTTTCAATTCTGAGTGTATCGAATCTTCCGAAGCATTCGCCTGAAGCATCGCCGCGGCAACATAAGCGCCTTCGACAAAAGAAACATCCTGAATCTCCAGGTTTTTATCTGTTGTCTCGCTAACGAGATCTAGATTCATCTTTGCGCTCCCCAGGTCGTAAAATGCCCAAATGCGCGGCTCTTCAAACGACGTAACGGCTTCATTGATCCGATCAAAACTTGTCCCAACACCATTGTCTTCTGTGCCTGCTGCAGCTTTAATCGTCACATCCCCGGCGACTTCCTTAAGCAGCCGCAACACACCATCACCGATTTCACGAACATGAGAGACTAAGAGGATACCAATCTCAGGCATGATCAGCACCAGCTTCCAAGAAGGCATGGAACAGATAACCACTTGATTGGGCACCTGGGTCAATATGGCCAACCGAACGATCGCCCAGATACGAAGCTCTGCCTTTTTTTGCTTTCAAACTTTTGGTTTCGGCTACAAAGGCATCAATTTTCTCATGCGTTAATGTACCGTCCGCCAGTGCTTTCTGAACCGGCAGCCAAACATCCAGCATCGTCTTATCACCGGCTTCGGATTTTCCGCGATGAGCGATGGCTTCCGCTCCCGCCGCAATCCATTCACTGCGGTCATCGGTTTCACCCGCTTTTTTCGAGAGCGCGAGCAAAGCCGAACCGTACAGCGGTCCTGAAGCCCCTCCGACTTTGGAGAGGAGAGCCATCGCCGCGTTTTTAAATACAGCCGACGTGTCACCCGACTGATCCAAACTTTTTAATAAAAAGTCCGCGCCTCGTGCCATGTTGTTCCCGTGATCCCCATCGCCAATCGCGCTATCTAACTCACTCAGATACGTTTTCTTTTCATGCAACTGCGCTGCAAACAGTTCCAACCATTTTTTAATTTTATCTACCATTAACATCATCTCCCTTTACCATGCGAGTGTGTGCGTTTCCCATTTCAAGTTCTCCAGCCAGCGCGCATCTTCCAATTTACAGAGCGTCAGCGAAAGTCCTTCCATATCTAGCGAGGTCGTCAAACTGCCTACTTTGATAAAATCAATCAAGAGGCCGTCTTTCTTCAGTAATTTCTCCGCATCCTGCCAGAAAATGTATTGTTCCATCAACGGTGTGGCACCCAGTCCATTAACGAGTACCGCATAATGTTCGCCTTCAGACCATTGAAAAGCGTTCTTCAATTTAGAGACAATTTCTTCAGCTAATTCACGCGAGGTTTTCAGTGATTCACGTCTGTAGCCGGGCTCGCCGTGTATGCCGACGCCAAATTCAATTTCGGTGTCCCCTAATTCGAAGCCCGGTTTGCCGACTTCAGGAACCGTCGCCGCTTTAAGCGCGACGCCCAGTGTCTTGATATTGGGGACGATCCGGTCGGCAACCGCTTTCATTTCATCTATAGTCGTCCCTCTTGCTGCTTCGGCACCAAGGATTTTATGAACGAACACCGTTCCGGCAACTCCGCGTTTCCCTTCGGTATAGGTACTGTCCTCGACCGCAATATCATCATCAACGACAACGGATTCAACACGGATACCATCGGCTTCGGCCAAATCTTTGGCCATTTCGAAATTCATCACATCGCCTGAGTAATTTTTAATAACGAGAAAAACACCTTTCCCCTGATCCACCTGTTTAATCGCTTCATAAATCTGATCCGGAGTCGGTGACGTAAATACCGATCCGCAAACCGCCGCCGCAAGGATTCCGTCCCCGACAAATCCGGCGTGTGTCGGCTCATGACCGCTACCACCGCCACTGACTAAAGCGACTTTGTCTTTGGGCAGTTCCGAACGATAGATCACACCTGTTTCAGGGATATTTTTCAATTGACCACATCCCGCAGACACAATCCCCTGAACCATTTCATCAACAGCCTGCTCCGGTTTATTCATGATTTTTTTCACTTTGTCTGCCCCCTTTCATTTTCCACATGTTTATCTTAACTTGTATACGGTTACATTGTAATGGACAGATTTCCAAATGTGTCCGCTTTCATTTATGAATAGCCGTCCACAGCAGCTCATCCATTAAACACAAACCGCTAAATTTTCAATCGCAAGCTATTGACAGTTTTGAAAAAAGAGTATAAAGTGAAACCACTCTCAAATTCGTGAATAAATCAATGCAATGATAGGGAGAGTAGCTTTTATCGAGCCTTTTAGCGAGCTTCTACCGGTGAAAAGGGAGCAGGTGTCGATAAAAAGTGAAGGTAGCCCTTGAGCGGTGAATGCGACATTCGACGAATGAAGTTTTCAACGGCAGCACCCGTTAACATGCCAGCGTCTTGCCGAATAGCGGCAGTACGTGGTGAGGCGGCAGCCAGTGATGGCGGCCGTAAATAAAGGTGGTAACGCGTAACCAACGTCCTTTAAAAGCATGATGATGCTTTTAGAGGACGTTTTTATTTTTATAGAGGTGTTCAAAAAGTCCGGGAAAAATTGCTGTCGAATCTCTGTCTCAGCTTGTTTCTCCGCTCCTCACGTATTATTTGCATACGCTCTGGTGCTCGAAACTGCGCTTCCTTGATCTTCTCGGCTCTTTTTGTCCTCCTTTTTGAACAGACTCTAATAAGGAGGAGTTTACACATGAACACAGAGAATCAGCAACCTAAGCTGACATTCATTCATTATCTAACGATCGGATCACTGCTTTTCGGCATGTTTTTCGGTGCCGGCAATTTAATTTTCCCGCTGCATCTTGGCCAACTGGCGGGCAGCAATTGGCTTCCCGCCGCCATCGGTTTCCTACTTTCCGGCACACTGCTGCCGCTACTTTCGATCATTGCCATCAGCATCACCAAAAGTGAAGGCATTTACGATGTTGCGCGACCAATCGGCCATCATTACGCCCTGATCTTTTTGATTTTGGTTCACGCCACACTGGGGCCTCTGTTCGCCACGCCGCGTACCGCAACCGTACCGTTTGAACTTGGTTTTGCTCCTTATGTTTCGGCAGACCACAAATGGATCTGGCTGCTCGTCTACTCGGCCATCTTTTTCGCGCTGACCTATTTCTTGTCGCGCAGCGAGTCACATATAATTGACGTCATCGGCAAACTGCTGAATCCCCTTTTCTTAGTCCTGCTCTTCATTATTTTCTTCGTCGCATTTCTTAAGCCAATGGGGGACGCCGGACAAGCAGCAATCAGCACCGACTACATTCACGCTGCGCTGACAAATGGTTTTCTCGAAGGCTATAATACAATGGATGCCCTAGCCGGCCTCGCCTTCGGTGTCACGATCGTGACTTCCATTAAGCTGATGGGCGTCCGCAATCCCAAATCGATTGCTGCGGCAACGGCAAAATCCGGAATCATCTGCATCAGTTTGGAAGCACTCATTTACCTTGGCCTTATTGTGATCGGTGCAATGAGTTTGGCACACTTCAAACTTTCGGAAAATGGCGGGATCGCTTTCGGCCAAATTGCCAATCATTATATGGGCGCAGTGGGCAGCGCCATCTTAGCCACGTTAGCGACCGTCACTTGTCTCACCACGGCGATGGGGCTGGTCACCGCCTTTGCCCAGGATTTCCATAAGCAGTTCCCGCGGATCAGTTATTTAGCGTTCCTGCGATTGACCTGTTTGATTTCATTCATCATTGCCAATGTCGGATTAACGCAGATTATCAACTGGTCACTGCCGATCTTAATGCTTTTGTACCCGCTCGCAATCACGGTAATTTTCTTATCAATCCTGTCCCCATTGTTCAAAAAGTCGCCAATCGTTTACCGATTCACAACGCTCTTTACCGTTATTCCGGCTTTATTTGACGCCACGAACGCGCTGCCGCCAATCTTGAATCAGGCGGCGCCGATTCAAGCGCTGATCCACTTTGCAAGCAGCTATCTGCCACTGTTT